>JAUVKF010000075.1 GCA_030596395.1 Chlorobiota bacterium | reverse complement strand
ACCTGTTTAATACCTATACGCCGGCAGAAATTAAAGTTATGAAAGGCAAGAATCCTACCAGAAAAGACTTTATTGCAACAAAAGATATTCTTGATGATTATAACAATGGAGTTATTGGACCCGGACACTGTGATAACAAATCAACAATTGCTAACATTAATAACAACACCCAGGTTCAGGAATTAGTTGTCTATCCTAATCCAATGTCAAATTATGGTACACTAAACTTTGTGGCTTCGGAAAATGCCAACACAACTGTTGAAATATACAATCTTGTTGGAGCCAGGGTAGATGTGCTCTTCAATGATTATGTTGAATCAGGATCAAAAACCAGCTTGAGTATTGACGCAACTAAATATTCGAAAGGAATGTACATTATATATATTAGAAATGGATCTTCAGTTTATAAAGAAAAACTTTCTGTCATAAATTAATCGAAGACATTTCTTTGGAAATAAAAAAGGTAGCCAATAATTGGCTACCTTTTTTATTTTGCGTTGTCGATTTGCTTTGTCATGCCTGTGCTGTTGGCCCTCCCATCGAAAAAGGAGGCATGTTCTCTGGTTTTGTTTCTTTGATAGGCCCGTGAAGCGATTCAAATTTCTTTAGGTTATCTGTCAATGCATGGTGTAATCGCTTCGCATGTTCCGGGGTTAAAATAATTCGTGATTTTACTTTGGCTTTTGGCGCTCCCGGCATCAACTTTACAAAATCAATAATAAATTCTGCATGAGAATGGGTAATTATCGCAAGGTTAGAATATATACCTTCTGCAATCTCATCACTCAACTCAATATTGATTTGGTTCTTTTTCTTTTTTTCGTCCATTTTCTTATATTTTAAAAAAGCGCTATCGTAATCCGACAGCGCTTTTAAAATGATTATCATTTAATCGTTTAATACATCTGCATCTTCTGTTTCAGTTTCGGTCAATGATGCTGATTCCATCACAGAATCATACTCCTCTTTCGATCCGACAATTATATCTTCATATTCACGAAGGCCTGTACCTGCCGGGATCTTGTGTCCAACAATTACGTTTTCTTTCAATCCAAGCAGATTATCTGTTTTGGCCTGAATTGAGGCCTGCGTAAGAACTTTTGTAGTTTCCTGGAACGAAGCTGCTGATATCCAGCTGGTAGTTTGTAATGATGCCTTGGTAATTCCCTGAAGCACCTGGGTTGCAGTTGCCGGTTGTGCATCCCTGGATTCGATAAGAACTTTATCGCGACGCTTAAGGGTTGAGTTTTCTTCCCGTAATTTCCTGGCGCTTACAATTTGTCCTTTCTTTCCAGTTTCTGAATCACCAGGTTCAAGAATAACTTTCTTACCAAAAATTTCATCATTCACTTCCATGAACTCTGTCTTGTTAACAAGTTCGTTTTCAAGGAATCTTGTGTCTCCGGAATCCGCAACCTGAACTTTACGCATCATCTGGCGGACAATAACTTCAAAATGCTTGTCGTTGATCTTCACACCCTGTAAACGATAAACCTCCTGGATTTCATTTACAATATATTCCTGCACCTTCATGGGACCTTTAATGGCCAGGATGTCAGAAGGAGTCATCGCACCATCCGAGAGTGAAGTACCCGCTTTAACAAAGTCGTTTTCCTGAGCAAGTATCTGTTTCTTGGTCGGTACGAGATACTTTTTCTCTTCTCCTGTTTTGGAAGTAATAATAACTTCACGATTGCCGCGCTTTAATTTCTTACCAAAGCTTACCACACCATCAATTTCAGATACTACTGCTGGCTCCGATGGGTTTCTTGCTTCAAACAATTCAGTAACACGTGGCAAACCACCTGTAATGTCACCGGCTTTACCGAATGCACGTGGAATTTTCACCAGTACTTTACCTGATATGATTTTCTCACCTTCTTCAACAAGAATATGCGCACCCACCGGTAAATCGTAGTTCCTGATTATATTTCCTTCATCATCTATCACTTTAATTTGTGGATTCTTAACTTTCTGGCGGGTTTCGATAATTACTTTTTCAAAGTAACCCGTCTGTTCATCCGATTCTACCCGATAGGTTTGTCCTTCAATAATGTTTTCGAAAGCAATGTTACCAGAAACTTCAGAAAGAATAACAGCATTATATGGATCCCAGTCAGCAATCACCTTGCCTTTTTTAACTTTCGATCCATTTTTAACATAGAGATTTGACGCATATGGAACATTACCCGATTGAAGGATGATCCCTGTTTTATCATCTAAAATTTTCATCTCAGCTGAACGGCCTACAACAATCTGGTACTTCTTACCGTCTACATTTTTAAAGTCAACTACACGCAATTCATCAATTTCAAGAATACCATCGTAATTAACCTCAATTTTGGCAGTAACAGCAATATTAGATGCTGTACCACCCTGGTGGAATGTACGCAATGTAAGCTGTGTTCCTGGTTCTCCAATTGATTGGGCTGCAATTACGCCAACCGCTTCTCCTTTTTGAACCATACGGCCTGATGCAAGGTTACGTCCATAACACTTTGCACAAACACCTCTTTTCGATTCACAGGTTAATACTGACCTGATCTCTACTGACTCAATTGGGGATTCTTCAATTTGAGCAGCCATTATTTCATCAATTTGCATACCACCTTCAAGCATTAGATCACCTGAAACCGGATGATATACATCATGCAGTGTAACACGACCCAGTATTCTGTCGAATAACGACTCAACAACATCTTCACCCTTTTTCAGTGCGCTGATGGTAAGTCCACGTAAAGTACCGCAATCTTCTTCATTAATAACAACATCCTGGGCTACGTCAACTAACCTTCTTGTCAGATAACCAGCATCGGCAGTTTTCAGGGCGGTATCGGCAAGACCTTTACGCGCACCGTGTGTAGAGATAAAGTACTCAAGAACCGAAAGCCCTTCTTTAAAATTAGATAGAATCGGGTTCTCAATAATCTCACCTCCTGTCGCACCTGATTTTTGTGGTTTAGCCATCAAGCCCCTCATACCCGATAGTTGCCTGATCTGTTCTTTAGATCCACGTGCACCCGAATCCAGCATCATATAAACAGGGTTAAACCCTTGATCATCTTTTGCAAGTTCATTCATTAAGGTATTAGTAAGGGCTGAGTTAGCATGTGTCCAAATATCAATGATCTGGTTATAACGTTCATTATTGGTAATGAAACCCATGTTGTAATTGTTCATCACCTCGTCAACTTCTACATTCGCTTCTTCAATCAGTTTCTCTTTGACTTCCGGGATTAAAACATTACCCAGGTTAAACGAAAGCCCACCATTATAAGCAGTTACAAAACCAAGGTTTTTAATATCATCAAGGAATTGTGAAGTAACAGCAGTACCGGTTTCTTTTAGTATCTCTCCGATAATATCCCTCAACGATCTCTTGGTAAGTAACTGGTTAATGAACCCGTATTGTTCAGGAACAACCTGGTTGAAAAGAACTCGCCCTACAGTAGTTTCAAGTAGCTGATTTACAAGTTCACCTTCTACTTTAACATCAACCTTTACATTAATAACTGCATGGAGATCAACTCTTTTTTCATTAAATGCAATAATAAC
Organism: Chlorobiota bacterium; assembly: GCA_030596395.1. Taxonomy (GTDB): domain Bacteria; phylum Bacteroidota; class Bacteroidia; order Bacteroidales; family F082; genus JAADID01. The sequence continues at coordinate 14,391 of JAUVKF010000075.1, read as the reverse complement.
TTCCTGCGGAGAGTAGAAGTTCATTCCTTCACCTTTAACAGGATGGGCGTTTGTGCTTTTTCTTCCTTTGGTTATATAATATAAACCAAGTACCATATCCTGAGAAGGTACAGTAATTGGTGCTCCGTTTGCGGGATTCAGAATGTTGTGCGAAGCCAGCATTAATATCTGCGCTTCAAGGATAGCTGCATGTCCTAAAGGAACGTGAACAGCCATCTGGTCACCATCAAAGTCAGCGTTGAATGCGGTACAAACCAGTGGGTGCAATTGAATAGCTTTACCTTCAATCAGCTTTGGCTGGAATGCCTGAATACCAAGGCGGTGAAGTGTAGGAGCACGGTTGAGTAATACCGGATGACCTTTCAAAATGTTTTCGAGGATATCCCACACTACTGCATCTTTACGCTCTACGATCTTTTTCGCAGACTTTACAGTTTTAACTATCCCGCGTTCGAGAAGTTTCCTGATGATAAAAGGCTTAAATAATTCAGCAGCCATATCTTTAGGTAAACCACATTCGTTAAGCTGAAGTTCAGGCCCTACCACAATTACCGAACGGCCAGAATAATCAACACGTTTACCTAGTAGGTTTTGACGAAATCGCCCTTGTTTTCCTTTCAGGCTATCGCTCAACGATTTAAGTGGCCTGTTTGATTCTGTTTTTACAGCGCTTGATTTTCGTGAATTATCAAAGAGTGAGTCAACAGCTTCCTGAAGCATGCGTTTTTCATTTCGCATGATCACATCGGGAGCTTTGATTTCAATCAATCGTTTCAGTCGGTTGTTCCTGATAATTACCCTTCTGTAAAGGTCATTCAAATCGGATGTGGCAAAACGTCCACCATCTAATGGAACCAATGGCCTTAATTCAGGAGGAATTACAGGTACAATTTTTACAACCATCCACTCGGGATGATTCTCAGCACGGTTTCGTGCATCTCTGAAAGATTCGAATACCTGTAGCCTTTTCAGCGCATCTGCTTTACGCTGTTGCGAAGTTTCAGTATTTGCTTTGTGCCTTAATTCGTATGAAATTCTATCAAGATCCAACCTTGCCATCAAATCATGGATAGCTTCTGCACCCATTTTAGCGATAAACTTTTCAGGATCGTCATCATCAAGATATTGATTTTCCGGTGGCAGTGTTTCAAGGATATCAAGGTATTCTTCTTCAGTGATGAAATCCATATAATTAATACCATCTGCTTCCTTTACACCCGCGTTGATAATAACATATCTTTCATAATAGATGATCATTTCCAGTTTTTTGGTTTGCAAACCCAATAAAGCCCCTACTTTATTAGGTAACGACCTGAAGAACCAAATATGGACTACGGGTACTACAAGTTGAATATGACCACCACGTTCGCGACGGACTTTCTTTTCAGTTACTTCAACTCCACAGCGGTCGCAAACAATGCCTTTATACCTGATTCTTTTGTATTTACCACAATGACATTCGTAATCTTTTACCGGTCCGAAAATACGTTCACAAAATAATCCGTCTCTTTCCGGCTTGTACGTACGATAATTAATGGTCTCGGGCTTCAAGACTTCACCATGTGAACGGTCGAGAATAACCTCTGGTGATGCCAGGCTGATTGTGATCTTATCGAAGCTGCTTGGGATTTTGCTATCTTTTCTGAAAGCCATATATTGTTTTTATTAAATTCAGTTAATGTTGAAATAAATTAGTCAAAGCTTACATCCAGGCAAAGTCCCCTTAATTCGTGGACCAATACATTGAATGATTCAGGGACATTAGGCGTTGGCATAACTTCACCTTTTACAATTGATTCGTATGCTTTTGCACGTCCGGTAACGTCATCCGATTTAACAGTCAGGATCTCCTGGAGAATACTGGAAACACCATAAGCTTCAAGTGCCCATACCTCCATCTCACCAAAACGTTGTCCACCAAACTGCGCCTTACCACCCAATGGTTGTTGAGTAATAAGCGAATATGGCCCGATTGACCTGGCGTGCATTTTGTCATCAACCATATGATGAAGTTTCAGCATATAGATATAACCAACAGTTGCCGGCTGGTCAAAGCGCTCTCCTGTTTCTCCGTTATAGAGATAGGTACTTCCATTCTCCGGCAGTTTAGCCTGCTTGAGGTAGTCATTAATCTGTTCAACGGTAGCGCCATCAAAAATTGGTGTTCCAAAAGTCATCCCCAGTTTTTTACCGGCCCAGCCCAGCACAGTTTCATAAATCTGTCCAAGGTTCATTCGGGATGGCACACCCAACGGATTCAGAACAATATCAACAGGTGTTCCATCTTCGAGGAATGGCATATCTTCTTCACGGACAATTCTGGCAACAATACCTTTATTACCATGCCTACCAGCCATCTTGTCACCAACTTTCAGTTTCCGTTTCTTGGCAATATATACCTTGGCCATTTTAACAATACCCTGTGGTAATTCATCGCCAACAGAAGCTACGAAGGCCTTGCGGTTATATATACCAAGCAACTCTTTGTACTTGATATTATAGTTGTTGATCAACTGCTTGATAAGGTTGTTTTTACCCTTATCCGTAGTCCATTTATCAGGATTGATGTTAATAAAATCAAGACTGTTCAATATCTTCTGTGTAAACTTGGTTTTTTGAGGAACAACCTGCTCACCAAAGTTATTATGAACACCCTGTGAAGTACGGTTACTTACTAATACAGTTAATTTGTCGATTAGCTTCGTTTTGAGATTAGTAAAATACTCGTTGTATTCCTGATCAAGCTCTTCAAGAACTGACTTCTCCTTCACCTTTGAGCGACGGTCTTTTATTGTCCTCGAAAAGAGATTGTTACTTAAAACAATACCCCGCATTGAAGGAGGTGCTTTGAGTGAAGCGTTTTTAACATCTCCTGCTTTATCACCGAAAATTGCACGAAGCAATTTTTCTTCAGGTGTTGGATCACTTTCTCCTTTCGGTGTAATCTTACCAATTAAAATATCTCCCTCTTTTACTTCGGCACCAACACGAATCAAACCATCTTCATCTAAATCCTTAGTTGCTTCAGCACTTACATTTGGGATGTCGTTGGTTAATTCTTCAATACCTCGTTTAGTATCTCGAACTTCCAGTGTAAATTCTTCGATGTGAACAGAAGTAAAAATATCTTCTTTCACAATCTTCTCTGAAATAACGATGGCATCCTCAAAGTTATATCCCTTCCAGGGCATGAATGCTACCATGAGATTACGACCCAGCGCCAACTCACCTTTCTGTGTTCCATAACCTTCACAAAGCACCTGATCTTTTTTAACTGACTCACCTTTTTTAACAATAGGCCTTAAATTGATCGAGGTATTTTGATTTGTTCGCTTGAACTTTTGCAGTTTATATTTTTTTACGTCATCATCAAAACTGATCAGTTTTTCTTCATCACCACGTGTATAGCGAATAATAATCTTATCAGCATCAACATATTCAACAATTCCATCCCCTTCTGCGTTAATCAGCACACGTGAATCAATAGCTACGTTTGATTCGATTCCGGTACCAACAATAGGCGCTTCCGGATTTAATAAGGGAACAGCCTGACGCATCATATTCGATCCCATCAACGCACGGTTAGCATCATCATGCTCAAGAAACGGAATTAAGGATGCGGCAATAGATGCAATCTGGTTAGGTGCGATATCAATCATACCCACTTCTTCACGGGGTGTGATTGGATAATCAGCCTGGTAGCGCACCTTTACCTTATCATTTACAAATTGACCGTCTTCGGCAACGATACTGTTTGCCTGTGCAATAATTTTATTTTCTTCTTCTTCCGCACTTAAAAATATAGGCTGCTTATTGTATTGAACTATACCATTGTCAACCAACCTGTAAGGTGTTTCAATAAATCCAAGCTTATTGATTTTAGCATACACACAAAGTGAAGATATCAAACCAATGTTCGGGCCTTCAGGTGTTTCAATAGTACAAAGTCTTCCATAGTGGGTATAATGTACGTCACGTACCTCAAATCCTGCTCTTTCGCGGGATAAACCACCAGGTCCCAATGCTGATATTCGACGTTTATGAGTAATTTCAGAAAGCGGATTTGTTTGATCCATAAACTGCGACAACTGGTTGGTTCCAAAGAAAGAGTTGATCACTGAAGAAAGTGTTTTGGCATTGATCAAATCAGTTGGGGTGAAAACCTCGTTGTCACGAACATTCATTCTTTCTCGGATTGTTCTGGCCATACGTGCCAGGCCAACTCCAAACTGGTTATACAATTGCTCACCAACTGTTCTTACCCTACGGTTACTAAGGTGGTCAATATCATCAACAATAGTTTTCTGATTAACCAGTTTAATTAGGTACTTGATAATCAGAATAATGTCTTCCTTGGTTAGTACTCTGGTATCTTCAGATGTAGTAAGGTTCAATTTCTTATTGATCCTGTAACGGCCAACTTCACCCAAGTCATATCTTTTGTCGGAAAAGAACAACTTTTCAAATATTCCACGTGCAGTTTCCTCATCAGGAGGCAATGCATTTCTCAATTGGAAATAAATATATTCAACCGCTTCTTTCTCAGAGTTGGTAGTATCTTTCTGAAGTGTATTGAAAATAATGGAATAGTCGGTCAGGTTCGGATCATCTTTGTGCAAAAGAACCGTTTTTACATTGGCATCAATAATTTGCTCAATATGTTCACTGGCGAGAATTGTTTCCCGCTCAATGATTACATCGTTACGTTCGATGGTAACAACTTCTCCGGTGTCTTCATCCACAAAATCTTCAAACCATGAACGGACAACCCTTGCTGCCAGGGTTCTTCCAAGTACTCTTTTCAGTCCGGCTTTACTTACCTTTACTTCCTGGGCAAGCTCAAATATCTCCAGGATATCACGATCGGTTTCATAACCAATTGCACGAAGCAATGTAGTAACCGGCATTTTCTTTTTACGGTCGATGTATGCATACATCACACTGTTAATGTCAGTTGAGAATTCCATCCAGGATCCTTTAAAAGGAATAATCCTTGCAGAATATAACTGAGTTCCATTTGCGTGCCTGTGTTGACCGAAAAATACGCCCGGAGACCGGTGCAATTGAGAAACCACTACACGTTCAGCACCATTAACAACAAAAGTACCTCTGGGGGTCATATAAGGAATCATCCCAAGATAAACATCCTGTACGATGGTTTCAAAATCTTCGTGATCGGGGTCGGTACAATATAGTTTAAGTTTAGCTTTTAAAGGCACGCTATAAGTCAATCCGCGCTCCAATGTTTCATCTAATGAATAGCGGGGCGGGTCGATGAAATAATCTAAAAATTCGAGAACGAAGTTGTTTCTTGCATCAGTAATTGGGAAATTTTCAGCAAACACTCTGTAAAGGCCTTCATTTTTCCTGTTTTCGGGATTTGTTTCGAGCTGAAAGAAATCCTGAAACGATTTCAATTGAATATCCAGGAAATCAGGATAAGGCAACAGGTTTTGTGTTGATGAGAAACTAATTCTTTCGGTTTTAATATCAGCCAAGGCAATTGATTTTAAAGTTTAAAATACTTCTGGTTTTTAACCAGTTAATTGAAAGAAAGATGTTAAGAACGTATAGCCGTAAACCTCTACCCCGAAATCGAGGTAGAGGTCACAACTTTTTGTAGGGTTGAAAATTATTTAACCTCAACTTCAGCACCAGCTTCTTTAAGCTGTGCTTCCAAAGCGTCGGCTTCGTCTTTCGAAACGCCTTCTCTGATGGCTTTCGGTGCAGAATCAACTAATTCCTTAGCTTCTTTAAGTCCTAAGCTGGTTAATTCCTTAACCAGTTTAACAACAGCGAGTTTCGACTGTCCGGCAGCTGTAAGAATAACGTCAAATGAAGTTTGTTCTTCAGCTACTTCAGCTTCACCATCGGCAGCTGGACCTGCAACTGCAACTGCTGCAGCGGCCGGCTCAATGCCGTATTCTTCTTTGAGGATGTCAGCCAGTTCATTTACTTCTTTAACAGTAAGGTTAACCAGTTGTTCTGCAAATGCTTTTAAATCTGCCATTTTAATATTATTTTTAATGTTTGTAATTCAAATTATTTTAAAAAAGTATTAGTACCTTATTCACTTTTTTCAGATAAGGTTTTAAGAATTCCGGATAGTTGTGAACCGCCGGATTGTAATGCTGAAACAACATTTTTAGCAGGTGATTGCAACAATGCAATAACATCTGCAATAAGTTCGTTTTTCGATTTTATCGAAATAAGGAAACTCAGCTGATCATCACCAATGTAAGTCATCTCTTCGATGTATGCTCCTTTTATAATTGGTTTCTCAGATTTTTTCCTGAACTCTTTAATCATTTTTGCAGGAACGTTTCCGCCTTCTGCAAACATAATTGATGTGTTGCCTTTCAATGTTACGTATAGCTCCTCGTAATCCTTGTCAACATTCTCCATTGCTTTTTTCAGAAGGGTGTTTTTAACAACCCGCATTTTAATGCCATGTTTAAAACAAAGTCTTCTGAGATTACTTGATGCTTCGGCATTTAAATCTGAAACATCAGTAATATAGAAATTGTTGTTATCAGTCAATTGCTGAGCTAAGGAATCGATAAGCTGTTTTTTATCTTCTTTTCTCATAACTTTTGAATGCTTTAACTTGTAGCAGAGAACGATTTTGGATCAACCTGAACCCCAGGGCTCATTGTACTTGACATGTAAATACTTCTTACATATGTACCTTTTGCTGATGCAGGTTTCATCTTGATAATAGTATTGACAAGTTCCATGGCATTATCTGCAATCATATTGTTATCAAAACTAAGTTTTGCTACCATTGAATGCACAATACCAAATTTATCAACTTTAAAATCAATTTTACCAGCTTTAGCAGCAGATACTGCTTTTCCAACTTCCATGGTAACGGTTCCGGTTTTTGGGTTAGGCATTAAACCACGAGGGCCTAATATTCTACCTAACTGACCAACCTTGGCCATTACGCTTGGCATGGTGATCACAACATCGATATCAGTCCAACCATCTTTGATCTTCTGAACATAGTCTTCCAATCCAACATGATCGGCTCCGGCAGCTTTAGCTTCTTCCTCCTTGTCTGGTGTACAGAGGACGAGGACCCTGATTTCTTTACCTGTACCATGTGGCAAGGTAACGGAACCCCTAATCATTTGATTAGCTTTTCTTGGGTCAACGCCTAATCTGATATTCAGATCTACGGAAGCGTCAAATTTGGCATATGAAATTTCTTTCACCAAATCAATAGCTTCAGTTATGGAGTACTGTTTTTCCTGATCGAATTTGGCTAAAGCTTCTTTGTATTTTTTTGTCAATTTTGCCATTTTCTCCTCCTGTTAACAAATGCGTTAACTTTTTAAACTTCCGCGGGAAATTTGCCTTTTACCCTAACTCCCATGCTACGTGCAGTACCTGCAACCATTCTCATTGCCGACTCAACAGTGAAAGCATTTAAGTCTTTCATTTTTGCTTCAGCAATAGTTTGAACCTGGTTCCAGGTAATAGTAGCCACCTTATTTCGGTTCGGTTCCGGTGACCCGGATTTCAGCTTTGCAGCTTCTTTTATCTGAACCGCAACCGGTGGTGTTTTGATGATGAACTCAAAGGATTTGTCTTTATAAACAGAAATGATCACAGGAATAACCTTACCGGCCTGATCCTGTGTTCTTGCATTAAACTGCTTACAAAACTCCATGATATTCACACCTTTTGCACCTAAAGCCGGTCCAACAGGCGGGGAAGGGTTTGCTGCTCCTCCTCGGATTTGTAATTTTATTAATCCACTTACTTCTTTTGCCATTTTAAACTATATGTTTAAAATTTTTAGATTTCGTTTAAACTATTCTTTTTCAACCTGCATAAAGTTGAGTTCGAGCGGTGTTTTCCGTCCGAAGATTTTAACCATTACCTTCAGCTTTTTCTTCTCCTCGTTAATTTCTTCGATAATACCGCTAAAGCTGTTGAATGGACCATCGATTACTGTAACAGTCTCACCAACAATAAAGGGTATATTTACTTCTTCACCCTGCTCGGCTAATTCATCAACTTTACCAAGTATGCGCTTCACTTCGGCCGGCCTTATCGGTTCAGCTATACCACGTGTTCCAAGAAAACCAATAACATTAGGAACATTCTTGATAATGTGTGGGACTTCACCTGAAAGCTCAGCTTCGATCAATACATATCCAGGAAAATAGTTTCGCTCCTTGCTCACTTTTTTTCCTTTTCGGATCTGGTAAACTTTCTCTTTTGGTATTAAAACCTGCAAAATCTGATCCTGAAGATTCAGGCGGTTGATTTCGCTTTCAAGGTATTCTTTCACCTTGGTTTCTTTACCGCTGATCGCTCTTACCACATACCATTTATGTACTGATTGTTCGCTCATAACGGAGGTTGGAATTGTTTAAACAGTTAGTATTTATAATTGATCAGAACAATGCTTCTTCTAATTAACATACTAGAATAATTTATAAAAACTATCCAGTATGCTTGAGAATGAAATATCCATCAAATAGACGACAAGCGCTATAATAAGGGAAGCAATGGATACGACAATTGCACTATTCTGCAGCTCACTCCAAGTTGGCCAGGATACTTTATGCATCCATTCGTTGTAACTCTCTTTAAAATAATTAAATATATTTAACTTAGCCATTTTCATTTTATTTGCACGGGTGGTAGGAATCGAACCCACAACCAATGGTTTTGGAGACCACTACTCTACCAATTGAGCTACACCCGTAATTTACAAGTCAAGGGTATTCCGGAAAAAACCGAAATACCTTCAACCTTTATTTATGTTGTCTCTTAGTCAAGAATTTCAGTTACCTGACCCGCTCCAACTGTACGTCCACCTTCACGGATAGCAAAACGGAGACCTTTGTTCATTGCGATCTCAGCGATCAACTGCACTTCAATTGTAAGGTTATCACCAGGCATCACCATCTCAACACCATCAGGAAGCATAATCTCTCCGGTTACGTCGGTAGTTCTGAAATAGAACTGAGGACGATATTTGTTATGGAAAGGAGTATGACGACCACCTTCTTCTTTTTTCAGGATATAAACTTCAGCATTGAAGTGTTTATGTGGAGTAACACTACCAGGTTTGGCAATTACCATACCCCTTGTGATTTCATCTTTATCAATCCCTCTTAAAAGTAAACCAGCGTTGTCACCAGCTTCGCCTCTATCAAGAATCTTACGGAACATCTCAACACCTGTGACAACTGATTTCAGTTTTTCGGCACCCATACCAATGATATCAACCGGGTCACCTGTGTTGATAATTCCGGTTTCAATTCTACCAGTAGCGACAGTACCTCGACCAGTAATTGAGAAAACATCCTCAACCGGCATCAGGAATGGTTTATCCTGATCACGAACCGGTAACGGAATCCACTCATCAACAGCGTCCATCAATTCATGAATTTTTTCTACCCATTTGCTTTCTCCATTTAATCCACCAAGGGCTGATCCCTGAATAATTGGTGTATTGTCACCATCAAACTCGTAAAAGCTTAATAAGTCACGAATTTCCATGTCAACGAGTTCGAGTAACTCTTCATCGTCAACCATGTCAACTTTATTCATGAATACAACAATTTTAGGTACACCAACCTGACGTGCGAGCAGGATATGCTCACGCGTTTGAGGCATTGGACCATCAGTTGCTGCAACAACCAGGATAGCGCCATCCATTTGGGCAGCACCAGTTACCATGTTCTTTACATAGTCGGCGTGGCCGGGACAGTCAACGTGAGCATAGTGACGATTTTCTGTCGCATACTCAACGTGAGCAGTGTTAATAGTAATACCTCTTTCTTTTTCTTCAGGTGCGTTGTCAATTGAATCAAAAGACGCAAACTCTGCCAAACCTTTATCTTGTAAAGTAAGGGTGATGGCAGCGGTAAGTGTAGTTTTTCCGTGGTCAACGTGCCCAATGGTACCAATGTTAACGTGCGGTTTGGTACGTTCGAATTTTGCTTTAGCCATATCAAAAACTTGTTAAAAATTAATATTATCTTTTCAAAAATCTCTTCTCTTTGAGCCGAGGACGAGAATTGAACTCGTGACCCCTTCCTTACCAAGGAAGTGCTCTACCCCTGAGCTACCCCGGCATTCTGAGCGGGAGACCGGGCTCGAACCGGCCACCTACAGCTTGGAAGGCTGTCGCTCTACCAGATGAGCTACTCCCGCTAAAAAGTTCCGAGTCTTGAGTCTTGAGTTTCGAGTACAATCAACTCTAAACCCTTCTCTCCAAACTCTACACTCAGAGGTGTGGGGGGAGGAGGATTCGAACCTCCGAAGGCTGAGCCAACAGATTTACAGTCTGCCCCGTTTGACCGCTTCGGTATCCCCCCATCATTATGTTTATGAACTGAGCCAGCAGAGGGATTCGAACCCCCGACCGGCTGATTACAAATCAGCTGCTCTGACCAACTGAGCTATGCTGGCATGATCAATTTTCACAAAATCATATTTCCTTTTGATCGTATGATCTTGTATTTCAGTATTTTCAGAACGTGATTGCATAAAAAAACAGACCTTTTCTGAAAAAGGTCTGCAAAAATATATACTTTCGATTTAATAACCAAAGAATTGGGGGAAAAAGTTGAATTTTATTTTCGAAGTCTTCCCTTATACTTTTCGAGTTGTTTTTTAAGTGCACTGATAGCGGTGTCGGTAGCTTGTTCAAAGGTCTTGCTTTGTTTTTTTGCATAAAGGTCGTATCCTCTTATAAGGAGTCTGATCTCGGCTACTTTGTTTTCTTTCGATTCAGAAGGTTCTATCTTCAGGGTTACTTCTGATCCCATTACACCTTCTATCATCCCTGTGAGTTTTCCGATCTTTTTTTCAATAAAGTTCTCCAGTTTTTTATCAGTTTTAAAGTGTACTGCTGTGATGTTAACTTTCATACTAACCTCCGTTTTTAATTATGCCCTTGGGTGGGCTTTTTTATATATTGATTTAAGCTGTTTTATTGTATTGTGTGTGTAAACCTGGGTTGCTGTTAAATCGGCATGGCCTAATAATTCTTTAATCACATTCAGATCGGCTCCATTATTCAACATATGTGTAGCAAAAGTGTGTCGTAAGATGTGCGGGCTTTTCTTGATATTCTTCAGGCCGGATAAACCACTTTTTACTTTTCTTAAAATAAATTTAGGGTAAACTTTTTTGCCCTTATCGGTAACAATTAAATATGGCGAGTTTGCTTTAATGGTTTTTTGTTTGCTATCAGTGTATTCCTGAATATGATCCAGTAGTTTTTTAGATAACGGAATGATTCGTTCTTTATTTCCTTTTCCGGTAACTTTTAACAGGCTTCGCTGATTATCAATTGAAGAGTTTTTAAGGCTGATTAATTCACTTCTCCTGATACCGGTTGAATATAGGATCTCGATAATTATTTTATCTCGTAATGATTTGAAATCGCCAGTGTCAACCGGTTGGTTCAGAAAGTCAATAATGTCTTCCTGGCTGATGTAAGATGGAAGTTGCTTTGAAGCTCTTACCGTTACTATTTGCTGAACCGGACTGCGCTCAATTACCCCTTCTTTAAGCAAGTATTTAAAGTAGGATTTTAAACTGCTGATTTTTCTATTAACTGACCGGGGTGATATTCCTTCATCCATCAGTTTCACAATCCAGCTTCTGATCATTTCATGATTGGATTGTACCGGGTCGGACAGATTGTAAGTTGATTCAAGGAATGTTGTAAAAGCATGCAAATCGTTATCGTATGCTTTTACAGTATTCCCCGAATACCTTCGCTCGTAAGTAATGTAGTGGATAAAGCTGGCTACGCTCATTAAAAAAGAAACTTCGAATCAAATATAGTAAAAAAACCAATTGATTCAAAGTTTCTTTTTGTTAATTTTCCCTAAACAGGGTTGAAAAGTTATCCTTCTTCAGCCTGACGAAGTTGTTGAACGTAAATCGCTTTCAAGCGCTGCTCTCTGTTTTCAACAGAAGGTTTGGTAAACCTCTGCCTGTAACGCAACTCTCTCATCGTACCCGTCTTCTCAAATTTACGTTTGAACTTCTTTAGGGCCCTGTCGATGTTTTCACCTTCTTTTACTGGAATAATGATCATCGTTAATACCTCTTTCTTTTAATTGTTAATAATAAGGGGCGGCAAAAGTACAATTTTTTTAACACCAACAAAAATTAATTTCCTAAAACCCATTAACCTTTGACAAATCTTCAGTCGGCAGTTCCTCAGTCAGCAATCCTCAGTCAGCAGTCCTCAAATAACCGATTCATCCAATAACCGGTCTATTTCATTTTGTCGTTTAAATAATCTGTTATTTTTTTAAATAAATGATAACGTGTGTTCCCACCGTAAATACCATGATTTTTATTTGGGTATATGTATAGGTCGAATTGTTTGTTGGCTGATACAAGCGCTGTTATCATGTCCATGGTGTTTTGATAATGGACGTTGTCGTCCGTGCTACCATGAATTAGCAGGAGGTTACCCTTTAACTTTTCAACATGGTTGATTGGAGAATTGTTATCATACCCGTCAGGGTTTTCCTGCGGAGTACGCATAAACCGTTCCGTATAAATATTGTCGTAATAACGCCAATTTGTTACAGGTGCTACTGCAATAGCTGTACTAAAATAATCTGCTCCCTGCGTGATACAATTACCGGCCATAAACCCACCATAGCTCCAGCCAAATATTGCAATATTATCTTTGTCAACATAGTCAAGTGTTCCAAGGTATTTAGCTGTTTCGATATAGTCAACGGTTTCGTATTTCCCTAATTCCTGGTAAGTCATTTTCTTAAACTCTTCACCTCGTGACCCGGTTCCACGGTTATCAACTGATACAATAATATATCCTTGCTCTGCAAGCATCTGGTACCACATATAATTAAAATATCCCCACGAATTTCTGACTTCCTGTGATGCCGGACCTCCATAAATGCTTAGCAGCACCGGGTATTTTTTTGCGGGATCAAAATCAGTTGGTAAGATTTTCCATGCATTGAGGTTAACAACTGACCCGTCAGGCAGGGTAAATTCCGGTGAGCTAATGGTAAAGAATTCAGTTTTGCTCGTTTTATATTCCTTCAGTTTGTCAACCATTGCCTGGTTATCTTCCAGTACCCGTACTTCTTTTCCGTCAGCTTTGTTAACAGTGATTACAGATGGTGTATGAACATCACTCCATGTATTAATGTAATATTTGAAATTTTCACTGAATGAAGCGCTGTTGGTGCCCAGTTTTGATGATAGGGTTTTGCGTTTTCCTTTAAGGTCAACATAAGCCACATCGCGGTTTAACGGAGAACTTTCGGTTGATTGATAATAAACCCTTTTTTTGGTTTTATCATATCCATATATCTTTTTTACCACCCAGTTTCCTGAAGTTAGTTGTCTTACCATTCCATCCATTATACTATACAGATAAATGTGGTTGTAACCGTCCATTTCAGAAGTCAGAATAAAATGCTCATGATCGGCCAGAAAATACAAGTTATCAGTAATATCAACATAATATTTGTTGGTTTCTGAATACATCACACGGCTAACACCATCGTTTACATCGGCCAACAAAATCTCAAGGTGATTTTGCAGACGGTTCAGGCGTTGAATAGAAAGGACATTTGAATTTTCGGTCCATTTGATCCTTGGGATGTATTGATCGGTTTCTTCACCCACATCCATCATAACGGTTTTATTCCTTTCGAGGTGGTGAACATAAATATCAACCAGAGAATTGTCCTCTCCCGCTTTGGGATATTTGTAAGTATATAATTCCGGGTATAGTTCACCAAAGTAGGTCATTGTAAACTCTTTCACCCGGCTTTCATCAAAGCGGTAATAGGCAATCTTTTTGCTGTCGTGCGACCAGAAGAATGCCTTGGTAAAACCAAACTCTTCCTCGTAAACCCAGTCACATGTGCCATTTATAATATGGTTGAACTTACCGTCCGTTGTAATGCGGGTTTCCTGGCCTGAATTAAGATCTATAACAAAAATGTCATTGTCTCTTACAAATGCAATTTTAGAACCATCGGGTGAAAAATCAGCTAACCTTTGTTTTTCGGTTGACAATTTCTCCAATGAATTTGATTCCGTATTGTACAAATAAAAAACCGATTTTGAAGAGTGCCTGTAAATACTTTCGGTTTGTGTTGGAAATAAAAACTTGTTTCCATCCGTACTCATTTTGAATGAACTGATTTGGATTGCATCCTCCTCCCCTTCCGGAATTAATAAATTCCCATCAACCAGCGTTGTTATTGAATCTTCTGTTCGATAATCATAAACTACTATTGAATTCTTTTCAATCTTCGTGTATTGTTCACCATTGTTCAACGATTTAATACCACGAACAGATTTCGGATAAAATTTATACTTTATCCAGATATCTTCCAGGGAGATATTCTTTAA
>JAUVKF010000019.1 GCA_030596395.1 Chlorobiota bacterium | reverse complement strand
GCCTTAACGAAACCTAGATTTTTCAACGGCCCTAGTATAGCAAATTCCCCCTGCCTCAAAGCAGGGGGTTTTTTTATGTTGATTCAGAATTTAGTTAGCATGTATTCGTTCTGATTTTGAACCTGTTATAAATTTATTAACAAACGGATTTATCTGGTCAAGCCAACCACTTTTGTAATTTCACGTATAAACCATATAGAACGAGAAAGTAAATTTATACCTATGAAGAAGTTATACTTAATAACTGCTTTACTACTAGTAAATCTCCATGTTTTCGCGAGAGGCAATTTATCAAAGATCAGCGATGACACCTGGGTATTACTGATCATATTTGCTGTCATACTCATTATTATACTCACCTATCTTTTTCTACATGCCTATCTGGAAGATTTTTTCAGGAATAAAGAAATTGAGAAAGTCCAGAAGTTAAATGACAATGAGATTGACGAACAGAAAATTCCAGATAGTGGATCTCCTGGTAGTAAATCTGACGAAATACTAAACCTGTTTATGCTAAAACGAAAAGGGATTATCTCTGATCAGGAATACCAGCAACTGAAAAACAGATTTATTATTAAGAGTAAAATCAGTTAGAAAAACTACTACCCTCCTTATCTGGTTTAAGCCATTGACTTAAACCAATAAATTTATCATTTATACAAGTTGTAGAAGCAGGGTCTTAATTCTGGAGACTTAAGCCAGAGGGGGATACGCTCATCCGGATTTCCGAATCCGGAAGTAAAGAGCAAAGGATTTGAAACCCTAATAAAACAAATTAAGAATAGCATGTGTGAATTCAATTACATAAACAATAGAATTACGCTATAGGCACTCCTTTGAAGCAAATCCTAAACTCCTAATTTCCAGATTGCAAATCTGGAAGAGTGTGGTACCGGGCTTTTTCATTAAAGTTTCTTAACTTTTAACTTTGGTGTAATCAAATCGTATTGTATGTCAAATATCTATTATCAAGTTAACGCTTTCCGGTGATGTCGAAGCAAGGAATATGATAAAGTCTTATCAAAAGATTTTAAAGGAAAAGATATTTTGATTGAACGGGAAAAAGCTTTAAAGTATTTTTTAAAAATTCACGAGGAATCACTTCGCCAGTTATATATATTAGATATATATGATTATCACTACATAAAGACTAATTTATTGTTCAGGGTTAAAGACGTTTATGAAGACTCTTATATAGTGATCCAATCTTTTTCTGCTAATGCGGGTGATTTACGAAATAAATTTTATGACTATAACGTCACACAGTTAATAAGTGAAAACGAAAAACTTAATGAATATTTTGAGTCGAAACCTATACAAAAAGGTAAATGAAAGTTAAAAACCAATTTTTAATTATCCTGTTTTCTTTCAGCTTATTTTCTCTGCAAGCCCAAAACCTTCTGGTTTAAGTCTGAGACTTAAACCCTACAATTTTTAACTTTATTTAATTGTCATTGAATTCGTGAGGCTTAAATCAGGAAACTTTAGCCAGTGGGGTATAATTCAAAGTGGCTTTCATAAAAAGAGTATTGATAGTAAAACCCTGTTTTCTTAAAATTTTATGAGAAGTGTAAATGTACGTTTGGAAATTTATATTTTTGCATGCTCAAAATGGCGAGGTAGCTCAGTTGGTTAGAGCGTCGGATTCATAACCCGGAGGTCCCGAGTTCAATTCTCGGTCTCGCTACAAATTTAAGTCCTTAATCTTCTATGGTTTAGGGGTTTTGTTTTTTATTGGATATGATATAGGTATATATTTTGGAGATAAATAAAAGTTTTCATTCGTAATTATCTTCGTGTACCTAACCAATCCTTGCCTGAATACTTAAAAATCTTTTTAATAGCCCTTCCTTTATCCAAATATGTTTCTTTAAATGATTTCCCAGTTTCAGGATCAATAATCTCATTTTTTATAAGTCTTTTCGCTATCAATCTAGTTTCACTATTGTTACCTATCAAGACATTTTGGTCACAATGCATAACTCCATTAACCTGTATACGTTCATCACTAAATAATATCTGTATTACAATAACATTATAATTGTCTATAACTTCAATAGCGCTATTATCATAATTTCTTTTAAAATAGTTATTCGTATTTAACCTCCATTCATTTTCTATCAATTCTCCAATAACCTGATCGTTTATATCATAAAATGTTGCACTTAATTTTATACCACCGTCTTTTACTGAAAGTTTTACCATTGGTTTTTCTGATTCTCCGCAAACAATAAAGTTATCAAGATATAAACCCTCCTTTAGCATATATCCAAGAATACCAGTACCCATGCCCCCAAAATATAATTTATATTTAGTCGAATCTACTAACGGTATTTCTTCGATTGAACCAGTAGTGGCATACATTTTATCTTTTTTATTGTTGTTCTTCTCATTTTTTACGCAATTCAATATCTGGCCAACTCCTATAATCAGGGCAAACAATCCAAAAATAAATGCTAAATAGGAGACTTGGCTCGGGAGTGACCAATTCTTAAACTGTTTTTTACTTGGGAGCATAAACTTTTGAATTAATTTAAATACTGATTTAAAAAATAATCGTTCAAACCAACTTATTAAAATTGAATTATCTTAAAATGCGAAACATCCTGTCCGAGTTCTTTTTCAAATTTTCGGTGTTGTTCATCTTCAGGTTTTTCATACAAGTAAAAATGCCTTAAGTCATTCATATTATTGTGCCGGTACCGAATATGAACCTCTGTAACAATATTACTTCCCACCTTGCGCACGTTTCCTGCAATTTCACTGTAAACGTCACCAATGTTAAGCTTCCATGCCCTTATGCTTTCGCTGTAAGTAATAAATATGAACATCTTACCTTCATTATTTTTAGTAACCCAGTATTCCACATTGCAATGCTTTATTATATCTTCAACCTTTTCTACTTTCTTTCCGATAAGGGCTTTTGCAATATCAAGGTCATTAAATTCATCTATTTTCGACTCTTGCCCATAGCAAACACCAACCACCAGAAGGGTGATTATTGATAAAATTAATGTTTTCATTTGTTTTGGTTTTTAGTCTTGTGCAAGTTACAATTTTTTCTACTACAGACCGTCACACACCAGGGAAATAAATGATGATAAAATAAATAATACTTGTAAAAAGCATTATTATGTGGGCATTCAAAATAATCCCATATCTTACTACTTTTGCAAACAACAATTAACACCTAACATATAACGAATAACAATCAACCATTATGACCGAACTCCCCAACGACATCACCATGGGCAAAAATGCACTTGAAATGTTGCTTGTTGCTAATGAATTTTGCCTCTTTATGGAAGAGATCGATGACAAATCAAAAAAATCAATATTTGATTTTGTTCACCGTGTGATACCGCTCATGTACACCAAAGGAACCCTGATTCCGGATGTAGTTGTTGAGTACCCCGAAGCCAACATGCGGTTTGTAACCGAGGAACAGTGGGAAAATATATTTACCACACTACGGGAAAAATTTGGTAAAGACGATGAGTTCTGGATTATTGACCCGCAATATATTAACGAAACAGAACCATTAAAAGCAAGCCTTTCGGAAAACATAACTGATGTTTACCAGGATATGAAGGACTTTGTTCTGCTTTATCAAAAAAACACCATCGCCGCCCGCCAGAATGCTGTGGCTGACTGTAAATCACTTTTTAGCGACCATTGGGGTTATAGCATCAGCAACATTATGTCGCAACTGCATCACCTGATTTACAACAGCGAAGAAGATATTTTAAGTGATTCGCTCAACATTCTCTAAATTTGTTAATTCGATAAAATACCTATTGATAGGTACTTCTGCTCTTTAATAAAAACCTTTCTTTGCAGATTCTTACCAGAATCAATTGTAAGTTTGAAATAATTATTAATCAATTGTAAGGAACTTATTTAAATGACACTTGCCGACCTCAAGACCGGTGAAAAAGCAATAATCAGTAAGGTGAAGGGCCGTGGAGCTTTTCGCAAACGTATTATTGAAATGGGGTTTGTAGTAGGTAAGCAGGTAATTGTTGTGAAAAACGCCCCGCTTCGCGATCCAATTGAGTACAACATTTTAGGTTATGAAGTTTCACTGAGAAGAAATGAGGCAATGCTGATTGAAGTATCCGAAAATGGAGGCAATAATGGCCATAACAACACCTACAATGGTACACTTCAAATTGAACAATCCCTCAACCTGGCTCCACTTTCAAAAAGCAAAATAATCAATGTAGCCCTCGTTGGGAATCCTAACTGTGGCAAAACCACCATTTTTAATTTTGCTTCCCACTCAAAAGAAAGGGTAGCCAATTATGGTGGGATAACTGTTGATGTCAAAGAAGCCAGGTTTGAGCATAACGGATATACTTTCAAGCTTGTTGACCTGCCCGGAACTTATTCCATCACCAGTTATACTCCTGAGGAAATTTATGTCAGGGAACATCTGATCAACGAATTGCCTGATGTTATTCTTAATGTAATCGACACTTCAAACCTCGAACGTAACCTGTACCTCACCACCCAGTTGATCGATATGGACCGAAAAGTGGTGATCGCCTTGAATATGTGGGATGAATTTACGGAAAAAGGTGATGAATTTGATTACCGGGGCCTGGGAAAAATGATTGGCATACCAATGGTTCCTACCGTAGGATCAAAAGGAAAAGGGATAACCGATATTTTTAATAAAATCATTGAAGTTCACGAGGACAGGGATCCTACAGTACGGCACATACACATCAATTACAGGAATCAAATCGAACAATCAATTGGGGCTTTACAAAGTCTGATCAATGCAGGTGAAAATGAAGAAATCACCAATAAGGTTGCCCCAAGATATCTTGCCATTAAACTGCTTGAAAATGACGAAGAGGAATTAAAGCGAATTAAATCTTGCAGCAATGCTGATGAGATTATCGAATTTGCTGACAAAAAATCAGCAGAGATTGAGTCTCTAAGAAACGAAACCACTGAAACGATTTTTACTGATGCCAAATACGGCTTTATTGAAGGTGCTTTAAAAGAAACTTTGAAACCATCGGTCAAAGATTACAGGATGAGCAACAGCCGTATCATCGACAAAGTGGTTACGAGTAAACTACTAAGCTACCCGATTTTCCTGCTTGCCATCTGGTTTACATTTCAGGCAACGTTCTTCATCGGCGATTACCCAATGCAATGGATTGAATTTGGGGTTTCGTGGCTGGGGACAAAATTATCAGCTATCCTACCTGCTGGGATATTTAAAGATTTGATGGTTGATGGAATATTAGGAGGAGTTGGAGGTGTAATCGTATTTCTTCCAAATATCCTGATTCTATTCTTCTTTATCACCCTGATGGAAGCTTCAGGTTATATGGCCCGTATTGCCTTTATTATAGACAAGCTAATGCACAAGGTAGGCTTGCACGGTAAATCCTTTATTCCAATGTTGATGGGTTTTGGGTGCAACGTACCGGCAATCATGGCAACACGCACAATCGAAAGTAAAAACGACAGGCTGGTCACTATGCTTATTCTTCCTTTTATGTCGTGCAGTGCACGCTACCCGGTTTATATTTTGCTGATCAGTGCTTTTTTTGATGCCTACCAGGGTACCATCTTATTTGGAATTTATCTTTTTGGCATCTTTTTAGCCGGATTATTTGCATGGATATTTAAAAAGACAATTTTCAAGAAACAAACCATCCCATTTGTAATGGAACTTCCACCCTATCGTATGCCAGTATTGCGTTCGGTATTTAAACAAACGTGGTTTAAAGGTCAGCAGTATTTACGGAAAATGGGTACGGTGATCCTTGTAGCTTCCGTAATCGTATGGGCATTAGGATATTTCCCGGTAGGCAACTATATTAATGAGCAGATTGATCATGAAAAAACTTCGGTGGAAAGGTCATATGCTGATGCCTTACAAAGCAACAATCAATCTACTGAATATACCGCTAATCTTGATAAAGAAAAAGAAGAAGCGCTATCATTTCTTGAATTAAAAAGGCAACGTTTAAAACAAGAAAATTCGTTTATTGGAAGAATAGGCAAATTTATCGAACCAATTATCAGACCACTGGGCTACGACTGGAAAATGGGGGTCAGCCTGATAGCTGGTGGCGTTGCAAAGGAGATCGTGATCAGCACAATGGGTGTGCTGTATCAAACGGAGCCAGATATTAATGAGAACCAGCCACTTATCAACAAGTTGCGCGAACAGACATACGAAGATGGGCACAAAAAAGGACAGCCTATTTTCACACCATTGGTTGCCCTTTCTTTCATGCTTTTCATTTTGATCTATTTCCCTTGTATCGCTGTTATTGCTGCCATCAAACATGAATCCGGTCAATGGAAATGGTCGGCTTTTCTTGCAATATATACCACAGCCACTGCTTGGTTTGTAGCTTTTATTACTTACCAGGTGGGAAGCATACTTGGATATTGAGTGGAAACTAGTTGCTCGCTGTTTGTCTGTTGGTTACCAATGTGACTAATCACACTGCTACTGATTTGTTCCGGATGGGTAGACAATCTTCATTCTCCAGTCCGCTGTATAGATTTGTAAAGTATTCATTAACCATTTCCCCAATTCCCTATTCACTAATCACCAATCACTACTCCCCTCTATCATCCAACCGATTTAAGCCTTCGATGGCCAGCGGATAATTTGTTTCCAGTTCAAGTGCCTGTTTATATTGAATTCGGGCCAGATCGTAATCCCCTGTTTCCTCATATATTCTTCCCAGGTTATAAACAGCTTCAACATAGGAATGGTCAATGTTAATGGCCTGATGGAAAGCTTCTTTTGCTTGCTCAAAATCCATCAGTTCAACCATATAAATATATCCTGTATTATAAAATGCAATTTTGTTAGCGGGATATAACTCATTGATCTTTTGATATGTGCTAAGCGCCTGATCAAAATTGTTATTTTCCTGGTACGAAATGGCAAGCAGTAATAAGGCCCGTTCTTCATCAGGGATTGCCTTTAGGGCTGCTTTATAAAAATCGATTGCCAGACTATCGCCCATAGCTGTATATAAACCTCCTGTCTGCATAAATGCTTCGTAATAAGTCGAATCAAGATTTCCGGCTATCTTCAGGTTTAAAAGCGCATTTGTAGTATCACCGGTTTCCATTTTTTGGATTCCTTTTAAATAATAAGCTTCTGCATTTTCTACATTTATACCGAGTGTCTGCTCAATATATTGTAGCGCCTGTTTGTATTCTTTCAGGATTAAATAAGTTTCAGCTAACTTAAGGAGAGGTTCTTCACTATCCGGATTCAGTTGTGCGGCTTTCCGGTAACTTTGCAGGCAATTCTCCTTCTTCCCGATAATGAAATAAATATCACCCAATAAAATATACAGGTCTGGATCATTTGGGTTCATGTCGATAGCATAGCTCAGGTCACGAAAGGCGGGATCAACCAGCCCCTTTTCCAGGTTTAACCTGGCTCGATGTGCATATAATTTATAATCAGCCGAGTCATTGTTGATCATATTGGTTAATATCTCTATTGAGTCAGAAACAGTGGGTATTGTTTCTTCTTTGGCGTGTTTTTCTGTTTGATTCGATTGGCATGCGGCAATCGCTACAACCAAAATAATGAGAATAATTTTCGGGAACCTTATCATTTGATAAAGTGGTTTACTGATAATTTAAGCTTTTAAAATATTGAGACCTTTGCAAAACCTAAAAACAATTGTCATTCTGATCAAAGTGAAGAATCTTTACAATCTGAGTATTAAGTGTTTAAAGATCCTTCGCTACGCTCGAGGATGACAAAATGGGTGTTTTACAAAGGTCTCATACTGATAATTAATTGCCAGATAATTTTTCCATGATCTGCGGTTCGAGTTCTTCAACCAGGTCGGGGTTATCCAGCAGCAAGGCCTTAACGGCATCGCGACCCTGTCCAAGTTTTGTTTCACCATAACTGAACCATGAACCACTCTTGTTTATAATTCCAAATTCAACCCCAAGATCAATGATCTCCCCAATCTTTGATATACCTTCTCCATAAATGATATCAAACTCGGCTTTACGGAAAGGTGGTGCTACTTTATTTTTTACAACTTTCACCCTGGTCCTGTTACCTTTAATATTATCAGTATCCTTTATCTGGCTGATCTTCCGAATATCCAACCGTACTGAAGCATAAAATTTCAATGCATTACCTCCGGTGGTGGTTTCAGGATTTCCAAACATTACACCAATCTTCTCGCGTAATTGATTGATGAAAATACATACAGTACCTGTTTTACTAATGTTGGCAGTTAATTTTCTGAGTGCCTGCGACATCAAACGTGCATGCAGCCCCATTTTCGAATCACCCATCTCCCCCTCTATTTCACTCCTTGGTGTTAACGCAGCAACCGAATCAATGACAACAACATCAATGGCTGCTGATCGTATGAGGCTGTCAGTAATTTCCAGTGCCTGCTCACCATTATCGGGCTGCGAAATGAGCAAATTTTCAACATCAACACCAAGCTTATCAGCATAAAACCGGTCGAATGCATGCTCGGCATCAATAAATGCAGCGATACCACCCTCCTTTTGTGCTTCTGCTAAAATATGCAAAGCAAGAGTAGTTTTACCAGATGACTCAGGTCCGTAAATTTCAACTACCCTGCCCTTTGGAACTCCACCAACGCCAAGTGCGTGGTTCAAACCAATCGATCCGGTCGAGATGACCTCAACTTTTTCAATTGGATTGTCACCCAATTTCATGATAGTCCCTTTACCGAAGTTTTTCTCAATATTACCAAGCGTGGCTTCTAATGCTTTTAATCTTTGCTGTTTTAATTTGTCGTTGTTCTCTTTGGCGTCGTTTGTGGTCATGTGTTATATTTTTTGTTTTTATATACTCTTAAATTGTTTATCAAACGGGAGGGTAAAAATACAAAAAAGATCAGCTGTATTTATAGAAAAAACGAACAACTGATCTTTTACTCCGGAGTCGCAGGGGGGAGTCGAACCCCCATATTTCATAGTGCGTATGAACGAGTTAGCCAACTTCTCTACTGCGACCACGCCTTTTTACAGGCGTATGCTTCTTCTACGTTAACGATCAGTTGTTAGTTACAATTATTTCGTGCTTTTTAATCGATGACCTCCATGATTTGTTTTGAGTGTTCTTTTGTTTTCACTTTTGTGAAGATATGCTCAATAATTCCTTTTTCGCTAACAATAAAAGTTGTTCTGAGTAAACCCTCATATTCTTTTCCATACAATTTTTTCAGTCCCCAGGCACCATAGTTTTTAATGATCACTTTTTCTGTATCGGAAATTAATGGAAATGGGAGTTCGAACTTTGCAATAAATTTTTGATGCGATTGCTGGCTATCGGGACTAACACCCACCACCTTATACCCTTTGGACAACCACATTTCATAATTGTCTCTTAAATCACATGATTCGGCTGTACAGCCGGGTGTATTGTCCTTTGGGTAAAAATACAAGATGAGATTATTTCCTTTAAAATCATCCATTGAGATGACATTTCCATTTTGATCAACACCCTTAAAGTCAGGCGCTTTCTGTCCTATTTCAAGTTTCATATTTTAAAATATTTTATTACATATTTAAGCTAAAAACCAGCGGTTTTTTCAGTAATTACAAATCACCTGGTCAATTTTTTACTTTGTTATTTCGCTGATAAAAACGACAATATTCCTTCAAACCACATTCATCGCATTTTGGTTTTCGAGCCTGACAAACATACCTGCCATGCAGTATCAACCAATGGTGTGCAAGTGGTATTAACTTCTCCGGAATATGTTTCACCAACTCTTTTTCAGTCTGCAATGGGTTTTTTGAATTTGTAGTTAATCCCAGCCTGTCTGATACCCTGAACACATGCGTATCAACAGCCATCGCAGGTTTTTTAAAAACAACAGATGCAATTACATTGGCCGTTTTTCTTCCCACGCCGGGGAGCTTTTGCAATTCATCAATATCATCAGGAACTACTCCGTTAAAATCCATTAATAACATTCTGGCCATTCCCGACAGGTGTTTGGCTTTGTTATTTGGGTACGAACAACTTTTTATCAATTCAAAAATATGCTTAATATCCGCATCAGCCAATTGCTCAACAGTTGGAAAGCTTTTAAAGAAATCCTGGGAGATAATATTTACACGTTTATCAGTACATTGTGCCGATAGAATCACTGCAACCATTAATTCATAAGGCGAGCGATATTCCAGCTCAGTTTCAGCAACCGGTCGGTGTTCCTTGAAATATTCTATGATTAATTTATATCTTTCTTTTTTTGTCATAGCTGTTGGCAAAAATAAAAAAACCGCAATCTATTCAGATCGCGGTTTATTCTTTTACTGATTTTTCGATCAGTTCAACAGGATTTTCATGTTTCCAATTTTTGATGATTTGATCACCGATAGTGCGGCTCCGTATCCAATAACGAACTTTAAAGTTAATTGTGATGGTCCGATATTATGCTTTGGTACCTTTCGTTTCTTGCTTTTTGGATAATCCTGGAATTCTTCAGAGTAAAAATAATTGGCCATAGGCTGATTTTCTGTTTTATATTTCGTTTAAATAATGAACGAACCGAAAACCAATTTATTTTATCACACTGAAAAAAACCGAAAATAATTTGCACAACATGTGTATTACATGTCAGCAATTAAATATTTAATAACTGGTTATTAATTGGTTAGGACAATCTGCTTTTCTTCGATGATTTTGCGCAGGTTAATCAGCGCATAACGCATTCTGCCCAATGCAGTATTAATGCTTACTTCTGTTTGCTCGGCAATATCTTTAAAACTCAAACCTGCATAACAACGAAGATAGATCACTTCTTTCTGCTCTTCCGGTAAAAAATGCAACAAATGGTTCACATCGGAGTGGATTTGTGTGGTTACCAATTGCTCCTCAATGGAAGGATCAGTATGGTTGATCGTATCAAACACATCGAAATCGGGTTTTGTACTGTCAACAAATGGAATCTTTTTTGATTTCCTGAAATGATCAATCACCAGGTTATGTGCGATACGCATCACCCATTGAATAAACTTTCCTTCTTCTTTGTAATTACCCAGCTTTAACGTATTGATAACCTTTACATAGGTATCCTGGAACACATCATCTGCCAGTTGTTTATTCTTTACCAATAAAAAGATATAGGAATACAACCTGTTTTGATGCCGTTCGATAAGGGTTTGGAGACTTGAGTGGTTACCGTTAAGATATTCCCGGATTAACTCGCGTTCACTAGCCGCTTCTACTTTCATTTTATCCTGTTTTGTTCAACTTACAAAAAGGGTAAAATTCTCTCGATAATCTCTCTTATTTGGTTAGTAATTATTTTTAAAACGCTCGTCGGTATTGCAAATATATACACAAATACTTCATAAGCAAATTTAATTCTAATTTTGTGCCTCAATTTTTTAATACATGGCAAGGGATATATCCAAAGCAAACCCAAAAGACCATATTATAGTTGTAAAATCAAGGGTCAACAATTTAAAGAACCTGAGTGTAGCCATTCCCCGAAAAAAACTGGTGGTCATCACCGGTTTATCGGGTTCCGGTAAATCATCACTTGCCTTTGATACCTTGTATGCCGATGGTCAGCGACGCTACGTGGAAAGCCTGAGTTCTTATGCCAGGCAATTCCTTGGCCGTATGGACAAACCTGATATGGATGCAATCCATGGGATTTCTCCTGCGATAGCCATCGAACAAAAGGTAAAGACAAGAAATCCGCGCTCTACCGTTGGCACATCAACCGAGTTATACGAGTATATTAAACTTTTGTTCGCAAGAATTGGAAAAACTTTTTCTCCGATTTCGGGAAGACTGGTCAAAAGGCACACCATTACTGATATTGCCGATGACATTTTTTCGCTGCCGCAGGATACGAATATCCTGATTTATTCATCATTATTGCTGAATGGCAACCGAACACTGGTTCAGCAACTTCAAATATTAATGCAACAAGGATTCAGCCGTTTACTTAAAGATGGAGAGATTACACGGATTGAAGATGCACTGGAGCAAATTGACAAAAAAACAAGACCAAAGAATTGCTTTCTTGTTATCGACCGTGTAAAGGTTGACCATGATGATCATGATTTAAGTGCCAGAATAGCTGATTCCATTCAGACTGCGTTTTATGAAGGCCATGGTTCCTGCCGGATAAAATACGAGTTAGAGGGAAAACAAAAAGAAGAAAAGTACTCAAACCAGTTTGAACTTGATGGTATTCAGTTTGAAGAACCATCCGTAAATATGTTCACTTTCAACAACCCCTATGGTGCCTGCAAAACCTGCGAAGGTTTCGGAAGCATTATTGGTATTGACGAAGATCTTGTAATTCCCAACAAAAGCCTATCTATCTACGATGAAGCTGTTGCCTGCTGGAAGGGTGAAAAAATGAGCGAGTGGAGGGATCATCTCCTGGCAAATGCTTTTAAGTTCGATTTTCCTATCCACAAACCATACTACCAATTAACTGAAGACGAAAAAGAATTGCTCTGGAAAGGCAATGAACACTTCGAAGGGATAGATGCTTTTTTCAGGTATGTGGAAGAGCAGACCTATAAAATACAATACAGGGTTATGCTATCGCGCTATCGTGGAAAAACAAAGTGCCCTGATTGTAAAGGCACCCGTTTAAGAAGCGATGCGAACTATGTTAAGGTCAATGGTAAATCCATCTCAGAAATTGTTCGAATGCAACTTGATGAGGCTTCTGATTTTTTCGACACCATTAAATTGGATGCACACGATACAAAAATCGCAAAACGTATCCTTACCGAAATCAAAAGCCGGCTGCAATTTTTGAATGATGTTGGCCTGGGATATTTAACCATGAACAGGCTGTCCAACTCATTAAGTGGCGGTGAATCTCAACGAATAAACCTGGCTACATCACTTGGGAGCAGCCTGGTGGGTTCTATGTATATTCTTGACGAACCCAGTATTGGCCTACATCCTAGGGATACCGAACGATTAATTGTTGTGCTTAAGCGATTGCGCGACCTGGGAAATACCGTGATGGTTGTTGAACACGAGGAAGAGGTAATCAAAGAAGCGGATGAAATTATTGATATTGGCCCGGATGCCGGAGAACACGGTGGGGAACTTGTTTTCCAGGGAAAATACGATGAACTGAAAAACGATAATAAAAGTTATACAGCCTTATACCTAACGGGTAGAAAAGAAATTAAAGTACCCGAACGAAGGCGAAAATGGAGGGACTATATTGAGATAAAAGGGGCACTTGAAAATAACCTGAAGAACATCAATATTCAGTTTCCGCTAAACACCTTAAATGTAATTACCGGTGTTAGTGGTTCAGGGAAATCTACACTGGTACGAGACATCCTCTACCCTGCCCTAAAAAAACGATACGGAGGTTATGCAGACCGGACTGGTAAATTCGGTTTACTTAATGGCGACATTAACTGTATACACTCCATTGAGTATGTTGATCAAAACCCAATCGGCCGTTCCTCGCGTTCAAACCCCGCTACATATTTAAAAGCATTTGATGAGATCAGATCACTTTTTGCCAGTCAGAAACTTGCCAAACTGAGAGGCTACAAACCAGGTTTCTTCTCGTTTAATATTGCCGGTGGCCGGTGCGATAACTGCGAAGGTGAAGGACGGATTAAAGTGGAAATGCAGTTTATGGCCGATATTTACCTCACATGTGATGAGTGCCTTGGTAAACGATTCAAAGATGAAGTGCTTGAAATTAAGTTCAACTACAAATCTATTACTGACATCCTTGACATGACTGTTACCCAAGCCCATAAGTTTTTTAATGCAGTTGAAAAAAAGAATTCCACAATTAAAAAAATCATTGAAAAAATTCAGCCACTGGAAGAGGTGGGACTGGGATATCTTCGGTTAGGTCAGCCATCAAATACCTTAAGTGGTGGCGAAGCTCAACGGATCAAATTGGCCTTTTTTCTATCAAAAGGAATTAATGAAGGCAAAACCATGTTCATTTTTGATGAACCGACAACCGGGTTGCACATCCACGATATCAGCAAACTGCTTCATTCATTCAATGCTCTAATTGAACGAGGCCACACAGTTACTGTTATTGAACACAACATGGAAGTGGTTAAATCCGCCGACTGGATCATCGACCTTGGCCCTGAAGGCGGTGATGGTGGTGGGCATGTTGTTTTTGAAGGGGTTCCGGAAGACCTGGTAAAATGTAAAGAATCATTTACCGGGAAATATCTGAAAGAAAAGATAAAATAACTCCTCCGGTCTCCGACCACCTCCCCTTATCAGGGAAGGAATAAATAAAAAGTACAAATTTTGTTTGGAACAAGTATCTAAACTCCCCTCCTGCCTGGCCGTCGTAGCCACTATGGCAGGCGGTGAAGGAGGGGAAGATCGAAACGAAGTGAGATCAGGGGTGGTTGGAAGGTTATTTTTTATCTTTGCCCACTTTATTTATATGTGCTTATACAATTCACAATGAAATTCAAAACCATTTTTTATATAACTATCCTGCTTATCGGAATCGGATTAATCTCCTGCGAAAATGAAAATAAATCAAACCATGGACATGATCATGGAGATGCAGATAGGCAGGCTGATACAACTACACGCTATCCACAGGAAAAACACCTGGCCAATATCAGGCAGCTTACGTTTGGTGGAGATAATGCCGAAGCATACTTCAGCTTTGATAATTCAATGATCGTTTTCCAGGCAAAAAATCCAGATTGGAATGCCCCTTGCGACCAAATCTATGTTTTTCCTTTTAGTGATGATAATATGAAAAATAAAATGCCTCAACTGATCAGTGAAGGACTTGGACGAACCACCTGCTCGTATTTTATGTCCGGTGACACAACTGTTTTATACGCATCTACAAGATCAGGCAGCGATGCTTGTCCTCCTGAACCTAAAAGGCGTGAAGATGGTAAATATGTTTGGCCAATCTATCCTGATTTTGATATTTATATTGCTGATTTGAAGGGAAATATTGTTGATACACTTGTTGCAGGGCCTGGATATGATGCCGAAGCAACTGTATCTCCAAAAGGCGATAAAATTGTATTTACATCTGACAGAAGTGGTGACCTTGAATTGTATATTTGTGATATTGATGGTAGCAACCAGACTCAAATAACCCATGAATTGGGCTATGATGGCGGTGCTTTTTTCTCACCGGACGGAAACAAACTGATTTTTCGTTCTTCAAGGCCTAAAACGGAGGAAGATATTAATGAATACAAGGACCTGTTGGCTGAAGGACTTGTTAAACCAACCAACATGGAACTGTACATCTGCAATGTTGACGGAAGTGATCTAAAACAAATCACTAATCTAGGCAAAGCAAACTGGGCACCATTTTTTCATCCTTCGGGGGAGAAAGTCATTTTTAGTTCCAACCATGCCAGTAAACGTGGCTATGAATTCAATCTGTATATGATTAATCTTGATGGAACAGGACTTGAGCGCATAAGCTATGACAAGGTATTTGATGCGTTCCCGATGTTTTCTTACGATGGCCAGAAACTGATCTTTTCTTCGAACAGAAATAATGGAGGTACACACAATACAAACTTGTTTATTGTGGATTGGGTTGAGTAAAAGTTTGAAGTTTAAAGTTTGAAGTCTGAAGTTTAAAGTTGAGCATTATCAGTTGCCCCGACCTTCAGGTCGGGGTGTAAGGAACTAACAACATGAACACCGAAGCACGAAATAAAGTATTTAGCAAGCTTAAGGAACTTGATATTGCATACGAGGTCTATGAACATCCACCATTGGATACCATCGAGATCGCTCTAAAGTACTGGAAAGAGATCGACTCAATACACTGTAAAAATCTGTTTTTCAGAAATCATAAAGGTAACCGTCATTATTTGGTTATCATTAAAGACACAACACCTTTTTCGATTAGAAGTCTTGAGAAAAAATTAAAACAGGGCAAGCTAACTTTTGGTTCTGAGAAAAGATTGATGAAATACCTGGGCGTAAAACCCGGTTCTGTAAGTCCGTTTGGCTTAATTAATGATGAAACGCATCATGTTCATTTGTTTATAGATCAGCAACTTCAATCTGCTGATAAAATCAGTTTTCATCCTAACGACAATACAGCAAGTGTAGTTGTCCGTTATGCGGATCTGTTAAAATTTTTAGCGAATCTGGGTAATTCATATGAATTTATAGATCCAACACCCGATGTGGATTAGTTTTGTAATTTTGATAAACGCCTCTGTCATGTTTAAAAGCATGACATCTCCCCTTAAAAGGGGTAGAATACACAGAGACAATTATTAAATCCTGACATGGAAAAACTTTCTGTTAATGTAAATTCTGAAATTGGCAAACTGGAAGGTGTGATCGTACATTCGCCCGGTGCCGAAGTAGAAAACATGACCCCGGAAAATGCACAGAGGGCTTTGTACAGCGACATCCTGAACCTTGAGATCGCAATGCCTGAATACAATAATTTTCTGGGTGTACTTAAAAAAAATACTCGTGTATTTGAGGTAATAGATCTCCTTAAGGACATTTTAAAGAATGATAATGTTAAACAAAATTTACTAAAACAAATTTGTGAAAATGAGCAGCAAAATGAAGATGACTTTTGCTCTTACATTGAAGCGATAGACAATAAAGAACTCGCCCGTCAGATGATAGAAGGTGTTGAAATGAAAAAGGATAGCCTCACCCGATACCTTGATAATGAACATTATTGCCTTCACCCGCTTCCAAACTTCTTTTTTACCAGGGATTCGGGTTTTTCAGTCAACAATCAGGTGATGATCGCAAAAATGGCCAAACATGTGCGCGACCGCGAAGCCATCATCATGGAAAATATATTTAAATATCATCCGGTATTTGAAACAAAAATTGTTAATCCTGTCAGCAGTTTCGACAGGTCAGGAAAAGCGAGCATTGAAGGTGGTGATGTACTTGTTGCCAGGGAAGACATATTACTCATTGGAACTGGAGTAAGAACAACATCACAAGGAATCGACTCGGTAATTGAACATTTCAAAACGCAGGCCGGTACAAAACATATCATCGTTCAGGAATTACCTTACACCCCTGAATCTTTCATACATCTTGACATGACTTTTACCTTCCTTGATGTAGATAAATGCATGATTTTCGAGCCGCTGATCATGAGTTCAACACGCATGCTTACCATTCATATTACAATTGATAAAGGTGAGGTTGTATCGATAAAAGAAAAAAAAAACATACTTGCAGCCTTAAGAAACCTGGGAATGGATCTGGAACCGGTTTATTGCGGAGGAAACAACGACCTGACCATAATGGAAAGGGAACAGTGGCAGAGCGGAGCAAACTTTGTAGCCCTTGAGCCCGGAAAAGTTATAGGTTATGCAAGAAATGTCAATACCATTGAAGCGCTGAACAATAGTGGATTTGAAATAATTACTGCGAAAGATATTGTTAAGGGTAATGCCAAACTTGAAGATTATTCAAAAGTTGTGGTAACTATTCAGGGTAACGAACTTTCGCGTGGTGGTGGCGGAGCGCGTTGTATGACCATGCCATTAAGGAGAGGAGAGGTGAAGTAAAGTGGTAAACTGAAATAAAGAACAATTGCCAAAAACCAACAAATATTAACAGCCTGAAGACATACTACGAAAACCACCCGCTAAATGTTATTCTTTTAGCTGGATTAATCATTCGACTGCTCGCTGTAGTCTTTTCAAAAGGTTTCGGCTGGATTGATGATCAGTTTCTGATAATCGAAGTAGCACAATCATGGGTAGATGGCACTGATTTTTACGGATGGCTTCCGAATGAAGATGGAAGTGGAAACCCAAAAGGGTTTAGTTTTTTCTATACCGGGATACACTATTTGTTATTCAAACTTCTTGAGTTTATCGGCCTGACCAATTCGCATGGCAAGATGTATGTTGTCAGGCTATTACACGCTTTATGGTCGTTATTGATCATTAAATATGGATATAAAATAGCTTTGCACTACAGCGATAAAAAAATTGCAAACCGGGTTGGCTGGTTACTTTCCCTCTTCTGGATATTCCCATTCTTAAGTGTACGAAACCTTGTTGAATATGCAAGTGTACCATTGCTGGTGTATGGCACCTGGCTGGTGATCAGACAAGAAAAAAGAACATCGTTATTGATCTTCTTCTGGGCCGGGTTTTTATTCGGCCTGGCCTTTAGCATCCGCTATCAGACGATGCTTTTCACCGCTGGTATTGGTCTGGTTTTGTTTTATCAGAAAAAGTGGTTGGAAACCCTTATTCTGGGGTTTGGTTTAATTGCTGCTGTTGTTCTCATACAGGGTGGAATTGATTATCTGACCTGGGGAAAACCATTTATTCAGATGGAAACTTATGTTACTTACAACATGAAACATTCGCTTGAATACACAACAGGTCCCTGGTATCACTACATACTTTTTATGGTTCTGGCCTTAATACCCCCGGTCAGCATTTTCTTGCTATCCGGTACGTTTCGTGGTTTCAAAAAAATGATGATCATTTTCGT
This sequence comes from Chlorobiota bacterium, assembly GCA_030596395.1. Classification (GTDB taxonomy): domain Bacteria; phylum Bacteroidota; class Bacteroidia; order Bacteroidales; family F082; genus JAADID01. The sequence goes on along the minus strand of JAUVKF010000019.1, from coordinate 29,011 downwards.
TCCAATTATCATCTTCACTGTCTTCCATTCATGGTATCCGAACAAACAGGAACGGTTTATTTCAACCATTCTTCCCTTTATCATAATCATTGGAGTAGTTGGATGGAATATGATTGAAGAGGGTCTTCTCAACCCGTCATTCATTATAAAGTGGATTAAGCGTTCATGGATATTTTTCTGGATCATCAACATCATCCTTTTAATCCCGATCAGCACTATGTATTCGAAAAAAGCAAGGGTTGAATCAATGCGTTACCTTAGCAAATATGAATCCTTATCAAATTTTCTTATTGAAGATTCCAATAAAAACGTTCTTCGTTTTCCTCCCCAATTTTACCTGGAAAAATGGATTTATTATAAGGCACTAATGCAAGCTGATGATTTTGAAAATTTTAAGACACATAATATACAGAATGCACCTGAAAATCAACCTGGTTTTATCCTGTTCTTCCAACCGGATAACATTGACTACAGGGTTGAAAAAATGAAAACAGTTTTTCCTGAACTTGTTTACGAAACGTCTATTGAGCCCGGCTTACTTGATAAACTTCTTCATTGGTTAAATCCAATCAATGACAACCAAATTATTTATATTTACAGAAATGAAGCGGTAATCAAAGAGAATATAAATTAAAATGTACAAAGATTCTGCTAAACATCGCATTGACGAATTAACCCAACAGTTGCGGCAGCACAATTATAACTATTACGTTTTATCTAAACTCATAATTTCTGATAGCGATTTCGATAGCTTATTAAAAGAGTTGGAAGAACTTGAAAAAAAATTCCCTGAATTTCTCCAACCCGACTCCCCTACTCAACGTGTTGGTGGTGAACCGACAAAAGATTTCAAATCAGTTGTACATAAATATCCATTTCTTTCGCTTTCAAACACATACTCCGAACAGGAGATCAGGGATTTTGATACAAGAGTGCGAAAAGCAATTGGTGACGAAGTTGAATATGTTTGTGAGTTAAAGTATGATGGTGTTGCTATTGGCCTTACTTATGAGAATGGTATTTTAAAACAGGCTGTAACACGCGGTGACGGAATACAGGGCGACGATGTAACCAATAACGTAAAGACCATCAGGAGTATCCCACTTAAATTAAGGAATAATTTTCCTCCTGAATTGGAAATCCGTGGCGAAATTTATTTCCCGTTAAAAGCATTTGAGCAGCTTAATGCTGATCGCGAAGAAATTGGTCTGCCCGCATTTGCAAATCCACGGAACTCTGCCTCCGGCTCATTAAAAATGCAGGATCCCGCCGAAGTAGCGAGGAGGCCATTAGAATGTTTCCTGTATTTTCTTCCAGGTGAACAGAACCTTTCCAACACGCATTACGAAAGCCTTAATTATGCGAAGGACATCGGTTTCAGGATTTCGAAAATCATAGCACTTTGCAAAAGCGTTGATGAAATTTTTGAATTTATTAATGACTGGGATAAGGGTCGTCATCAGCTTGAATACGAGATTGATGGAGTTGTAATTAAGGTAAACAGTATCTCCGACCAGATCAGGCTGGGATACACAGCAAAAAACCCCCGGTGGGCAATTGCCTACAAATTTAAAGCTGAGCAGGCCGAAACTGTACTCGAATCAATTAGTTACCAGGTTGGGAGAACCGGGGCCATTACACCGGTCGCAAACCTTAAACCGGTATTGTTGGCCGGAACAACTGTTAAGCGGGCTTCGCTGCACAATGCAGATATAATTGCCAAACTCGATGTCCGGACAGGCGACCATGTTTTTGTAGAAAAAGGCGGTGAGATCATCCCAAAAATAGTGGGTGTAAATCACGATAAACGCAATATGGATTCAAAACCTGTCAGGTTTATCAACACCTGTCCTGAGTGCAATACTCTGCTAATCAGAAAAGAAGGAGAAGTTGCCCATTATTGTCCTAATGAAGACAATTGTCCGCCACAGTTGAAAGGAAAGCTGGAGCATTTTATCTCGCGCAAAGCGATGAATATTGATAGCCTGGGTGAAGGAAAAATAGAGATGCTATATGAGCATGATCTTTTAAAGAATGTTGCTGACCTGTACGAACTGACCTATAACCAGCTTTTAGGACTTGAAAAGATCATTCCGGCCGAAGATGGGAAAAAAGAGAAAAAGATCAGTTTCAGGGAGAAAACTGCAGACAATATCATCAAAGGCATTGAGCAATCTAAAGAAGTTTCTTTTCCAAGAGTTTTGTACGCATTAGGGATTCGATTTGTTGGAGAAACTGTTGCCAAAAAACTCGCTACTTATTTCAAGAATATTGATGCACTGCTTGATGCAGGTTTTGATGAACTTATCGAAATTGAAGAAATCGGGGATAAAATTGCAGAATCAGTTATCAACTACTTTTCAAAATCTGAACACCTGGAGATAATTAATCGCCTGAAAGATAAAGGGATTAAAATGGTTATTGAAGAAAGTCAGGAATCAGGTTCAATGGTGCTTGAGGGAAAATCGTTTGTAGTAAGTGGCGTTTTTGAAAATTACAGCAGGGATGAAATCAAAAACCTTGTCGAGTATCATGGGGGAAAGAATGTTGGGTCTATCTCATCTAAAACTGATTATGTATTGGCCGGAGAAAATATGGGTCCCAGTAAAAAACAAAAAGCTGAAAAATTAGGGGTGCCGATTATCTCAGAAAGTGATTTTATCAAGATGCTTGGGTGATTATTCATCTTTGGTTATTTTCTCTTCTTTTTCTTTTGGTTTCCTCATGAATTTGTAAAAAACCCAGACAAACCCGGCGACTAAATGCAGCAGAATAATAGCAAAAATAATGTATGCAAGGGTAAAATTTCCGGCCATTTGATTTAGTAAATAGTTTTCAAAAATAAAAAAAGCGCAAAAGTATTGCTACCTCTGCGCTAAGGTTTGCTTTTGAGTTAAGGCAATTTTACTTAATCGGGTAATAAATATAAGTTACCCACTGTGTTGAATCCGTGTCGGTTATGGGGTCATACAAATAATTTTCCCAAATAAAATCACGGGTTTCAATGTTAAAATCTTTAATATAGTCATCAATGGCATAATGTGCCGGGCCGCTATTGTATCCACCTATATGTTTGGCAAACACTGCCTCGCCGCCAGGCAACTCAAAATAAGAGACCCTTCCACTGCTTTTGTATTCCTTATCCACCGGCACCCCGGCACTCACTTTTATGTAAGCCTCCGGGTCCCAATTATGATAAACAGCAAATTGTTTACCTGTTACGGGAATTTCTTTTCTTGTGACATACGACATTAATTCTCCATAACTTTTCTCAAACATGGCCTGCATACCATCCATTTTTGTCGAATCAAAAACCACCAGCGTATGTTTTGGGTCCAAGATTATAGTCTTCACTTTCGGAGGCTCAGGCAAAGATTCTGCAAGTTCTTTTAGTTTTGTTAATCCGTCATCCATCATCGGTTTTAAGGTGAAATTAATGAACACGCCAAACCACCTTTCAAAATAGCCCAGCTTTAAAATACGAATTGTCCAGGAAACTTTCGTGCCTTCATCTGTAACAGCAAAGTTCCAGGATCCAATACCCCCTCCTCCATCAGGGCCGAATCTCAATTTATTCGAAATATAAAGATAGGGATCGCTTTCAGTGATCGTCATTGAACCCGTTCCAGCCTTTTCCCCGATCCATGATCGGGTATTGCCAACGCCTCGATCCGGACCACTATAGGTATTTACTATTGTCGGATCATCTTCAAATGGCGACCATTGAGTCCAGTTTTCAAGCATATTTACCTGTCTGAAAATTACCTGGGGCTTTGCCTTAATGACCACTTCATCGGTTGTGGATGCACGATCAGCCAGAAAATATGGAACGACGACAATAATGGCGATGATAAATACGATGAACACGCCAATGTTTTTGAGAATTCTCATAAAGTCATCTTATTGGTTACTATGCCTCAAATATAACAGTAATTGGCGATTTAAAAATTTTTCAATACAAATTTAGTTGAATACACGACTCAGCCGGTCAATTGCTTCATTGATGATTTTACGCGGTGCTGCAAGGTTCATACGTTGAAATCCGCTTCCTCCAGAACCAAAAATGGGCCCATGACTTAAACCCAACCCAGCCTTGTTGATCAATTGTTCTTTGATTTGATCGTCAGATAATTTTGTCTTTCTGAAATCTATCCATGCAAGATAGGTCGCTTCAGCATGAATCAGTTCCAGGGTTTTAAATTCACTATTCAACCTTCTTTCGAGTAAATCAAAGTTATCCTGTACATAGGCCAGTAATTCAGTAAGCCATTGATCTCCTGATTTATAACCGGCCTGAGATGCAATCATCCCAAACAGATTGCCATTGGTAATATGAACCTTTTCCAATGTTTCCTGATACTTGATCCGCAACTCATCATTTTTGATAATAATGGTGGAGGTGGCCAAACCGGCTATGTTGAAAGTTTTGCTTGGCGCAATACATGTAACTGAATTATCAGCAATTTCATCAGATATTAGCATTGTTGGCGTGTGCTTGTACCCAGGCAATATTAAATCGTTATGGATTTCATCTGAGATCAATAAAACCTCATTTTCAAGACAAATATTTGCAATTTGTTTTATTTCTTCTTCCGACCAGCAGCGCCCAACCGGATTATGCGGGCTACTCAGGAACATCATCTTCGCTTCCCTTGCCTTTATTTCAAGGTCATCAAAATCAATGGTGTAGCTGCCATTTTCCAATGAAAGACGGTTTTCAATTATTTTTCTGTCGTTGTTCTTTATCGCATTAAAGAAGGGGAAATATACCGGTGGTTGCACAATAATACCATCACCAGGATTTGTAAAAGTCTGTACGGAAAAATTTATTGCGGGAACCACACCGGGGTTAAATATCAGCCAATCCTTCTCTACCCACCAGTTAAACCTTTTGTTGAGCCATTCAATTATCGACTGGTAATATTCGTCATTTCTGATTGAATACCCATATATTGGATGTCGGGCACGCTCAATTATTGCATTTCTGATAAAATCAGGTGTTTCAAAATCCATATCGGCAACCCACATTGGTAAAACATTGGCATTGCCAAAATAAGATTCGCGCAAATCATATTTTACATTAGAAGTATTATCCCTTCTGATTATTTTATCAAAATCGTACATCCTGAATTAGGTAAGCAGATAATAAACAAGCGGTTTGTAGCTTCCTTGCCGGAAAACTAATCATTATAACAAGAATATAAAATTAAGCGATTAAGCTGTAAGCATAACGGGCATAATCAACATCAGAATATCTTCAGCATCGGCCTCTTCTTTTTCAGGTAAAAGGATTCCGGCCCTGTTTGGTGCTGACATTTCAATAATTACGCTATTGCTTTCAAGGGTATTCAACATTTCCTGCAAAAACCTTGAGTTGAAGCCTATTTCAATATCATCACCTTCGTAACTACAGGTTAGCCTTTCTTTGGCTTCGCTTGCGAAATCAATATCTTCTGCAGTCAATATCAGTTCTTTTCCTGATAGTTTAAACCTGACCTGATGAGTTGATTTGCTGCCAAAAATAGCAACCCGGCGCAGTGCATTTAACAGTATGCTTCGGTCGACACTAAGATTAAACGGATTTTGAGTAGGGATAACAGCCTCATAATTTGGATATTTACCTTCAATTAAACGACAAATCAATGTAATGTCGTCAAACTCCATAATGGCATTGGTATCGTTGTACTCTAATTTTACAGCAACTTCCTCATCATCGGGCATAATGTTTTTAAGGTGGTTCAACGGTTTTTTAGGCAATATGAACGAAGCATTTGTGCCGGGTTTTACATCTACTCGCCTGTACCTTACAAGCTTATGTGCATCGGTAGCAACAAAAGTGATCCTGTCTTCGGTAATTTCGCACAATACACCTGACATAACAGGCCTCAATTCATCATTACCGGCAGCAAAAAGGGTTTTATTGAAAGCATTTACCAGCATGGATGCATTCAATTGCAGTATATTGGTATTCTCGAGGGATGGCACCTGCGGAAATTCATCGCTACGGTGTCCGACCATTTTATATTTTCCTTCTCCTGCAAATAACTCGATACTCAAGGTTTCCATATCGACTGAGATCGTCACCGGAAGTTCCGGTAAGGATTTCATAATGTCGAGTAATGTTTTGGCCGGTATGGCAACTACACCAGGGTTTTCTGTTTTATCAGGTGTTAATTCAACGGTGATTGTAGTCTCAAGATCAGAAGCTGTTATTTTCAACTTTTCATCAGTCAGATCGAATAAATAATCTTCAAGTATGGGTAGTGTACTGCTCGAACTCAGAACACCGCTGATCTTTTGTAAACTTTTCAACAATGTTGAACTTGAAATAATAAACTTCATAATTCTTTTGTTTAAAATCTTGCTTTAGGATGCTGTACAAAGATGAGTAAAATTAAAAAAATAATCAGTATGTTAAAACTACGTTATTAACTTTTTATTCAGCATGTTATAACCATGTTTTCAGGCCTTTAGATAATGCGTTAATAATAAGTATGGATAATGAATTGGCAGTTTGGCACATCTCTCCGACATCATTTAGCCTATCCGGGTCATTCTTGTTCAAAAAAGACTGTCCCGTTATTCTGATCAGGATAATACGGAAAATCTTGAATTAAAAAGATTAAGACGGCTGACTTTTACTTTAATCGGTCTGTTTATTCTTTAATGCTGTCAGAACTCGTTTTGCTGAGCTACCAGCTCCTTTAATCATTTTTATTGTTGCGATTGGAAATGTACTCCTTAAGCCTTTGCGTTGAATGACAACATTTTTTGTTTTTTGCTTTTTAGGGCCAAACACAAGTTTATATCTGTCAATGCCTACAGCAAAATCAAAAATCGTGTAGCCTTTTTCGATAGATGCCTGAATTGCATGACCAAAACTTACAACACCAGGTGAAATTTTTGAATGCTCAGGATCATAGCTTGTAATGTAGCCGTTAACGGTTTTCTTTAATGGATCCACGAGGCAGGAAAGTGCTGCTACCGGAGTGGAGTCGTGCCAGATGATATAAAGCCATAGTAACTCGTTTTTAAAATAGTGATGAAGCATTTTTTGGTACCATACTGCTTCCTTCTTTCCCCCCCATCGCTTCTTCCATAGTGATATCATAATATCAATATCTCGTTTTACTGTTTTCTCATCAGCAATCGTAATACTATAATCATCGCTATTATCAATAAACCTGAGCCTGCTTCTTAATGTTTTCCGAAAACTTTTTCCTAAATAACCCAGTAAATAGTCAGTATAATTATCTGGAAGCTTGATAAAAAGAGACACAAGGCCTTTGTTCACTTTCGTGGAAAATTTTGAATCCGGGAAATAGGATAAAAATGTTTCTAATCGCGGGTCTCGTACCCAATGCATCCGGAAAGTATCCCATTTTACATTATTTTGAATATATGAAGCCAGGGCAGGCATTGTAATTGATTCATGATCAGGTAAGCATAGAAATCCTGTATACACTGCAAATGGCTTTCCCCCCATTGTCAGACACCTTATCGGTTGTATGCCGAAAATTTTCTGACCACACTTGATCAATGGCAGGAAAGCAATGTATTCTGAGGTTTCTAAATTTTTTACTGATAAAATAAACCATTGATACGACATGCCTTTAAACCAACCATATAGCCAAAGCCATGATAAAAATACCTGCGCATGTGGGTCAACTTTATACACATTCTCCCAGCTGTTTTTTAGTTCCTCGAATCTTTCAATTGAATCAATCAGTTCAACAGATATTTTTTCATGATTAACTTGTGCTGAATTTTCCAATTTTAACAGGGTGTGAAATCAGGTTAGTATTAATAGGTTTGGTTTTAATATTCAGATAAAAGGATGTTTAATAAATAATCAACTTTCTTGACCAGGAATTGCTATTCGACTCAATAATTGCGATGTAAACTCCTGGTTTGAATGTTTTCACGTTAATGTTTACTTCTTTTGAAGGTAATTTTGAATTATAAACTTCCATTCCAGTCATATTATAAACTGTTATTTTCTCGATTATTTCTGATGATAGAATGGTCAGTATTTCATGTGCCGGATTTGGAAATACTTTCAGATTATCGTTTTCCGTCTCAACAATTCCAACACTGGTATCGCATGTCACAAAAGCTTTCCAACCCGGAAAGTTAATTGCCTCGTTCGAATGAAACCGAAAAGTTAGCGCACCATCAATATTGTTGGCAGTAATGCTATTGGGTATTTCCGTTCCGCACCATTTACCAATTAAAGGGGCATTAACATCCATCCCATCAAATGCTTCAAGATAATCATAAGAACAATTGCCATCATCTTCAATTTCAAAATCAAAGAATACAACTTCCAGCATTCCACTTTCATAAAGTGACACGAAAGTAATTGTATAATCCTCATCATCAGAATAGTTGGCATCTCTTCCACCTGAATCATAAAACAAACCATCGCACAAATAGATAGTAGTATCCTTCATAGAATATCCCTCCGTTGCAAGGATGTAATCTATCCGGGTTAAGCTGTTTGACCCGCCCTCATCGTTAGTAATTGTGAGGCTAACATCGTAAGCTCCTTTCTCATTATATGCTATTCCAGATGGATTTTGTTCATCAGATGTGGATGGCTCACCCCCATCAAAAGTCCATTCCCAGGTAATAATATTATTTCCTGAAGACATATCTGTGAAGTTAACAGTATCGCCAGCTTCGACAATAGTATCACTGGCAAAAAAATCAGCTGTGAGGTTGAAATAGGGTTGCAGTTCAACATCGAGGAGCAGGGTTTCCATATCTTCCGGGCTCACATTTTCAATAGTTTCAGGATAGTAACCTAATAAAGAGAAGGTAAAATCATAAGTTCCTTCTTTAATTGGACGGTGGTAATTGCCAACAGGCAAGGTTGCGTAAACATGTGATTCATCCTCATCATGATCCTCAATATAAACCTTGGCAGGTACCGGGTTCCCATTAAGTGCATTGGTTACTTTTCCTCGAACCCCAAATAAAACCTGTTCCATATAGTTTAACATCGAACGGTGCTGGTAATCCCAAAAAGCGGGAAGTTGGTTTGCCGGCGGTATTTGATTGCCCGATATCTCCAAGGTAAATTCACGGCAATGATGAAAATAATTCATATAGTCCTGGCGTCCACCAGCGATACTGTACCAGTCGTATCCATTGGTAATGCCATTGTCGAGGTCATCGAAATATCCGTTCGGCGCATAAAAATGCACGGTATCTGCCCACTGACGACAAACGTATATCCACCAGTCATCGTCAGGATGCCTTTTCCACCATGTATCCCAGGGATAATTACAAACTTCAGCTCCATCGTGAAAATTAGCAGACATTACAAAATCATGATCTTCAGCAAATTCCATAAAAGCTTCTGTCTCGGGCTGCCAGTCGTAACCGTCAGGGTGCGGGCCATCTTCAGGGTCAGGGAAATTTCTATTTAGATCAATGCCATTCGCATTGCCCCTTGTTGCACCGAATACTGAATTATTCCCTCCTGCATAAGTTCCGTCAGGGTTTGCAAGCGGATTAATCCAGATATCAATATTATTCACGAGATTAGTAACCTGCTCGTCTGATCCGTAATTTTCGAGCAAATATTCGATTAAATGCAACGACAGGACATAACCGGTGACTTCATTGCCGTGCATAGTGGAAGTGTATAAAAATTCAGGTTCGTTCTGATCAACACCTAAACTATCGTTGATGTGAATTAATAAGATTTGTCTTTCGCTGGGTAAGGTTGCAATGCTGATTACTTCGCACAGGTCAGGGTAATCATCGGCAAACTGGTCCATGATATCCACATAACCAAAATAGGTTGGATAAAAATCCCAATCTGTCCTTGAGTGAACATCACGAGCACCAAGCATTCGTGGCTGATGCAGCATAGATGGTGGTGTAAGCAGCTCAAAATCAATTGCCAATGTTCTGAATATTTCAAAACTCCTTTTATTCGCGTAGGCTGTAACCGTAAGGTTGTCGACATTGTCAATACTGACGATTCGGGTCAGTTTATCCAGTTGATCCCTTATTGGCTTTTGTTCATCCAGTTGGAATTGAAAATAGACCTCTCCCCTTTCGTTGAGTGTTTGTTGTGCCTTTATTAAATTTTTATTTTGCCCGATAACCATGCTAGTTATGGATAAACAAAATACTACCGTTAATATGGTTTTTATCATTCTATTGATTTTCAGCATTTTATTCTATTTTCTAATTGAATGTCCAAATTACAAAGGAGTTTCGTAATTGTTGATCAACTTTTTGAGGTTGTTATAAACCATTTTGTTAACAGGTACCATCGGTAATCTGAGGTAATTTTTCGAAACGCCCAATATTGTTAAGGCTGCCTTTATCCCGGCAGGATTGCCATCAGCAAATAACTGATCAATAATATCAACCAATGAGTAATGAACAGCCAGGGCGTCATCGTATTTCTTTTTGAACATCAGCCTGACCATAGCTGAGAATGCCGCCGGGTAAGCATTAGCCACAACCGAGATCACACCATCTGAACCTAGCGCCATCATTGGATAAGTAAGTGCATCATCTCCGGATAAAACCGAAAAGCCCTCAGGCTTGTTCCTGATAATATCCATGATCTGGTTTAAATCGCCGGAAGCTTCCTTAACTGCGATGATATTGCTGTATTTATTGGAAAGTTTCAAAACGGTATCAGCTGTGATGTTTGAACTGGTCCTGCCGGGAACATTGTACAATATTACATCAACAGGACAAGCCTGCGCAATGGCTGAAAAATGCTGAAACATTCCGGTTTGATTGGGTTTGTTGTAATAAGGTGCAACTGAAAGGATTGCTGAAATACCCTCAAAATCAGCTGTATTAATTGTATCAATCACAGCCTGGGTATTGTTACCTCCTATCCCCATTACAACAGGAACACGGCCTTTTACCGTTGTTATGATGAAGTCCATTACCTCTTCTTTTTCCTGTTTGGTGAGCGTAACAGCTTCGCTTGTAGTACCCAGTGCAACCACAAAATCTACCTTGTTCACAATAATGTGTTCCAGTAAATTTGCCAGTGATTTATAATCGATTTTTCCACTTCTCAGGAAAGGTGTTATGATGGCTACGCCTGTTCCTCTTATCTTTTTCTGCATAATTGCTATTGATTATATTTTCATTCTTCCAACTACATGGTTTTGATGTTAAGAACAGTCAGATAATGTTTGACATGATCATAAAACTTGATAAAATTGAATTTATTCTCGTCAATATCCAATACCAGGTCATAGATCTCTGTAAAACCTTCATTATTTGGGCCGACCTTAAAATCGGCATGTATTTCAGAAGCCAGTTTGTAGCAAAACGTATCCGGCTTTGCCAGAAAACTGATGAATAGTTCAGGCCTGCCCTTTTCAAACATCCCTTTAATATGATCTTTCTTTTTGGCCAACAATGTAAAGTCGTTCATATCAAAATAAACAATTTCATGATCAGTAATTACATCGATACGTTCGCGCGAGTGGCTGAAAACATAGGCTGTAACTTTCTCTTTTCGTTGCCTGATCAGCCGAAGCAACGATCTGATCATATCAAGTTCATTTTTAGTTTTTATACAGAAGAAAAGTCCCGTACTTTTGGGTTTGGCCAAATCACTAACCATACCCGTTTTATGGTCTGCGATCTTACCACGGCTTCCAAAATACTCCTGAATCTGCTGTTTTAATTGTTCAAAGTTGGCCACGTTATTTCTTTTGCGATCCTGATGTGTAAAAATAGGAAGTTTTCACAATTGAACCATGAATATTAAATTTACCTTTGGCTAAATTTTTTATAAATAATATTGAAAATTACCTTTTTAGGAACCGGAACCTCGCAGGGCGTACCTGTAGTTGCATGCTCATGTGATGTATGCCGGAATGGAAATAATAAAGACAAGCGCTTAAGGTCTTCCGTTCTGATTGAAACAGAAGGTCTGATATTTACTATTGATGCCGGTCCGGATTTGAGGTATCAGTTATTGCGGGAGCAGGTTACAAGGCTTGATGGAATTATGGTTACTCACGCTCACAAAGACCATATTGGCGGTTTGGACGATGTACGTTCGTTTAACTGGTTGACGCGAAAAGCTGTTGACATTTATGCAACTCCACACACCCAGAAAATAATCAGGAACGATTTCTTTTATGCTTTCGAAGAAAATAGATATCCTGGTGTACCTACCTTTAATCTGCATACCATTGACAAGCAAAAGTTCAAGATAAAAGGAATTGAAATTGAGCCACTTGAGGCACTTCATCTGAACATGCCTGTACTGGGTTTCCGGATCGGGGATTTTGCCTATATCACCGATGCAAATTATTTACCGCTTTCGACTATTGAAAAGCTGACCGATTGCAGGGTTATTGTTTTGAGTGCAATACGAAAGAAAAAACATATCTCCCATTTCAACCTTGATGAAGCTGTGCAGATACTGGAGTTCCTGCGACCGGAAAAAGGATACATTACGCATATCAGCCACATGATGGGTTTCCACGAGGAAATTAATAACGAATTACCCGATTTTATCGAACTGGCTTATGATGGGTTGAAGATTGATCTGTAATATTTTGATTTAAATCTTTGGATGCGAAGTATTCGCGCCCGAGCTAAGGGTCATATAAACTTCGACCCGCCAGGAGCAAGTCCACCTGGGCGGGTCAAGATTCAATTACTGTTTGTCAAGAATTTGCACCTCGGTTCGGCGGTTTTGTACCCTACCCTTAACTGTATTGTTATCTGCAACCGGCCTACTCGACCCAAATCCTTTGTAATCAAGCCTTTCGGTTGATATCCCCTTATTCACCAGGTATTGAAGCACTACTTTTGCCCGTTCTTCGGATAATTTTTGATTATACTCATCATCCCCAACATTATCGGTATGCCCACCGATTTGAATGCTAATCTTTTCATTATCAGTTAGCAGTTGATAAAGTTTTTCGAGTTCGTTGTATGATTTGGATTTGAGTTCAGACTGGTCAAAATCGAAGAATACATTATTCAGGATCAGGCGATTGCCAGCAAGAACAGCTTCCATTTCAAAAATCTTATCCACTGATAAGGAAGTATCGGATTCTGGAGTGCTGAAATGCTCAGATAAGAATAGATAACCCGGTGTCGAGATGTTAAAGGCATATTCTTCAGCAGAATGCAAAACCATCAGAAATTCGCCTGTTTTTAAGTCAGAATAACTCTCATCAGCTATCATCCCATTACTCAAATAGGTCAACTCAACCTTAGCCTCTAACGGTTTTAAGGTGTGCTTATCAACCACAATTCCTTTTACAAAATAAACCTTATCGGGTTTGATCTCATTGTTTGTATTAAATTGATAAATATCAAATCCACCCTGCCCTTCTGCCCTGTCCGAAGACAAATAAGCCAGGCTCCCATCAAAACTCATAAACAGGTTAATTTCATTGTATCCGGTGTTGATCGGATAACCCAGATTACTGGCTTTCAACCATCTGCCTAATTCATCTTTTCGTGAAATAAAAAGGTCAGAACCTCCAAGTCCATAATGTCCATCCGAAGAAAAATAAAGGGTTTTTCCATCTGCATGCAAAAACGGTGACATTTCGTTTCCCGCTGTATTGATACTATCACCAAGGTTGACAGGAGGACTCCATTTGTCATTTTCCAGTTTTATTGTCATCCAAATATCCGATCCTCCTTTTCCTCCACTGCGTTTTGAACTAAAATAAATTCGTTTTCCATTGGAAGAAACAACAGGCTGCGACTCCCACCATTGGGAGTTAATACTGGAACCAAGATTTGAAGGAGGCTCCCATGAATTTCCAATCCTGAACGAAACAAACAGGTCGCAGCTGCCAAATCCATCAGGCCAGTTACAACCGGTAAAATACATTTTCCTTCCATCTACCGAGAGGTTCATCCCTCCTACATTTAAGCCTTCCTGCCATGATAATTTTATGGGTTCAGGTGTTAACCACGTACCATTGTCAGAACCGGATTGAAAAAACATCTCTTCGAATAATTTCCGGTCCTGGACATCAAGCCCTACTTCGGTTTTCCTGGTTAATACCAGCTTTGAAAAATCTTCATTCACAAAGTTGATGTATTCATCGGAAATAGAATTGATTTGTTTACCCAGATTAATTGGCTCAACATCAACCGGATGTTGAATTAAATACCCGGCATATTGTGTGCGTTCAAGTCGATTTTTTGCCAATATTTTTGTTAATTCCTGTTCATCTTCAAATTGCAGGTATCTTTTTAAATATTGCGCTGACATTGCATAATTTCCTTCCTCGAAAGCCAGGTTGCCAATGAAAAAGTAGGCACGTGGGAAAAAAGTGGAATCTATTTGAATGGCCTCAACAAAAGCATGGATGGCTTCTTTATGTTGATTAAGTTCAGTGTAAACATCCCCCATCAAAAGCCAGGCTTCGATAAAGTTTTTGTCTTTCTTAACTGCCTTGTTAAGCTGTTGGAGTGCCGATGAATAATCAAACAACCTGAAAGCCAATTCAGCCTCTTTATAACTTTTTAATGCTTTTTTGTTTTTGGATGAAAGCATATACGATTGCGAATTAATCACAAGTGCAATTGATAGAAGATATATAAAGAGAAATATTTGAAGAATCCGCTTCATTGAAACTATTTGGTGTTTGTCATTTATTATTTCTTTCGTCATTCAAATTTCAGACTGGAGAGACAGATACTATTTATGGTATATGCATATACTTATGCGCCTGTAATGATATCCTCCATTTTGGGTTCTGCATTACGTAATCAGTTAATGTTTCCATCATTTCATCTGCTTTGCTCCATTCGGGCTGGAGAAAGAGAAGACAGCTATCAGAAACCAGTTTTGCATTTTTCTCAGCCCACTCAATATCAGCATGTGTTTGGATGACGACCTTTAATTCATTTGCCAAAGCATAAACCGAAGCATGGGGTGGTGAATACTTCTTGGGTGAAAGGCAAACCCAGTCCCATTTTCCGGTAAGTGGCATAACACCTGCAGTTTCAATCATGGTAGTTACACCGCACGCTTTCAGCGATTTCGTAAAATAGTCAAGCGGATAACGCGAAGGCTCGCCTCCGGTGACTACCACTGTTTTAGCGGGTGTTTGGCAGACTCTTTCAATAATGGGTTGTACTTCAACCGGTGGGAACAAATCGGCATCCCACGATTCTTTGGTATCGCACCAGGTACAGCCCACATCGCAACCCCCAATGCGCACAAAGTAGGCAGCCTTACCCATCTGGAAGCCTTCTCCCTGCAAGGTGTAAAACTCTTCCATAACCGGTAACTTCTTACCACCATCAAATAAATCTGCCTTGTCCTTAATCATTATTGCTTGATAAATTTTTTCTCAACAATAGTTTGAACCGATTGCATGCGCACAAAGTATAGCCCCGGCTTTAAATGTCCAACCTTAAGCCTGACTTTAAGCTCACTTTTGTGCGCTTTAAGTTTATAGTCTTTTATTTGCATTAAACTACCGGATGAATCAAAAAGATTGATTTGATAATCGCCTTTTGGAAGGTTTTGAATATCTACTGTCAATTTATTGCCAGAAACAGGATTCGGACTTAATGCAAAATCAAAATGATCGGCCTGGCTTGTACCAATCCCGGTTGAAATGGAATCTGTCCAGTTTCCAGTATAAAAATCGTGTGTGCTCTGGTTGTGAAATAAATTGTCTTCATTTGAAATTACACCATTTTTACCAAGGGTATAAGCAATGGCTTCGGTCTGTGCACCCGTAATATTTAAAAGGTCAATACGGCGTTTATTGCCCGAAAAAACCAGGTTGTCCTGATAATCAAACAGTAACCAGAAAAAAGGTATTGCTGTTTCCTGCGAATAACCTATTAATGTTATTTCTTTTGATGCCGAATTGTAAGCGGCACCGGTTATTAGCCCAGATGTATTGAAGGTGTATATTTTCTCTGCTATGTGTGTACCCATTGATTTGGGTAAACGGTAGAGTTTTGTCTGGTTGTCCTGCCAGTTTTTTGAGAACAGGTATAATGAATCTCCAATGGCCACAAATGCCTCACAGTCAAAGTTATTTTCTCCCTTCTTTCCTATCCTGCCGGGATAATCAGAGTAGGTGAATGAAATTTGATAACTGCTAACCGAACCATTACCGGTTTCCGGCAAATCGTCTTTCGTCACCTTATATATTCTCAGATCATCCCTGTTTCCATTGTTGTTCCCAAAATCACCAATAAAAATATAATCATCATCCTGGGCCAGAGATTCCCAATCTATGTTCGTAGCATTACTCACAGCAATTTCCTGGATGATATTTCCATTCACGGTGTCAATTCTGTACAAAATGGCATCATTACCGCTGTCGTTAATTGTCCACAAATTCCCATCATAGTAAATCAAACCCGAGGTTTCTTCCAACTCATCCGGCAGCAAAAATTTAAATTGCGGGTTATAGAAAGTTGGGTTATAGGTGCATGATCCATCATTCATAGTAGCTTCCGGATCAAAATTGTTTGCCTGGGGATCGGTGCATCCATCCTGGGCTTTAAGCTGGTATCCTGAAACGAATAGTATCAGAAGAATAATGATTGGGAATTTTTTCATGTTGTGAAGATAGTGAATAATGGAAATGGTTTTAACCCCTACCGGGAGGGGAATGCGCGGTAATACTACTGGTAAAACTCTTTTTTAGCTGCGCTCAGTGTGTTCTTGAGCAAAATAGCAATTGTCATTGGACCAACGCCACCGGGTACCGGTGTTATGTAGGATGCTTTTTTTGCAACTTCTTCAAAATCAACATCACCCACAATTCGATAGCCTTTTTCATTGTCTGCCTTAAGGCGATGAATGCCTACATCTATCACAACTGCTCCCTCTTTTACCATATCTGCTTTTACAAATTGAGGCTGGCCGATTGCACAGATCAAAATGTCGGCTGAGCGCATATACTCTTCCATATTTTTTGTGCGACTATGACAAACGGTAACCGTTGCATTTCCCGGATTGGTTTTTTTTGACATCAGGATACTCATCGGGCTGCCAACAATATTGGAGCGGCCAAGAACCACACAGTGTTTGCCTTCGGTTTCAATGTTGTAACGCTTTAACAATTCCATTATCCCTGCCGGTGTTGCCGAAACATAGGAAGCCTGGCTGAGGGCCATTTTGCCCACATTCACCGGATGAAAACCATCAACATCCTTGGCCGGGTCAATCTTGTCAATTACCGTATCAACACTAATATGATCGGGCAAAGGCAGTTGCACAATAAAGCCATCCACGTCTTCATCATTATTCAGGAAATCAATGGTTTTGAGTAATTCGTCTTCGGAAATGTCAGCCTTCAATTTATATACCGATGAGATCATCCCTATCCTGTGTGCTGCTTTTTCTTTGCTCGATACATAGGTCTGGCTGGCTGGGTCTTCACCCACAATAACTGCTGCCAGGTGTGGAGCCTTGATGTCATTGTCGATCATGTTAGCTATCTCTGTTTTGATCTCCTCTTTGATCTCAGCAGCGATTTTTTTGCCATCAATAAATTTTACCCGCTTTTTTTTGCTCATTAGTATTTTATTACTGTATTAATAATACTTATCTTCTTAAGCCTTTGGCGCCTTGCATCATGTTCATCATATTCCTTCCACCTCCTGACGACATGGCCTTCATCATTTTGCTGGTTTCGGCAAATTGTTTGATTAAACGATTAACTTCCTGAATATCATTTCCACTACCACGAGCTATGCGTTTCCGTCTTGATCCGTCAAGGAGTTTTGGGTTCTCACGTTCTTCATTGGTCATGGAAGAAATAATCGCTTCAATTCCTTTAAAGGCATCGTCATCAATATCAGCATCTTTCAGTGCCTTGCCCATTCCGGGAATCATTCCCATCAAATCTTTTACATTACCCATTTTCTTGATTTGCTGGATTTGTTTCAGGAAGTCATTGAAATTGAACTGGTTCTTGGCTATCTTCTTTTGAATTTTCCTGGCTTCTTCTTCATCAAATTGTTCCTGGGCTTTTTCAACCAGTGTAACAATGTCACCCATTCCCAATATCCTGTCGGCCATACGTGAAGGATGGAACAAGTCGAGCGCATCCATCTTCTCGCCAATACCCACAAATTTGATGGGTTTGTTTACAATGGATTTAATTGTTAGCGCAGCACCACCCCGGGTATCACCGTCTAACTTGGTTAAAACAACACCATCAAAGTCGAGTAAATCGTTAAAGGCTTTTGCCGTGTTCACTGCATCCTGACCAGTCATTGAGTCAACAACAAAAAGTATTTCCTCCGGATCAATGGCTTTTTTAATTGATGAAATCTCATCCATCATTTGTTCATCCACAGCCAAACGACCGGCAGTATCAACAATCACAATATTTTTTGAATTGTTTTTGGCATGCTGAACCGCACTTTTTGCAATTTTTACCGGATCCTGGTTGCCTTCTTCTGTATATACTTCTATACCAACCTGGTTGCCAAGTACTTTTAACTGTTCGATAGCAGCAGGACGATATACATCACCGGCAACGAGCAAGGGTTGTTTTCCCTGCTTATTTTTCAGATAATTTGCCAGCTTGGCTGCAAACGTAGTTTTTCCGGAACCCTGCAAACCTGCAATTAAAATCACAGCCGGACTCCCTTTGATGTTGATATCAACTTGCTCACCACCCATGAGTTCAGCCAATTCATCGTGAACGATTTTTACCATTAAATCGCCTGGCTTAACTGCAGTCAGTACATTTTCGCCCAATGCCTTCTCTTTCACGTGGCTGGTAAATTCTTTAGCGATTTTATAGCTTACATCCGCTTCAATCAGCGCTTTTCGAATCTCTTTTACCGATTCGGCCACATTGATCTCAGTGATCCTTCCCTGCCCCTTTAGTATTTTAAATGAGCGATCTAGTCTATCGCTTAATCCTTCAAACATTTCTTCAAAATTTTAGGGGGCAAAGGTAAGGAAATAACGAATCCGGTTTTTACTTGATTTACGTGAAATCATCCTGGTGACAGGCATCTTTTTTTGGTGGGTGGAGTGGTGGAGAGATGGTGCAAAGACATGCCTTCGGTGGAGTGATGGAAGCAGAATATCAAATCGATGGAATTATTATAAAAAAGCACAATAAATACAGAGATTATAATACAGTTGATTTTTATTGTCCATCTGAAAAACTTGCCGTAGAACTGGATGGTGCTGAACATTACACTCCTGAAGGAAGTGATTATGATGAAGAAAGAGACAAATACATAAATTCATTAAGTATTAATGTATTAAGATATGAGAACGGGGATATTTACAATAATTAAGAGGCAGTTTTAGAAGATATAATGAATAATTTTTCGAAATAACTACTCCCCTCCTAACAAGGAGGGGTGCCCAAAGGGCGGGGTGGTTAAATTATTTGAGAATTAATAATTTTAAATTAACCCCTCCGGCCTGCGGCCACCTCCCCTTTGCAGGGGAGGAGTTATTTTTATTAACTTTGAAAACATGCCTAACCAAAAAATCTTTAACAGAAAACCGCTTAAGGAGTTTCGAAAAGAATTACGAAACAACCTCACACCCGCTGAAGCAGTTTTATGGACGGCTTTACAGAAAAAACAATTGGAAGGTAGAAAGTTTAGGAGACAGCACAGTATTGGAAAATATGTAGTTGATTTTTATTGTCCTGCTGAGAAATTGGTAGTTGAATTAGATGGTGCTGAACATTACACACCTGAAGGCAGCGACTATGATGAAAAAAGAGATGCTTTTATAATTGGATTAAACATTAAAGTTTTAAGATACGAAAACAGAGATATTTATAATAACTTAGAAGCAGTTTTGGAAGATATAAAGAATAATTTTAATACTTAGCACACTCCCTCCCCCCCTTGTTTTAAGGAGGGGTGCCCGCAGGACGAGGTGGTTAACTTATTCGGGTGATAATATTTTTTTAACCCCTCCGGTCTTCGACCACCTCCCCTTTGCAGGGGAGGAATAAATACAAGAATAATTTTTATTTGAAGCAAGTACATCAACTCCCCTCCTTCCAAAGGAGGGGAAGATCGAAGCGAAGCGAGATCAGGGGTGGTTGAAAACAAACCCCTCCGTCCGCCAGCTGGCGGCCACCTCCCCTTTGCAGGGGAGGAATAAATACAAGAATAATTTTTATTTGAAGCAAGTACATAAACACCCCCCACTTTTCAGGGGAGGAGTTGGGGCAAGAATTCCATACTGTTTTGACCTGAGATATTTAGATTAAAGAATGGATCAACATAACAAAAAATTATGGGAAATTATTAACTTTTAGGACCAATTAATCATTCACAAGCATAACAATCAATATTTTGTATTTTTATTGGAGGTGTAAAAGATATGTTGGAAATTTTATTTTCCAGCAACCACCACAATCTCCAACTTAAAAGTTTTTAAAGCCGGTTTTTCATATTTGTATTTGTTGCCATATTCCATTAGCAATTTTGTGGTTCCAGGATTGATCGCCAAGAATTTAAAATGATAGATGCCTGATTTGCCCATCATCGGATCGCTGTCGCCCAGCATATAATTTCCTTTTCCCTTTCTGATAATGATTGAATCGTTGTATTCCATTTTGCGCCAGTCGCTTCCTGAGGTGGCTTCTCCGGGCAATTCAATCTTTAATATCTGATTCACCGCCAGATGAATAGTTTTACCGTTATCAGCATAGGTTATAGTTTTAACTTTGCATGCATTCAGTAAGGGAACTGACAGTACGATCAATAAAAAAAATATCTTCTTCATTTCAAAAAAGTATGGTCGTCGAAATTAGGAATTTATACTTTTGGAAAACAAATTATTCTCAAAACAATGTTAACTCGTTTTATTTCTTTAATAACAATCCTATTCCTGCTTAATGGTTTAAGCATAAATGCCCAGTACCAGGTAAACGATAATTGTTTAATGGCATGGGAACAAATAATGGACCTCAAATTCAACACTGCAAAAGAAACAATTCATCAGGAGTTGCAACAAAACCCCACAAATTATTACGCATATTATCTGGACCAGGCCTGTGATGCGCTGGAACTGGTAATTGACCCCTCTGAGAAAATTTATACTGAATTTGAGGATAATTTTGAGAAGAGAATGGAATTGATGGTAGACCATGACGTGGAATCTCCATATTACCTGGGATGCAGGTCGGAAATGCTTCTCCAGATGTGTATTTTCAACGTTTTGTATGGAGATAAGTTAAGTGGCATCCGTAAAGGTTACAGGGCTTATAAAGCTACGTATCAAAACAGGGAAGAAGTTCCCGATTTTGAAATGAGCAAAAAGCTGGACGGTTTTTTTAACATTGGCGTATCTAATTTACCGTCATTTGTCAGATGGGCAGCAAGCGTGTTTGGTGTAAGTGGCAATGCAGAAGATGGAATGAATTTACTGAAAGGATATTATGAACACGTTAAAGATACCCCCGGTTTAAATCTTGATGCAGCTGTTTATGTGATACTACCTTACAAATTGAATAAGGAACCAGCAAAAGCTTACGAATTTATTCAAACCATTGATACATCTGTACTGCGATATAAACTCATCAATTATTTTCACATTAATACTGCTTACCGGTCCGGAAGGAACAAACTTGCGTATGAATTACTGCAGGATTTTGATCTTGCTGAGATTGAAACCCAGTTTCTTCCTTATGACTATATGATGGGAAAAGTGCTTTTAAGAAAACTTGACAAAGAAGCACTTACCCACTTTCAGCGTTACCTGCGCCACACGAAAAATGAGAACTACATCAAAGAGATTTTTTATAGTATTGCTCAGCATTACCTTGTGCATGGCGACATTGAACAATTCAAATACTATAAACTGCAGGCTTACGAAAACGGAAAGGCTGTAAACGAACGCGACCGGGAAACCTTATACGATTCGGAACTGGATTATATTCCTGATCCAAACCTTTTACGCGCGAAATTATTAATAGATGGAGGTTATTTTGACCGGTCAGAAAAGTATCTTGAAGCTTTTATGAAACAGGGAAATGATTTCTCTCCTTATAATCTGGAATACAAGCTACTAAGAGGGAGGTTATTGCTTTCGGAAGGCAACACTTATGGGGCGCTAACCGCCTTTAAAAAAGTGCTGACAGAAGGAGAAGATGCTTACTATTATTTTGCCTGCGAAGCAGCGATAAAGCTGGGATGGATCTATCTTGATACCAACAAAGAAACTGCCGAAGAATATTTTGAAAAAGCCCTCGATCTTTATCAATCCGAATTTTACGAATACCTTGAAGAGATTGCTATGCGCGAAATAAAATTACTTGAAAGAAACTAATAATGTGGATCAAGAGTTAAAATTGTATCAAATCATTGACTTGAAAAATATTAATCATAAAAAATTACTATGTACTTGTTTATTCTTTGTGCCACTTTGTGCTCCTTTGAGCAACTTTATGGTATAGCTGTTTCACAAAGAGCCACAGAGAAGACACTGAGTTTCACAGAGTAATACTAAAGTTAATCCTTCATTTTGACACTGATTATTTAATTGTAACTTATTGGAAATTATTAATTCGTTTTTAACCGGATGAATACGGTGTACCCTCCTGCCCTCGTCAGCTGACAGATTCAGCAGACAGACGGGATGTGAGTGTTCCCCCTCAATATTCAATAAATTCCTTAACCAAAACCTGGATGTAAGCCTGGCCCTCCTTCCGGAAGGTATCCTGCTCATTTTTCGGAACATTGGTACTAATAATCTTCGGTATTATTGCATTGTATTGCAGGAAACCATCAGTTGTTTTCCAGCCAAATCCATCATTCAGTTCGAAATAAGCAAACTGCGGTGAATAAGGATTGAACATGTTTTTGCTCCAGAAAAAAGGCCCGGAATCTAAATTCAATTGTTTCAAAATTGTGGTTGTTAAATCCACGTTGGATGACAATTGGGCCGACTTTTTATTTTTATAATCATCTGATATTGCACCTCCCAACAAAAGCAAGGGTATGTGACGGTAATCAAAGCTCCAGAACGGGTAATTATTGTATGATGCATGTGAGTGATCGGCAAGTACGATGAACAGGGTATTATCGTACCAGGGTTTTTGCTTTGCTTCTCTGAAAAAATCACCAAGGCATTTATCGGTGTACCATGCTGAGTTCACATATTCATTTTCCAGATCGATCCAGTCGATAGGCCGCTCACCGGGCTGGTCATAGGGCGAGTGCGAGCTAAGTGTTAGTGTGGCTGTAAAAAAGGGTTCCGGTTGATTCCCAATTTCCTGAAGTATTTTATCAAACAAACCTTCATCATGTACGCCAAGCTTACCCTTGATCGCATTAACGTCAAAATCATTTTCATCCACCAACCTGTCAAATTGATTATGAATCAGGTACGACCTGATGTTCCCATAATTCAGGTCACCGCCGAAAAAGAAGGAAGAATAATATCCTTCATCATGTAAAGTAGTTATCAGGCTTGGTAAAGCATTGTATTTTTCGGGATGATCAGTTATCGTTGTTATGGGAATGGCAGGAAGGCCAGCGAGCAAACTTCCAAGCGCCTGTTGCGAGCGATTTCCGGTGGCATAAAAGTTGGTAAAAAGCAAAGCTTCTTTTTCCAATTCATGAAATTGCGGCGTAATGCCAGCCTCACCTCCCAATGATTCGATAAGGTCGCCCGACCAGCTTTCGAGAAGGATTATTACAATATTCGGTCTATCTATGTTAAGGATGTGAATGGTCGTATCTTTCTCTGATTGATGTAATTGTTTAACAATTGCCAATGCCTCATCATCAGGCATAAAGTAAAAATGATTCTTTTGGTCGAATTGGTAATAGTTGATCACATTGAACACCAGGTTGTATGTGTTATTGACAGCTGCCAGGTTTAAAATTTCGTGCTTCGAGAAATAGCTCTCACTCGCTGTAATCGGTATGGGGCCAATACCACCGCGAATGGCAACAAATAGTAAAGCGGGGACCAGTGTAGTGAATAATATTTTTGGTAACAGACGGCCTCTGAAGTCAATTGAATCAGATTTAAGGAAATACTTCCTGTAAAGGAAAAAGAATACAAAAAGCTGTACCAAAACCAGGCCGGAAAGCAATATAAAGCTGGCCGTGGAAACTGAGTTAAATATCTCATCAGGATTGCGCAGATAGCTTAAGGCCTTAAAGTTTAGCTTCGATTTCCACTCGCCATACAATCCAAGTTCGCCCGAGCTTGTCAATAAGTATATAAACAATATGATGAAAGAATAAACCTTGTTCACTAAAATAGTCCATCTGGCACGCGAAAAACCCTGGATGACCAACAACAAAAATGGAATGATCAAAAGATATGATGCCATTGAAATATCCAGTTTTACTGCATGGATAAAGCTTAGTAAGACTTCATTAAACGGAATTTGTTCAAAGCTGATCAAACGCCAGTAGTATATCAGGAAAATAGCCCGCTGAACCGCGAACACCAGCATCCAGAATAAAAACTGCAGAAATAATGACCGAAAAAGTTTCATTCTAATATATAGGATGGCAAAAATAAGACTATGCTGAAATAATTCCTCCTGTTGACTAAATCATTTACTATTTGTTAGTTGAAAAAAGCTAAACAGTTTTTATAAATTTGTAAAAAAATATCAATGAATATTCAATCCAAGCTCCGGGATATCCTCGACAAACTTCCTGATCCGGTAAAACTTATTGCGGTTTCAAAAACTAAACCCATTGAAGATATCAGGGAAGCATACGATGCAGGACAACGAATTTTTGGCGAAAACAAAGTACAGGACCTGGTTGCAAAACAACCCCTTTTGCCCGGTGATATTGAATGGCATTTTATCGGACATATGCAAACCAACAAGGTTAAACATATTGCACCCTTCATCAGTTTAATTCACGCTGTTGACAGTCTGAAATTATTGAAAGAAATTAACAAGCAGGCAGTTAAGCATGAGCGAAGCGTTGATTGTTTGTTACAATTTCATATTGCCGAAGAAGCTTCAAAATTTGGATTATCATGGGAAGAAGCTGTAGAACTACTGAAATCGGAAGCTTATATCAACCTGAAAAATGTAAATATTATTGGCGTTATGGGCATGTCAACTTTTACCAGTAATACGGATCAGGTTAAAAAAGAATTTCAAAACCTGAAAAGCATCTTCAACAGCCTGAAAAAAGATTTTTTCTTTTCTGACGATCGGTTTAAAGAAATTTCAATGGGTATGTCGGGTGATTTCCAGCTTGCCATAGATGAAGGCAGCACAATGGTACGGATAGGCACCTCTATTTTTGGCGAGAGGAATTATTAAACTTTTGAGAAAGTTCCTCTTTTTTAACAGATACTGATTTTAACTCAAATTACTGTCATCCTCGTCCCGATGGCTATTAGGACGAAGAATTTTTGTGCAGGGGTATTAAAGATCCTTCACTTCGCTACTCTCCGTTCAGGATGACAAAACTACCGGCTCAAATATCAGGTTCAACAAATTAAGAAATTGTGTTAATTTGCCTTCCCAAATACAAATCACATAATTATCACCTATTTTCTATTCATACTTGGTTTTGTTGTACTTCTACTTGGTGCCAAATGGTTAATTGACGGCGCCTCCTCAATCGGCAGAAGATTTGGCCTGCCACAAATGCTAATCGGACTAACTATTGTAGCCCTGGGCACCTCCCTTCCTGAACTGGTTATCAATGTATTTGCTTCTGTTAGAGGCAGTACCGATCTTGCAATCGGTAATGTTCTTGGCAGCAATATTATCAATACCTTATTAATTATCGGGGTTGCAGCCACCATCTATCCAATCGGCATGGCAGGAAAAAGAAGTACGATCGATGTATGGTTTAGCCTGGTTGTAACTTTTATTTTACTAATTATTGCCAACTTCACTTTCTTCGGAGATGGTGTGCCTTACATCAGCAGATATGACGGTTTGATCTTCCTCGCACTGCTGGCAGGGTTTCTTTTTTATTCGTTTACAAAAGGCGGAGCCCTCGAAGTTGAATCCTCTGCATCCGAATCGATGACCTTGAAAGTAAGATGGTCGGTAACGCTGATTATCGCAGGGGCTCTTGGCCTTTATTTCGGAGGTTATTGGATCGTTTCCGGTGTCAACCAAATAACAGCAGATTTCGGACTTTCCCAATCAATGGTTGGCCTTACGATTATTGCAGCAGCCACCTCATTGCCCGAACTGGTAACATCTATTTTAGCGGCACTAAAGAAAAACTCCGACCTCGCCGTTGGAAATGCAATCGGGTCTAATTTGTTTAATATCCTGCTTGTGCTTGGTGTAAGCGCATTGATCAAGCCAATAGCTTTTGATACAGCTTTGAACTTTGAAATCGGAATACTGATCGTATCAACCATCCTAATCCTCTTCTTTATAAAAGTTGACCTGGGTAAGACAAAGAGAGCAATTTCGAGTATTGAAGGTATTTTATTGATCATCGTTTATATCCTTTTTTTGATTTTTTCGTTAACCAATAATTAGAAACCTCTGTAAAAACAAACATGCGAACAAAAACTTAGTTTATGCACATAAAATATAAATACATAGTTGCTTTCATTATTATACTGTCGTTGTTCTCTTTACCCTTAATACTTTCAGCCCAGCAAACCGATTTTGGAATAATCCCAAACAAAACTTATTTATGGTTTAACAATGACAATGCTGATTTAAGCGAAAAAGCCAAGCCGCTAGTACAAATTCCTCCGCTTTGTGGAAAAAAACGAAGAGACATGGGTCATGATCTTGCAATGCCTTTTGGAGTTACTGCTGATTATCATTATTACAAACAATATTACCTGGCAAACGATCTACAGTTAATTTTCGACTCAACGGGCCTTAAAGCAGTTGGAGAAGCTGCAATTCAAAATTCAACTGTCAGCGAAAAGAGATTAATATTCAGGCCGGATGTGTGGATCCTGCCCTTTTTAAATATTTACGGGATTGCCGGGTATACACAAAACATTACAAACCCGAATTTTGATGTACATGAAGTGACAATACTAGCACCTTCGACACATGATGGAGTGATTAAATATGATACCCTCATTACACTTAATGATACTGTTAAAATTAATGATGAACTGGGCTATTACGGATCTGTTTACGGAGTAGGAGCAAGCATATCGTCAGGTTACAAAAATTTCTTCTTTGTGCTGGATTATCATTATACGGTAACTAAACCCAGAGACCTGGAAGACAAACTGGAAAGCCACAATTTCAGTGGAAAAATCGGAGTATTGCTGGGTAAAAATAAAAGTGCGGTTAAAGGAGCCTTTTGGTTTGGAACCATGTTTATTAATGATAACCATCGTTTTACCGGCAAAGTAGACACAAAAGAAATATTAGAAGGCCTTGAGTTAATTTTTGGAGAAAAGGCCACTTATTCAGGAACTGTAAATGCGAAACAATACTGGAATTTGGTGGTAGGTGGTTCGGTGATTGTGAACAAGCACCATATTGTTGCCATCGAAGCCGGTTTTTATAAGCGGGAACAGTTTTCGGTAAGTTATGGGTTTAGGTTTTAAGTAACGGTTTAACTTGTATAAGCAGGTGGGCTTAATATAGCATTTACCTATCACAGCCTACTTGATTATACTTGCTGTTCTAGTGCGTATTTTATCTTCACCTAGTTTATTTGAACGGCTGATACAACAACCTCCTCTAAATAATTAGTCGGTGAATAATCAACTTTTGATTCATTCAATTCTTTTAACTCGGTCTTGGGTTCCTGTTTCCAGATATCACCTGTCTGAGTTCTTTTTCCAATTTGGAATCTAACTGGCAAAATATATCTTGATTTGTATTGTTTGCCATCTTTACTCGCTACTAACCAGATATTTGGGATAAATTGAAAGACTCTCATTACTTCTTCGCCACAACCATCTCCAATATTTCGGAGTATTTTGATATTATCGACATTACCTTGAAGGTTAATTTCAAAACCTAATAAAACAGTTCCAATTACTGATTTGTTTTTAGCTTCTGCAGGATAGCGGATATTCATAGCTAGAATTTTTAATATTTCTTCCAGGCTACCAACATAACGTGGGTAAATATCAAGTTTTGAAAATTCCCAGCCAGCTTCAGTTTTGATAACGTAATTTGAAGTGTCCTTAACTAAATACACTAGTTTTCCAGTCGTGTAGTCCACTTTAAGTTTTAGCACCTCATTATCGTAATACTCCCATATTCCTTCTTTATATCCGTCAACCAATATTCCTTTTTCATAGCCATTATCGACATTAACTTTTTGTCCGAAAATTATTATCGGAATACTCAGGATCATAATTAAACATAAATGCTTTATGATCATTTTCAATTTGATTTGTTTTTATTTATGACTTCATGCTATTTAAGAATTCATCTGGAGTCATTACGGGTATTTGGGATTTCTTGAAATCCTTTCCGTTTCTAGTAATAATAATGTCACATTCTGTTCTTAGCGCACTGTAATATTGTAGTGAATCTTCAAAGTCAGAAAAGTCTGAGTTTAGTCCTTTTTCAATTATTAACTCGTCAAGTTCACATATTTTTGAAATTACTTTGAACTTTCTTAATTTGTCTTTTGTTTTTTCCAATCCGTAGTACCTGGTCAGAAAATAACTAATGGTGGCATATGATAAAGCAGATACAATAATCTGTAATTTTCTTTTATCAGCAAGAGTAGCAATCTTTGCCGCAGAAATATAGAAAGGGTCACGTTCGCCAAGTAAGTCAAGCATTACATTCGTGTCAAAAAACAATTTCATATCTATTTATGTTTTTCAGCTAAATGATTTAGGAACTCAGATTTATAATCAATGTCTGCAGGAATTTTAACACCAGTTGACATGCTTTTTACAAAAGGTGAAATCTCAATATCTGATTCGTCGTTATTTTTGTCACGATTAACCAACGATTTTAAGTAAGATTCTATAATTCTTGACAAACTCCTTTTATGCGAAGCGGCGTATTTTTTCGCTTGTTCAATCACAAATTTGTCCAGTTTCAATGTTAATTTTGTGTCCATGACTTTAAATTTATACGTGCAAAAATACAAAATTAGTCCGTAA
>JAUVKF010000074.1 GCA_030596395.1 Chlorobiota bacterium | reverse complement strand
ATCTCCAAACCCTTCAGCACCGAAGAACTTTCGATGAGGATAAAGGCCATAATGAAGCGTTGTATGAGGGTAGAGAAGAATGCTTTGGATGATACACAAAAAATATTTAAAATTGGCAAGTTTACTTTAGATTCTGAAAACATGCTTCTCAAAACAGAAAACTCTGAACAAACTCTGACCAGGAAAGAAGCGGCCCTTCTGAAATTATTATGTTTATATAAAAACAAATTACTTACACGCGAAACTGCGTTAAAATCAATTTGGGGTGATGATGATTATTTTATTGGCAGAAGCATGGATGTATTTATTACCAAGCTCCGTAAATACCTGAAAGAAGATACTGACGTAAGGATTGCCAATGTACATGGTATTGGCTTTAAGCTGGAAGTGGCTACTGAAGAATAGAAAAACTCATCAAACTTTATTGTATTAATAATAATTCACCTTACTGCTGAGGACAGAAGCAAGGGGAGATATCGATTTTGTCTTTTTAGTTAATCCCTTATTTTCAGCAGCTTAAGCATGAATGCATACTCAAGGGAAATATCTTTGTACTTTTCAAATCTACCCGAAGCGCCTCCGTGGCCAAAATCCATATTGGTGTGGAGTATCAGCAAATTATCATCAGTTTTTAAGTCCCTTAATTTTGCAACCCATTTTGCAGGTTCCCAGTATTGCACCTGGCTATCGTGTAAACCGGTTGTAACCAGTAAATTTGGATAATCCTTTGCTTCAACCTGATCATAAGGTGAATACGACAACATATAGTTGTAAAATTCTTCTTCGTTGGGATTACCCCATTCGTCATATTCGCTGGTTGTAAGCGGAATACTCTCATCAAGCATGGTGGTGATCACATCCACAAAAGGAACTGATGCAACAACACCTTTAAACAGCTCAGATTCATAATTGATCACAGCGCCTACAAGGAGGCCACCTGCACTTCCTCCAGCTGCAAACATTTTATCTTTTGTGGTATAAGCTTGATCAACAAGGAACTTTCCACAATCAATAAAATCGAAAAAGGTATTTTTCTTTTTTAGCAATTTCCCGTCTTCATACCAATACCTTCCCATTTCTTCACCACCTCTTACATGCGCAATTGCAAATGCAAAACCGCGATCCAGCAAACTAAGTCGATATGACCGGAACGAAGATTCCATACTGGAACCGTATGAACCGTAAGCATATAAAAATAAGGGTTGAGATCCGTCTTTTTTAAAACCTTTTTTGTACACAATTGATATCGGAACTTTTACACCATCTCTCGCTGTAGCGTAAACCCGTTCGGTTTCATATTCCGAAGCATCATATCCTCCCAGGACCTCTTCCTGCTTTAGCTGCACTAACCCCCTGGTTACCATATCATAATCATAAATTGTACCCGGAGTTTTTAATGAGGTGAACCTGTATCGAAGTTTCTCATTTTGATAATCAGGGTTGTATGCGGTATAGGCAAAGTAATCTGATTCATTAAAAGCCACATAATGATCTTTTCCCTTTTTGATATCAAAAACCCTGAAAGTTTGTAACCCATTTTTTCTTTCGGCAAGAATATAAAAGTCCTTAAAAACAGTAACATATCCCAATAAAACATCATCCCTGTTGGGAATAATCTCAACCCAGTTCTCGTAACTTGTATTGTTTTCGGGCGATTCCATTAACCTGAAGTTTTTGGCATTCTGGTTTGTTCTTACAAGCCATCTGTTTCCCTGGTGCTTGATATCATATTCCAGGCCCCGCTTCCTTTTCTGAAATATTTTAAAATCACCTTCAGGTTTAAAGGCATCCAGTATCCTGAATTCAGAAGTGAGTGTGCTCACTGAGCCAATCACAATGTACTGATCTGACTTTGTTTTGTATACATATGCAAAAAAAGTGGGGTCAGCTTCATGAAAAACCAGTTGATCATTGTCAGGTGATGTGTTTAAGCTATGCTTAAATATTTTATGGGGCCGCAATGTTTCGTCTTTAATGGCATAAAACACTGTTTGGTTGTCGTTTGCCCAGGTAACATTACCCGCTGTATTGGGAATGCTTTCTGCCAATACTTCCCCGGTTTTCAGGTTTTTAAAATGGATGGTATATTTCCTCCGGCTGACCGTATCTACACTATACACAAGATAATTATTGTTGTAACTCACCTCCCATCCACCGATATGAAGAAAAGCGTGGCCTTCTGCCATTTCATTGCCATTGAGCATGATATCTTCACTGGCATTGTCTTTTAGTACTTTTCTGCAATAAATTGGATATTCCTTACCTTCTTCAAACCTTGTATAATATTCATATCCATTCAGCTTATAAGGGACCGACATATCTGTTTGTTTGATCCTTCCAACTATCTCGTTATAAATATTTTCCTGCAATTCCTCTGTGTCTTTCATCACCGATTTGGTATAAGCATTTTCGGCTTCAAGGTAGGCGATCACTTCCGGGTTTTCCCGTTCTTTCAGCCAGTAATAATTATCAACACGCTTGTTTCCAAATTCGGTAAATACCTTTTCTATCTTTTTAGCTATAGGTGCATTCATTTTTGAAGTGGATTTTTGATCGCAGGATGAGAATTGAAAAATACCGGCAATCAGTAACACTGAACCGATAAGAATGAATAACTTTTTCATTTTTATTTGTTTTTTAAGAAGGATCAGAAATTAAGGGTAAGGCCTAAACTTGGCATTACAGGAAGCTGGTAAACTACATCTCCGGTAAGTAATTCAACATAAAACACATTTTTCCTGTCGTAAACATTTATCACACTGAAATCAATAATCATTTTGGTTCTGTCGCTGAAATAGATATTGTATTTTACATCAACATCAAGCCTGTGATATGTTGGTAAACGGCCACCGAACAACTCTGCGTAAATAACCCCCAACTGTCCGTTTTCGGTAATATAATCCGAATTAATGCCTCCGGGCAAAGTAAGATACTCATAAAATCCCTGAACCTGAGTAAAAGGAAAGCCGGTTCCGAAGTTCCACCGGGCGCTGAATTCCCACTGATTCTTGGCTCCTGCTGTATAGGCCAGGATTGCATTGATGTTATGTCTTCTGTCGAAGTGTGGTGTATAACTTACCATTTCTCCTGAAGCAGTTTCGTACTGACGATTAACAAATCCGAGGGAATATACAAACCACAAATAAAGGTTCTTGTAATCATATTTTAAAGCTATATCAAAACCATAGGCATCACCTTTTTCGATGATAAAATCTTTTGTTTCAACATCTGATGCACCGGGAGGGGCTTCTTCTTCATTATAGATTTTAAATCGGTTAATGTTGGTCAATTGAGGAAAGTTCTTGTAATAACTCTCAACATTCAGGTTGATGAATTTTCCGATATCAAATTCTGCGCCCAGGATCAGGTGATTTGATTTTTGCAACTTATGGGTAAGATCCTCACCATCAAACGATTTTGGTAAATTTTCGGGACCTGATAAAAACCCGTAAAACAGGTTAACCACATCGCGGTCGGAAGTGGCTGCAATAAAATTCTGTGAATACATGCCACCTGCAAATTTCAGTCGGAAACTGTTAGTGACATTATACTTTAAGGCAAGTCTGGGTTCGAGTGAAATATCGGCTAAAGAGGCATACCATTGGAAACGCAATCCGGGTTCGAAAATAAACCGTCCGAATGTGGCTTTGTATTTGGCAAAAATACCGAGCTGGGTTGTATTTTCGGTCTGGTCGATGGTGGTCCCGGCAAAATTTTCGAAACGGTATTCCGTCCGGTAACCTTCCATTTCGATGCCATAAGTCAGCTGGTTTTTTCCAAGAAAATAGGTGAAGTGCAGGTTTGCCATAAATCCACCAATCTCACTGTCGCGCGGACTCAGGGTTTCGGAACTTATCTTCCCATTGTATTGTGAATAGGCAATCAAACCTTCGATCAGCACTGCAGATTTTCCCGGTATGATGACAAAATTAGTTCCTCCACCAAAAGAGTTCCAGCCAAAATCAGCAATGGATTTGTAATTGTTTACATTGTCATTGAAGTTAAATCCAAAGAAACTGATTTTACTGCCGTTACCGGCATTGATAGATACTTTTCCATAAATATCAAAGAAGTTAAACGGCAAACCATCTTCATCAATGTACTTGTAAAATATCTCTGAACTTTCGGCCAGATATGAATTTTTAACTGACAAAATAAAGGAAGCGCTTCCTTTATCAGGTGCCTTTTGTTTAACAATTGGCCCTTCCAGAACAGCCCTGGCACCAAATGTTGAAACACCAACTGCACCCGAGAATCGTTTTTTGTTTCCGTCTTTATAGGTGATGTCCATTACCGATGAAATGCGACCGCCAAATTCGGCATTAAAGCCGCCGGTATACACATCGGCAGTACGAATCAGGTCGGTTTCAAAAACTGAGAAAAGTCCGATGGAATGAAATGGATTGTAGATGACCATCCCATCCAGCATTACCTTATTTTGGATGGGGGAACCACCCCTTACATAAAACTGACCACCCTGGTCACCGGTAAAAACAACCCCCGGCACAACCTGCAGGTATTGGGCAAAATCAGCCTGTCCTCCCACCGAAGGAATTTGTTTAATATCCTTTGGCGTGATCTTAACCACTGAAGTTTTTGTTTCGGTCCGTGCTGCAATACGTTCTGCACTAACCGTTATCGT
This sequence comes from Chlorobiota bacterium, assembly GCA_030596395.1. Taxonomy (GTDB): domain Bacteria; phylum Bacteroidota; class Bacteroidia; order Bacteroidales; family F082; genus JAADID01. The sequence goes on along the minus strand of JAUVKF010000074.1, from coordinate 13,505 downwards.
TTCCAGTTTAACCGCTGACTCTTTCAGGTTAAATCTTTTATCAATCATCTGACCGGCTTTCAATTGCAACGGCATGCTGATTGTATCGTAGCCCAGGTAGGTAACAATAAGTGTATAAGAACCAGGTGCAATCCTGGAAATAAGAAAATAACCATTGTCGTCAGAAGAAGCGCCATAATTGGTACCTTGCAGGTAAACATTGGCAAACATGGCCGGCTCTCCGCTTGCCTCTTCATAAACAAATCCCCTGATGGCTGCGTCCTGGGCATTTATACCTGTTATGCCTGCTGATATAAAAATCAGTAACAATAATAACTTGCTGTATATTTTATTCATATCGACGATAATCATTAATTTGTTGCGAACCTGCAAAGTAATTAAAAAGATGGTACAGTTGATACCGATTTGTCGAGAAAAATCAGGGGTTTATCTATAGTTAAAAGGATTCTATTCAAATAACTCTAAAACTTACATTTCAATAAAAACATTTAATTATCAATTCAGGTCTTTTATTAAATTTACAACTAATTATTTCCCAATTTATCCTCAACAATGAAAAAGCACATCATTGAAATCATCCTGCTGGTAAGTTTAATGATTCCTATTGCATTCGGGTATTCACAAACAGGGTTTACCAAAGTTTATCACAATGGTGAAATGCAATCCAGTACAATCATTAAAACCTTTGACGAGGCTTATCTGATAACCGGTTATAATCTTGGAGACAAAAATTATTTGATAAAAATCGATACGCTTGGTAATGTTATCTGGAGCAAACAGATGGAATCCGTTTATTCTGACTACCATGTTGGAATAACACCACTTAAAGATTCCACTTATTTCATGGTTACTTCAAATTATAGCGCTGAGAAGGGATATTCACACTTGCTATGTATTGTCTTTAACAATAATGGAGATACTTTATGGACAAAATCTTATGATTTTGGTGATACTTTTCTTCCTTACTCAGCAAGTCAAACTTTTGATAATGGGTTTATGATAGCAGGAATACTGAAGTTTGCAGACTACAATCAATACAAGATAGCTGTCACAAAACTTGACTCATCAGGAATACATAGCTGGACAAAAATCCTTTCAGGAGGTAATCATACAAATTATGGGTTCTCAATAAAGGAAACGCCTGATACTAATTACATTTTAACAGGCTTTGTAGAAGATTCTGATCCGTTTAGGTCATCTGCCTTTTTAACAAAACTAACCGCAGATGGTAATATCCTCTGGTCAAAAACTTACCAGGTTGATTCATCTGATCACTGTATTGGTTATGATGTATCAATTTTACAGGATGGATACTTAATTGCGGGTATTAAATCTCATGAATTGGTTTTAATTAAAACTGATTTCTCGGGTAATGCAGATTGGGCTAAACAATATGACATCTACTCATTTAATCCTCTAAACAGCCCGGCTGTAAGAATCAGAAATCTTTCCAATAACAATTTTGCTGTGCTTGCACCGGATTATCTGCTCAAAGTAGATGAGGCCGGTGATGTAATTTGGGCTACAGGTATGATGATGTATGTTTCTGATGTTCATGAGGCTCAGGACAATGGTTTCATTGTTATTGGAAACGGACCGGTATATGGGGTAAAATCCCCTGATCCTTATTATGCACATATTGGACTGATTAAAATTGACTCTTTAGGGAATAATGATGCTGATTGTGTTTGGTCGGATGAATGGGTCAATTACGAAAACAAAACTATTGTTACTCAAAATATTGTTTTTGATACCAGTTATGCAATTGCAAATACTGCCCAAACAAACATCCAGGTAGCTGATATTAACCTGACCATTGAAGATGAATGTGTAACATTTATTGGCTCTTTAAATGAAGATTTATCAGGAAGTAATATTCAAATATTTCCAAATCCCTCTTCTGGTGCATTTGTTATTCAAACAGAAAATTCCGAAATAATTATTGAATTGAATATTTTCAATTCACTGGGCGCAATTGTTTATCAATCAGCAAATAATTCCAAAACTGTTAATGTTGATTTAAGTTCAGTTCCTCCAGGTATTTATCAAATAATGATAAACACGCAAGACAAGACCTATACCCGCAAAATATTGATTTACTGATTTGTACCAACTAAACAGGGATGAGTCCCCTCATCCCTGCTCAAAAATAGAAACTATGAATATATGTACTTTAAACGGCTTAATACCGTGTGACTGAATAACTGCTTATTGCAGCATCAATATTAATAAAGATCTTATGTGATGCGTTATCAAAGTTTTCAGTTTTATAATGCCCGTGGTCAATTTTTTCAAACCCATTTATATCGCAGCCTGAGAGCACACTGCTTGTTTGCAGGTCACAACCCGAAGTTTCAGGAATTTTAATTTCAATGCTCGAAGCACCGGCATCGATATTTACATGGGTTTCAGGAAATTTATCCCCCAACCTGATTTCAAAAGCTGCTGCGCCACCATCAATATCAAGTTTTTTTACTTTATAGGGCGTAAGGTCAATATCCATCGCTGAGGCACCAACATCCATGTTTATTTCCCATACGGGGTAATCATTTAAACTGATATTGATGTCGTTCTTGTTCTTACCTTTTCTGATCTTGATATTACCACCTTCGGGTTCAATCATTACCTCGGTTTTGTCATCCAGTTTTTTAACCAGGTACGAATAGTTGTTCCAGGACCCTCGTTTATCAAATTCTAACAACTGGTCTGTTGTTTCATTGATGAGAAATGCACCTGCGGCTGCATCCAATACCAGAGTTGCTTCGTTTACGGAGTCTTCAAACGGGACGTCAAAATACTGGTCAATTGTTGTTTTATCTTCTCTGTCCCAATCATCCCACCACTCTGTCCTGCTTTGATAATCGTCCCAATGTGATGTTTGATCTACCATGAAGAAGATTGAGGCACCAAGGATAACCAGGGTAAGAACTAATTTTATCCAACTGTTAGCAGGAAGAATTGATACACCCCACAACACAAGTACCACGGGCCAGAGCCGCCACAGGTTCATCCAGTCGAAATGAATTAAATGCAGGTTTTGTAGTATGAAAAGTACACCAACAAAAATCAATATTACTCCCCAAAAAATATTTCTAAATTTCATGATTTTATTTTTTTAGATGTTTTTAATAATTCAGGTCTGATTAACAATACACCGGCTAAAACCAGCAACAGGGGCCAAAAGTCAATAATTCCGTATAAGGGCACGAGTTGATTGAGCAGGAATATCAATCCAAATGCGATCAATATAATTCCGGCTACCAGGCTGGTGTTGGTTCTGCGTGATGTACTGTCCGGGTCAACCTCATCAATTGTATTCCCTTTATCATCTTTTATATCAACGTTTTGAAAGCTTACAACTTCCGCAGGAATTGCGATCCATAATATGATATATACCAGCACGCCGCTGCCTCCAAAAATTGCGAGAAGCACAAATAGTATCCTGATAATAACCGGGTCAATATCCAGATAATCTGACAGTCCGCCGGCAACGCCACCTATAACTTTGTCGGTATTTGAACGGTAAAGTTTACTTGATTTTGTCATTTTCTTTTTCTTAAATCATTTATTGAAATATATTAATTCAATTTCATGGAACAAATATATTTCAACCATGCACTCATGTAAATAATTAATCGGTGAATGGTGGTATTTAGTCGGTAAAACGAGGCCCCTTATTTAGGTTGGTTTACAAATTAGCATCAACTGCTTCATACATGTCAATTTATTGCAAAACAGAAGGGGGTTTGGCTTCAATTATTTGGCAGGATTTTGTACTTTTGCGTTCCTCCCGAAAACCCGGGTGTAAAAAGTCAATAATATTTACCGTTGCTATTAATTAATAATCTGTTTAATAAATGAAAAAAATACATGTAGCCAATCCTGTGGTTGAATTGGATGGAGATGAAATGACCCGGATAATATGGGCAATGATCAAAGACAAACTAATTTTTCCTTATCTTGATTTAGATATAAAATACTTTGATCTTGGTATTGAAAAAAGGGATGAAACAAATGACCAGATCACGGTTGATGCTACACATGCGATAAAAAAATATAATGTTGGTATTAAGTGTGCTACTATTACACCTGACGAATTGCGCGTTGAAGAATTTGGACTCAAAGAAATGTGGCGTTCCCCCAACGGAACCATTCGTAACATTTTAGGTGGCACAGTATTTCGTGAGCCAATCATGCTTAAAAATGTACCGCGTTTAGTACCAGGCTGGAAGAAACCGATTGTTATCGGACGTCATGCCTATGGTGATCAATACCGTGCCACTGATTTTCTTACCAAAGGAAAAGGAAAATTAACCATCACCTTTACTCCTGCCGACGGAAGGCCTGCAGAAAGCTATGATGTTCATGATTTTGATGCAAATGGTGTGGCAATGGCCATGTACAACACAGATGAATCCATCAGGGGATTTGCCCATTCTTGTTTTAACATGGCGCTTGAAAAAGGATGGCCATTGTATATGTCGACAAAAAATACCATCCTTAAAAAATATGATGGGCGTTTTAAAGATATTTTCGAAGAAATATTCAACGAAGAATTCAAGGAAAAATTTGATGCAGCTGGTATTCACTACGAACACCGTTTAATTGATGACATGGTTGCTGCCGCTTTAAAATGGGAAGGCGGATTTGTTTGGGCCTGTAAAAACTACGATGGTGATGTTCAATCCGATACGCTCGCTCAAGGCTTTGGTTCACTGGGTTTGATGACGTCAGTGCTTATGGCTCCTGACGGCATTACCATTGAAGCTGAAGCCGCTCATGGAACCGTAACCCGTCACTATCGTGAGCACCAGAAGGGAAATCCAACATCAACAAATCCCATCGCCTCCATATTTGCATGGACCAGGGGCCTGGCACATCGTGGTCATCTTGATAACAATCCTGATCTTGAAGAATTTGCCCATACACTTGAAGATGTTTGTATCAAAACCGTTGAAGCAGGTAAAATGACAAAAGACCTTTCTTTGATCATTCATGGTAAAAAATTGAAACGGGAACATTATTTGAATACCGAAGATTTCCTGAATGCTTTAGACGAAGGCATGCAAGAAAGGTTTAATAATAAATCATAAACTAAATTAAGTTATGAAAGGTTTAAAGGAAAAGTTATACGATAAGATAGAGGAACACAGACCCAGAATAAAAAGGTTGCTGAAAGAACATGGGGAAACAGTGGTGAATGAAGTAACCGTACAGCAGATAATCGGAGGTATGCGGGGAATAAAAAGTTTGGTGTCGGATATATCTTACCTCGATCCATTTGAAGGAATCCGTTACAGGGGTTATACGCTACCTGAAGTTTTTGAAAAATTACCAAAAGCGCAAGGCAGTGAAATGCCTTGTGTTGAAGGCTTATTTTACTTACTGCTTACTGGTGATATCCCTACAGAAAGTCAATGTTCCGATGTGATATATGATATGGTTAATCGTCGGCAATTGCCAAAATATGTATATGATGTAATTGATGCCTTTCCAAACAACAGCCATCCCATGGCTATTCTTTCTGCAGCCGTCATGTCGATGCAGCGCGAATCTGTTTTCAACCTGCGGTATCATCGCGGAATGAACAAACAGGATTTTTGGGATCCAACTTATGAAGATTCCATTAACCTGATGTCAAAATTACCTGTAATTGGCGCTTATATTTACAATAAACTTTACAGCGACAAAGGTTGTAACTACCAGGATCCAACAAAAGATTTTGGCGGCAATTTTGCATATATGCTTGGAAAAGAAAAACCGTATGATGATGTATCACGGATGTATTTTATCATACATGCCGACCATGAGGGTGGTAACGTGAGTGCACATACAGGACATTTAATTGCCAGTTCCTTATCTGATGTTTATTATTCTGTATCAGGTATGATCAATGGCCTGGCCGGACCATTGCATGGGCTGGCTAACCAGGAAGTGCTCAGGTGGATACAAAATCTTAAGGAACAATTTGGTAATCGTTTGCCCACTAAGAGCGAACTTCAAAAATCTGTTTGGGAAACACTCAACAGCGGACAGGTAATTCCGGGTTACGGCCATGCGGTGCTTCGAAAAACGGATCCCAGATATACTATACAGCGCGAATATTCACTGAAGCATATGCCTGAGGATGAATTATTCAAGTACCTGGATCTATTGTATGAAGTGGTTCCTCCAATACTACAGGAACAAGGAAAAGCTAAAAATCCATGGCCAAATGTGGATGCTCACTCAGGCGTTATACAATGGCACTATGGCGTAACAGAATATGATTACTACACTGTATTGTTCTCCATTGGGCGCTCTATAGGCGTACTCTCAAATATTATATGGGACAGGGCTCTGGGCTATCCAATCGAACGTCCAAAGTCAATTACTACTCATATGATGGAACAAATAGTTGGTATTGGTTCATAAAAAATAAAAACCTTTTAAAATCAGCCTCGCCCAAACGGGGCTTTTTTTATTTTCGCAAAACTGTTTTATCAATAAAACTTTCAGAATATATTTATTATTTATTGAATGGTAACACAAAAAGAAATATCACTCCCTCCGATGCAAAGAGGGTTTCATAATATTGACCGGGTAATTACAGAATCATTTGGTCAACTTCCTGAAAAGGGTTTGTTGAATATTTTTGTCAAACACACATCAGCAGCTTTAACCATTAACGAAAACGCTGATCCTGATGTACTGACTGACCTGAACACCCTTTTAAATCGAATAGCCCCTGAAAACGATCCACATTACAGGCACACACTCGAAGGGTCTGATGATATGCCGGCACACTTTAAATCTGTCGTACTGGGTTCATCGTTATCAGTTCCCGTAACAAACAGAAGGTTAAACCTTGGAACCTGGCAGAGTATTTATTTCTGTGAATTCAGGAACCGTGGTGGAAACAGAAAACTGGTATTAACACTTTACCATTGATCGGAATCGTTGTTTAATTCCAGTAAAGTTTTTTCGGCATATTCAAACAATTGCGGATAAAACCCTGCAAAGTCATCTCCTATTTCCGAATAATTTTTTCGCAACACTTTCACCGCTTTGCTCATCCCCGATTTAAAACCGGTTCTTCGGTCCATACCATAAAAAACAAGTTTCAGATCATGAAAATTGGAATAACCAACGAGCCAGTTCTGCATAACCAAAAAGGGTAATAAGCGTTTTGTCCTGTCAGGAAGGATTGAATAATTATTTCTTAAGATCGAATAAACCTGGCCTGCAAATTGTTTCAGGTCAGTCTGATGATAGGTTTTCCAGTTTTTTGCCAGGTAGTGATCGTAATAAATGTCTGCCGCAACACCGGCGTATTTGCCAAAGTCATTTCGGATCCTGTCAAGAGTTTGTTTAAATACAGGATGCTTATCGGTATATGTATCTATTTTTCGATGAAGTTTAATTCCGGTTTGTACATCTTTATCATACCTGGTAAAATTATTACCTTTTACTGCATCAGCAATAAAATTACCAAATAGGACATCGTTATTATTTCCTGATAGATGTGCGTGTGCAAGAAAGTTCATATGTATAAAGTGGCTGCTAAAATAGGTATTAAAAGGCAATTTAAATTCATTATAGATAACAATGCATATAAAAGAAATGCTGCTAAAATTGATAATTTTGTAATCGATTGAAATCCCAGAAAATAATCAAGAAAAAGATGCAAAAACTACTACTGCTTGGAGATGAAGCTATCGCCCAAGGTGCTGTTGATGCCGGAATTTCGGGTGTATATGCATACCCCGGCACACCTTCCACCGAGATCACAGAATATATTCAGGGTTTAAAACAAGCAAAAGAGGATAATATCAGATCGTTTTGGTCGGCCAACGAAAAAACAGCAATGGAATCGGCTATTGGCATGTCGTATGCCGGTAAGCGGGCCCTCGTCTGTATGAAACATGTGGGCTTAAATGTTGCAGCAGATGCTTTTATCAATTCAGCCATAACCGGCGCTAATGGGGGCTTAGTGGTTTTATCTGCCGATGACCCTTCGATGCACTCTTCACAAAACGAGCAGGATTCAAGGTTTTATGGAAAGTTTGCACAAATCCCTACACTTGAACCATCAAACCAGCAGGAAGCATATAATATGACCCGCTATGGGTTTGAGCTTTCCGAAAAATATGGGGTTCCGGTAATGTTAAGGATTACAACCCGCCTGGCCCATTCAAGGGCGGGTGTAGAGCGCACAAAACCAAAAGCACAAAATAAGATGCGCTTACCATCCGACCCCAAACAATATATTTTACTTCCTGCAATAGCACGTAAACAGTATAATTCATTACTGGGCAAGCAAATAGCTTTTGAGCAGGATTCTTTTGAATCGGGAAACAACTTATACATTGATGGAACAGATAAAAGCAAAGGCATCATCGCATGCGGGATTGCTTATAACTACCTGATAGAGAATTTCGAAAACCAGAAAGTTCCTTATCCGGTGGTTAAAATAAGCCAGTACCCGGTACCGCGCGAATTAATCAATAAACTATGCGAATCGGTGTCAGAAGTATTCGTGTTGGAAGACGGCTATCCCATCATCGAAGAACTCCTGAGAGGAATGCTTAACAAAGGAAAAAAAGTTCGCGGCCGGTTAGATGGCACCGTACCACGTGCCGGTGAGTTAAATCCAAAAATTGTTGCACAGGCCCTCGGACTTGAATTTTCGGAAGGATTCGACATACCTGAGGTACTCACAGGCAGGCCTCCAAAATTGTGCGACGGTTGCTCTCATACCGATTCTTTCCTTGCCCTGAACGAAGCATTAAAGACTTATTCAAAAGGCCGGGTATTCTCTGATATTGGATGCTATACATTAAGCGCACTAAAACCCCTCGAAGCCATCAATAGCTGTGTTGACATGGGCGCTTCCATAACCATGGCAATTGGAGCTTCCGATGCAGGGCTTATTCCATCTGTTGCAGCAATAGGTGATTCAACATTTACTCATTCGGGTATAACAGGGTTGTTGGATGCTGTAAACAACAATTCACCGATTACGATATTGATCATGGATAATTCAACCACCGGAATGACAGGTGGCCAGAAATCTTCTGCATTAGGTAAGGTTGATGACATTGTAAAAGGTGTGGGCGTTAGTGAGAAGCACATCAGAGTAATAAAGCCATTGCGACGAACTCATGAGGAAAATGTGAAAGTATTTGAAGAAGAATTGAAATATGAGGGTGTCTCTGTAATCATTGCCAGGCGGGAATGTATTCAAACCATGGCCCGGAGAATGAAAGAAATAGCACGCCTGAAAAGAGAAAAAGAACAAGTGAATTCATAATGGTTAAAGTAAACATATGAAAAAAGACATTATTTTATCTGGCGTTGGAGGCCAGGGGATACTTACCATTGCAGCAACCATAGGCACAGCTTCATTAATGGAAGGCTTACAACTCAAACAAGCTGAAGTACATGGTATGAGCCAGCGGGGCGGGGATGTACAGTCTCATCTGCGTCTGTCATCAGAACCTATTGCTTCCGACCTGATCCCGGAAGGCAAAGCAGATATGATCATCTCGGTTGAACCCCTTGAATCGTTGCGTTATTTCAATATGCTTAATACAAAAACAGGCTGGCTGGTAACCAGTATGAACCCTTTTAATAATATAGCCGATTATCCACCACTGGAGTCTGTACTTAATGAAATATGGAAACTGCCCCGTTATGTAACCATTGATGCCGAGCAGGTTGCCAAAGACCAGGGATCAATAAAAGCAGCAAATATTGTTGTGCTGGGAGCTGCCTCTCTGTTCCTTGAACTGAAATACGAATCACTGCAAAAAGCCATCGAACAGATGTTCGCCAAAAAAGGAAAAGATATGGTTACACTGAATCTGAAGGCATTGAAAGCTGGAAGGGAATATGCCGAGAAAAAGACCTAAACAGTTGAGTCTGGAGTCTGGAGTCTGGAGTCTGGAGTCTGGAGTCTGGAGTTTGGAGTTTGGAGTTTGAAGTCTTGAGTTTGGGGTTTGGAGATTTAGGTTTCCTTTTTATTTTTCTAACGCCGTTTAAGTAGATGCATATGATCTCATCTGCGTATTTCTGCGTAAATCTGCGTCTCAAAACACAATTCTAAAAAAAAGCTACACAGTCAGTTGAATTTCGCTTTCAAAATCATATTTTTGCGCATCTTTTGTTAAAAGAGCATGTATAAATACCTATTGTATTTTCTTTTTATTAGTCTGATCGTTATTGGCGCGTGCAATAATGAAAAACAATTGCCGGTCAGCGAAAAGATTGAAGAAATACCGGAACCTAAGTTTGAATACGGAATTTGTATTGACAGCCTTGTCGTGATTAAAGACCAGGTGAAAAAAAACGAATTCCTTGCTGATATCCTGCTAAGATATGGTGTTGATTATCCAACAATTGACCATATTGCCAAATACACCAAAGATACTTTTGATGTAAGAAAAATAAGACGCGGAAATAATTATGCCGTTATATGTACCAATGATTCCGTTCAACGTGCGCTTTACTTTGTTTATGAAATCTCTTCGGCAGAATATGTGCTGTATCATTTAAGCGACTCCGCTTTTGCCTTACGAGGCTATAAGAAAATTACCATGAAAATAGATTCAGTCATCGGGGTAATTGAATCTTCTTTATGGAATTCAATGGTTGATCAAGAGGCCGATCCCAACCTTGCCAATGAGCTATCAGAAATATATGCCTGGACAATTGATTTTTTCGGACTTAGAAAAGGTGATACTTACAAGGCTATCTATGAACAATATTTCGTTGAAGACAAATACATTGGCCTGGGAAAAATTATTGCAGCAAACTTTTATCATCTTGGAGAAGATCATTATGCTTTTTATTTTGAACAGAATAATGCCGGTGATTATTTTGATGAAGAAGGCAACAGTTTACAACGTACTTTTTTAAAAGCACCCCTGCGGTTTACCCGGATCAGCTCCGGGTTTTCACACAGCCGCATGCACCCTGTTCTAAAAATCAGAAGGCCGCATCATGGTGTTGATTACGCTGCGCCAACAGGCACCCCTGTTTATACCGTGGGCGATGGTGTTGTAATTAAGAAGGGGTATCAAAAACGAGGGGGAGGAAATTATGTCAAGATCAAACACAATGGCACCTATTCAACAACCTATATGCACTTATCAGGTTATGCAAAAGGAATTAATGTTGGGAAAAAAGTTAAACAGGGCGACCTGATTGGATATGTCGGCAGTACAGGGTTAGCTACCGGTCCGCATCTTGATTTCCGCTTTTACCGAAATGGGAAAGCCGTTAATCCGCTCAAAGTTGAATCGCCACCTTCAAAACCGATTGACCCTGACTATCAGATACAATTTGATTCTGTCGCAAATCATTACACTGTGATTCTTGACTCAATAAAATAATATTCCACCTCCATTCTCTCTTCCGTTGTTGGTGTCCTCACAAACAACATTCATTACCACATTCTCCTTCATGTTCACCTGCGTTTGGTGAAGACACTAACCGTAGGTTGGGTCGGATGCTTAAACCAGTTAGGGTCTTTTTCAATTGTTGGCGAAGACACCAACTAAGGTGATGCGAGGTTTTGTCATTCTGAACGGAGCTCAGCGAAGTGAAGAATCTTTTACAGCTAGATACTCATAACGTATCAGTAATATTCTTTAGATTGATTTCATAAAGACCTTCATCGCCGGCTGACGGATCAGGATGATAAACAAAGGATATTACCTAGGATTGGTCAACACTCTTTTGCACAAGGGACGCTTGCACTGGTCAGCTATTAATTTTTCGTTAATTGCCTGCCTTTGCCGGAGCGGCTTCGCGCAGGCAGGCGAGTCACGACAAAGGAGTGATGCGGCAATCTCCATGTACAGTTTTTGATCCAACTCTAACGCACAAGCGGACGCTTGCGCTGGTGCTTGCGCTTGGTGTGTTCTTGATCCAACTCTAACGCACAAGGGACGCTTGCGCTTGGTGTTGGGCTTTAATCATGCCCAGATAAAACCAAAAAAGCCCGTGATTAAATCACGGGCTTTTTATTACATAATTGACTTTAATCTATAAAGTCATTTAGTTGTTTTCGAGGAATGCAGGTTTTTTAACCCATACCATCTTAGAAGCTTTTTTACCACCTCTGTAGAAATCATGGTGTGTTGCATATCCATCGCCTCCATACCAGGCAGTATAATCACAGGAGAATTTACCTGTACAAGCATCGTAGGTACCTGTTCCATCAACACTGCCAACAGTTCCATCTCCATAAATAAACGGTTGATCAGGAATTGTTATTATCTGATTTTCATCTCCTGAGAAATCATAATAAACAGTTTCTCCCGGACCGGCCCAATCCCAGAAATTGGAATTATGAATCCTGTTTTCAACTTCAGGGTCGAGTGTGAAGCTAACATTATATTCTCCGTATCCTTCTTCGTTACAAATAAATCCGCCAAGGAAATCAAGAATATCGTAAGGACATACATTATACACAAAATTAAATGTTGATGTACCGCCAAATTCAGCTGGAGTACCTGATGCAGGATCAATTCCCAATTTTAATCTTAACGTATCGGGTGATAAATCAAACGCATTCGGGTCTACATTTAAAAAAATGTTCCCTTGTACTGTACCCGCTTTAATTAAAACACTGGTTGAACTTAACGACACTTGTGATGTAGTTACAGTAGTACCAGTTAAAAGAGTCAGCTTTACAGTCATATCTGAGGCAGCCGGAGCGCCAAGGATTTTTATACCAAAAGGTATTGCAAAAGCATCAGCATCAGCAGGCGTCATTGCAGTAGTGCTATTTATTGCAGAGAACTGCAAAAATGATGTTCCTCCTGTTGCTGCGGTATTGTACAATGGGTCTTCTGCTTTAAAGCATGAGGTTGCAAATAGCAGACTCCCCACAATAACAACTAAAAATATATTAATCAAAGTTTTCATATCTATTCAAAGTTTTATGGTTATAAATACTATTTGAAAATCCAAAGTTTCTGATCCAAAGTAACACCAACCGGACAATTCGGGTTGTAAGTAATCTCACTTTGTGGGTATGGATAACGCATAGGAGTTGCTTTTGTTGCTCCGATAACAGGTGCCAGAACAGGGAAACTCCTCCTTCTCCAGTCGTCGTAAGGAACTACAGTTGCATACATTGCTATGTACTTTTGTTCGATAATTCTCTGCATTGTAAGCGAACCTGTTGTTTCGTTATTTACATAATCAGCCATATAAGTCGAATCGGTATCTCCGGTAACTTTCAGTAATGATGCTGTGATTGCTGCCTTATAAGCGGCAACCGAACCTGCTTTGTCACCTGTTTGGAAAAGACATTCGGCTTTAATGAAGTTCATTTCTGCAAAAGTTGCAATATTTACCGGTGCATCTGCGGCTGCGGCATAAGGGCCGGGATGTGATGCCATTGAATTTTCTGAACCGGGAGAACTTCCTGAGAATCCGCCTGTAATGTCAGGTCCAACATAAAAAGCAAGCCTTGGATCGCCTGTGTCAATTAACTCATCAACAAAAGTAGA
>JAUVKF010000091.1 GCA_030596395.1 Chlorobiota bacterium | reverse complement strand
TTGTATCTTTTAAATTATTGGGGATTGACAATAGGTTTATCATTTATTGTTTTGTACATCCTTATTATTGGATATAAATATCGATTTGCACTGAAAAGGCTTAAAAAACCAATTTTTTGGTCACAGCTTATAGTTATTATAGTATTGTCAGCGATATTTTGGGATATAGGTGGTAATGAAAAGAGCTGGGTGAGTGAGGATGGAATAATTGTAGGTATTGAAATGATGATCAGGGCATTGTTTATAGTGATTGCATTTTCAGCATTAAGTGTGGAGCTTCGAAATGAGAAGGTCAGAAAATTCCTTTACAAAATTGGATTTGGAAAGTTTTATCAATCAGTTGGAATGGCTTTTAGTGCGTTACCCATAATGATTTCTTTGTTGCCGAGCTCGAAAGCGATTATTAAAAATCCGCTTAAATCATTCCTAATGCCTCTTATTATGGCTGATGGTTGGTTGAATATGTTTGAAGAAAGCTTATAACTGATTTTTTTGGTTTTCCCATTCAGGCAGAATACATTCCGAACTTCTTTTCTTTAATGACGTTTCAAAATTATCCAGAGTTTCAAGTATAATTTGTTCGCCTTCTTCATGGCAATTTAGACAGGCACCGACTGTTAAAATCCTTTTTTGTTCATCAATAGTAAATGGCCTGACATCGGTTCGGGTTGATACTTTACCGGTTCTTGTTTGCAGGAATCCTATCCATGAATCTTCAGGTAAACCATCGTGTATGTTATTCCCATATTCTGATTCAAATGACCAGATACCTTTTGCTCCTTGAATTGTATACTTTAACTCGCCTTTGCCATAACCTAAAGCAACGGGATTGTTATGACATGATTTGCATGAACGTCCTTTTGCTTGAATAGTATGAGGGGCAGCAGGTGCAAACATGCGCTGAAAAATCAATGAATCATGTTTTGATTTAGTATAACCAGATACGTCAATAGTTAGTATCATACCGGGAATTACAGGTACGACTATTTTTTCAGTATCATTTTCCCGGTAACCCAGAGCGGGAGCATGTGCATGGTATTCGCCTACATACTCTACCCAGCTTCCGTCAATAAATTTATTCTTAAGCATATCATAGCCGGGCTCTTCTTTTTCATAAGTATTATGGCATCCAATACAGCTTGGTGCCCATCCGGTATGACAAGATGAACAACTGAGGTTGTCATGTACATCACCCCGTGAGCATATTTCAGCCGGTTCTTTCATGGCAAACACCTTTCCTGAATTTTTACTAACCATAAAAGCTGTATCCTTTTGAAAATAGGTATTGATTAAAGACCTGTTTTTCTTACCGGTTATCAGGTAATTTCTACCTGTAATATCACCAAAACGAAGTGCGGAAATAATAGCCGATTCCTGATCAAGTTGGCTATGATCAATCAACTTCGGATCTTCAACTATATGACAATCTTCGCATTGGATATTCACCTGTTCCTCTTCGTGTGCATAATAAGTTCCATCACCCATTAATTCATATGAATTGTGGCAATCGATACAATTTATGCCCAATTGATGATGCACATCTTCATTAATATATTTGAATACGCGGGTTCCTTCAACAATTCTGTACTGCGAATTTTTTGGTGCTTCATCCACTGTTAGGATAGTTTCGTGCCATCCTTCATAATTGGTGGATATCCTTCCCGATCGGCTGTGGCAACCAAAACAATGTTCGTCAGAAACCTGGAGGCTTATGGAGGCATGATACTGAAGATAAGTAGTATCATTAGTATTCAATTTTTTCTCGAAGTTGGCAGTAGAAGCATAACTATCATAGTTTAAATGACAGGAAAGACAACCGCCACCGCGACTCTTTTCTGTGACAGGTCCGGTCTCAGTTTTTGGATTGCCAAGGTGGCAACGGACACATAGATTTCGTAAATGTTCATCAGCGGCTGAAATTCCGAGGTGGTGCATATCCGTCAACAGATCCGGATTATCCTGTTCATTAAAAACATAGCGGTCAACACTGATCATACCACTTAAAGTTGTCATTAAGCCTGTATTTACCCGATTTACAATCTCAACATGACAACCTGTAACACCACAGGTTTTATTAACATCTGTCAAATTTCCGGGAATAAGAACCATATCCCTATGTGCATTGTTTTTACTTAAAGTATATGGATTACCCCCATGACATGAATAACATCCCAAGGTTTGTGGAGTGTGAGACACTGTGAATCCTGCAACATTATCATGACAAACAACACATCCTTCAATTCTGCCAAATACCTCAGAAGAGGAACTTGCTTTTGCGATATCATTTTTATCAGTAATAAAATCAATCCCTGAAACCTTAAATGGATTATGTATATAATAGGAATAGTCACTGTTCCAGGGCCAGATCAATTGCCAGTTAGGCCCGCGAAAGAAATATCCGGTTACGGTAAGAAACAGGTATAAAATGGTTAGAATTAGTAATGAGCGTTTTGTGATAAACTGATTTTTCTTGTCTCCAAATGGTACAATGAATATTAAGAGAACAAATAGCAGAATAAGAAGTATGGATACTTGCGGTGTGCTTAACCAGTGCAATATTTCTTGCAATCCCACGAAATACCATGGGCCTTTAATTACAGGATGAAGGTTGTCATGTAAAGGTGTTTCAAACAGGAAACTGATAATTATAATGGTAATCGTTACTAGTACAGTTTCCTTAAGCTTAGGCCAGATAGATCTTGTGTGTTCAAGAATTATAATTACAAGAAAAATGGTAAATGTAGCAATATGATGAACGTAAACCAGTTGTAAACTTTCGGATGAACCAAGTAATGATGTTGATAGAAACGAACCTATTAAAGGGATACCATTGATCAACTCGTTTAAAATCCTTCGCGCTTGTAAACTATCGGCATCTGCTTTTAATAAGAAACCAGTTAACATGGCAAGAAAAACAACGAGAACTCCAATACTCAACCTAAACCAAATACTAGGCCTGATCTTGATTTTATTCTTCATGCCGAAATGTTCCCATATATGAACTAAGCTAAAGATCAGAAATATATTTGCACTCCAGTAATGAATATTCCTGAATAATGATGCTGCAGGATTGATCAGCATCATTAAACTGATTGATGCGTAAGGATTTTCCACATCATAGGGGATTGCAAGCAGAATACCTGACACAATACAGATCATAAAAAGTGCCAGACTTAATTGTCCGAATGTTGAATAGGGCAATATTTTTTTAAAAAAGGTCAAAATCAGATTTTAATTGTAAGAGTTTTTGTTTCCATATTTGTGCTGTACTCAAATTTTTTTAATGGTTTTATTGCAGGCCCTTTTATAGGATTTCCATCTAAATCAAATGAGGAGCCATGACATGGGCAAATAAGTTCTCCATCTTCAAAAGTTTGAATTTTGCACCCCAAGTGGGTACAATAAGAAGATAAAACAAGGAGTTGCTCCTTATTAATAATGATATAGTCATCATGAAAGAGTACTGTCCTGTTATCATTTAATGAAATACTGATGGTCTTTTTACTTATATTTTTTTGTTGGCTATTGACCATTGAGCCCCATAAACCAAGGCAAACTGCACCAATTAATGATCCAGCGGTTTTTAAGAAATACCTTCGGGAATTTTTGCCGCTCTTCAACTTACAATGTTTATAGCAAAAATATGAATTTACATGCTCATTAATTGTAAATTAATCCTAGAAACGACTATTTAGTGTCCGTCCATAAAGTTGATGTTTGATTCAGAATGTTCGAGTTCAAGGCTTGCGAAGTCTTTAAAATCAAGAAGTTTGCTTTTGTAAATGACTATTTTAAAGACGAGTATAACGAAGAAATCGGATATTATGGACAAACATTATTTAGAAAGGAATAAAAGAAAATATATACCAATTATCCGAGTTGACAAACTTTATAAAGACCTTCAGGATCAATTACCTTAAATATTTTGCCGGTCATTTCAATCATGCCGTCTTCCTGAAAATGTTTTAAGGTACGGATAACACTTTCAGTTGACATACCCGATAATTCAGCCAGTTCTTTCCTGCTCAATGCGAGATCAAATTCATCTTGTTGAAATATATTACCGGCCAGGCATAAAATAATATCCGCCAGTTTTCCATACGATTGCCTGTGAGTAAGGCAGAAAAACCTTCCGTTTTTCTGGATTGAAATTCCACAAAGAATATCAACTATTGCAGTGGCAAACTGACCGTTTTCAAGAATCAGTTTTCTGATAATGTCAATTTCTATTAGCTTAACAGTAGTATTAATATAAGCAGAGGCAGTGTATTGAAAAACATTCTGATTAAGTGGAAGAGATGTTAAACCGATTAAACTACCGGGTGCGGCAATTCTTAAGATCAACGATTTGTTATTTTCTTCGTAATAAACTTTTGCAAGTCCTTCGCTTACAACAAGAATGTGGGTAGTAAATGTTCCTTGTTTAGCAATGATCTCACCTTTCTTGTACTCAACTGTAACTTGCTTCTGCTCAATAAGATTTTTCTCTTCTTCGGTGAGAAAGTCAAAACAGCTTTTGTTAATATTAACAACTGTACAACTTGTTTTTATGCGCTCAACAATATTTTGCATTGTCTCTTTCAATTCGGCAACAAATATAGAACTTTAATATGATACGTATCGTGTAAGTCAGCAGGAAAATTGATGCAAATCATGTTTTTAAAAGCTTAACATCATATAGGCTAAAACTAAATGTGTTTTGTACTTGATTAGTTTTGTAGTAATTGATTTTAAAAGAGTGAAATACCAAATTCAATCAATATGAAGAAGATAATAAGTCTTATATTTATGCTTAGTGTGGTAGCCTTGGTGATGGCTGGTAGTGGGGAACAGGTCAATGATTCTGTGCGAACCTTCCCTATCGAAAATTATATTTTCAAAGCCGACCGAAACACTACACCGTCTGTTGACCACTCCAAATTTGAAGTGCTGCAACAGACATTCGAAAATGCACATCAGGTTACAGAAGCTTGTTTGTCATGTCATACAGAACGAGATAAGGAAATTATGGCGACCTCTCACTGGAAATGGGAGCGCGATGAGTTTATAGAAGGAAAAGGGATTGTGCCTTTGGGTAAAAAGAACATCCTCAACAATTTTTGTATCGGTGTAGCTGGTAGTGAAGCCACCTGTACAAGATGCCATATTGGATATGGATGGAAGGACAAAAGCTTTGATTTTTCGGAGTCAACCAACATCGACTGCCTGGTTTGTCACGATAATTCCGGAACATATAAAAAAGGAAAAGGAATGGCTGGACTTCCTGACCCATCGGTAAATTTAAATGTAGTAGCCCAAAGTGTGGGACAACCAGGAACAGAGAACTGTGGAGTGTGTCACTTTTGGGGTGGTGGTGGAAACAATGTAAAACATGGCGACCTTGATGTTGCGATGCTTGATTGTTCCCGTGAAGTGGATGTGCACATGGGTAGAGACACAGAAAATATGAGTTGTGTGGACTGCCATAAAACAGAGAAGCACCAAATGGCTGGAAAAGTTTATGCCTTGTCATCAGAAAATAAAGACCGGGTAACCTGTACAGAATGTCACACTAAGAAACCACATCTGGATAAAATACTGAACGACCACAATATAAGAATCGCTTGCCAAACTTGTCATATTCCGGTTTATGCCAAGGCCAATGCGACCAAAATGTGGTGGGACTGGTCAACGGCCGGACGCTTGGATGAAGACGGAAAACCGATGCACGAAAATGATGCATATGGAAATCATAATTATCTTTCAATAAAAGGAAATTTTGTTTATGATGACGATGTTATCCCGGAGTATTTTTGGTTTAATGGACTGGCTAATCACCAATTAATAACCGACAAAATTGAGACAGTACCTGTACAAATGAATTCGTTGTACGGTTCGTACTTAGATAAAGGTGCTAGCCAGTCAAGTACAGAACAGTCAAAGATTTGGCCTGTTAAAGTACACCGT
Source organism: Chlorobiota bacterium (assembly GCA_030596395.1). Classification (GTDB taxonomy): domain Bacteria; phylum Bacteroidota; class Bacteroidia; order Bacteroidales; family F082; genus JAADID01. The sequence goes on along the minus strand of JAUVKF010000091.1, from coordinate 5,705 downwards.
GGCAAACAACCTTATGACACCATTAATATGACCTTGATTCAGCCTAAACTTTGGGATAAGGAACAAGGAAAAGGGGCTTACTGGGTGGACTTTGACTGGGATGAAGCCTCCAGGATAGGTATGGAATATATTGGACAGCCCTACAGTGGTGCTTTTGGTTTTATCGAAACAGAAATGTATTGGCCGCTTAATCACCAGGTATCACCTGCCAGTGAGTCATTAAAATGTGTTGACTGCCATACAAGAAATAATAGCAGGCTTGCAAGCCTTACTGATTTTTATTTACCCGGAAGAGATAGGAACATCTTCTTAGATGGTTTTGGGGTTATCGTAATTATTGGAGCAATCATTGGGGTTATTATCCATGCAATGCTCAGAAGATACCTGAGAAGAAAGTACTTTTTTCAAAAAGAATCTAACTAAAGGAGGACATAACAATGGAAAGAATATATATTTATAAAGTATTTGAACGTTTCTGGCACTGGTCACAAGCGTTGATTATTGGATTTCTTGGCATAACCGGTTTTGAAATTCATGGCTCTTTTTCCCTTTTTGGCTTTGATTTTGCAGTACGCTGGCACACTTATGCTGCCTGGGCACTTGTAATTTTAATCGTATTTGCCATTTTCTGGCATTTTACTACGGGCGAATGGAGACAATATATCCCGACAACCAAAATGCTGAAAGAGCAATTTATGTATTATATCGGTGGTATTTTCAATAATGCCCCGCACCCTACTAATAAAACCGTTTACAATAAATTCAATCCTTTGCAAAGAATAACTTATCTGGGATTAAAGATCCTCATTATTCCAGTTATTGTTTCGACCGGATTTCTTTACCTTTATTTTCAATATCCAAAATTTGGAATTGAGTTTCAAACCCTGGAGCCAATCGCTCTTATTCACACATTTGGTGCCTATATTTTACTGGCATTTGTTATCGCCCATGTTTACCTGACAACAGTTACCGGAGTAAAATTCTTGTCGAGTATCAAAGCGATGATTACGGGTTGGGAAGAAATGGAAGAAGAAGAAATTAAAATTGTTGTTGAAGAGGAAATGGAAGTTGCTTTGAAAATTATCAGGAGTAAACTTGATGCAGGAGATGACAAAAGTGCGATACTTGATCATGCGCTTGAAGAAGTTGAAGAGAAACTCGGAGTTAAGCGTGAAACTTATTTCAGGGATGCGATAAGCCAAAGTTCTGCCGGATATTTCTGCATTAGCAAAGATGGCTATTACAAAGAAGTGAATGATGCCTGGATAAAATTGTATAAGTACGATTCGCGCGATGAAATATTAGGAAAGCATTACCGTCTCAGCCGTTCCGAAGAAGATTTCAAGGAATTGGAGGCTACTGTCGCGAAAGTTCTAAAAGGCGAAACGATTAATCATGGTGAGGTAAAACGCACCTGTAAAGATGGCAGCGAAGGTTATCACACACTAACACTTTCACCTGTTTATATTGGCGATGAAATCGATTGTTTTGAAGGTTTTATAATCGATACCACTGCAAGATACCTGGCCGAACGTGAGATGATGAAGAAAAAACTCAGGCTAGCCGAATGGCAACAAAAAAAGGACGAAGAGAAAGAAAATAATTAATGAATTAAAATAATATAAAGATGAAAACGATTAAACCAATTCTCGGAATATCAATTCTTTTCATGGTGCTGCTGTCGGCTTGTAATCGTGTCGGTCCGCAAAGCATTGATGAAATGGTTGTGGAAGCGCAAAAGAATGTTGACGGAGTTACCGTTGAACAATTAATGGAAAAACTGGATAATGGAGACATGATTTTGCTAATCGATGTAAGGGAACCCAATGAATTTAATGCAGGTTATATTCCAGGATCTGTCAATATACCACGAGGTGTTATCGAATTTAAAATTGATAATGAAGCATTTTGGGATGCAGCATTTCTGTATTTACCTGAGACAGATGAAGAAATTATTGTGTATTGCAAAAAGGGAAAAAGAGGTATCCTTGCCGGTGAAACCCTTAAGAAATTAGGTTACACTAAGGTAAGCTATTTAGATGGAGGCTGGAAAAAATGGGAGTTAACATATCCTGATCTTTTTGAGAAGAACCTGGACGCCATGGGTCATGACGATGGCGGAGAAGTAGGTGGCTGCTAGGCGTTTACCATCTGACGGTTTAAAAGGGACTAATTTGTAGTCCCTTTTTTATTTTGCATCTGGCTGTGTTAACAAAATAATGTAGGTCGCATCACTATTTTTTATGTCCTATTACTGTTTTTGTTCTAATGTATTACATAGTTCTTATGTTAAAACATATAATAGCTGCATTACATTTGTTAACAAATTAACAATGAAAAGAAATCTATTTTTTAAACACTTAATTTGAACAAATGAAAAGATTATTTAGTTATTTTTTAGTAGTAATACTGATTCCGGCATTTGTATTAACCGGATGTAAAGATGATCCGGCGCCTGCGCCAGTGAAAGGGAATTTTGAAACCCTTAAAACTTACATGATGGCAAATGATTTGGATTTACCCACAGTATTAAATCAACCTTCGAAATGGGTAGTAGCACCTGAATTGATTGCCAAAGGTGGAATTGTTGATCCAATTGATCACAGTATTCCCGCTTATTATGTTTTTGATATTCGCAGTGCTGAACTTTTTAGTGCAGGTCATATTAAAGGTGCAATGAATGTTGCTTTGGCTGATGTACTAACAAAAGCAAATGAAGTTGGTAATGAAAAGCCAATCCTGATAGTTTGTAAATCTGGTCAAACTGCCGGACGTGCTGTAATGGCTCTCCGTCTTTCCGGTTTCAAAGATGCACAGGTTATGAAATTTGGTATGTCATACTGGAACGAAGCATTTGATGTTTGGACTAGTCACATTGGAGAGTCTGCAGTTGGAAACAGCAATTGGGTTACAGATGCAAGCGCTCCATTACCAACTAATGGGTACCCGGCATGGGAAACTACGAGTACCGATGGTGCTGTTATTCTTGCCGATGCTGTTACTACAATGCTGGCAGGCAGTGGCTGGGGTGTAAGTTCAACTGACATTCTCAGTGATCCATTAGCCCATAATACTTATAACTATTGGGATGAAGCCACCTACCTTAGCATTGGTCATTACAAAGGTGCCTATGTTTATCCCGAAATAAAATTAGACAATGTTACTGCACTTCCGGCTGAAGATGATTGCTTAATATATTGCTATACAGGTCAAACTTCATCCATTACAACTGCCTGGTTACAGATATTAGGTTATAGTGCAAAAAGCATTCTGTATGGTGTGAACAGCCTGAGTCATCAAGCACTTGTTGATGCGTCAAAACCGGCATGGCAACATTCAAAAGATTATCCATACGAAACTGGTAAATAATTTTTTTTGGTTAATTCAGCAGGTCAAAACTGACCTGCTGAATTAATTATTTAAATAACTTAATAAAACCATAATATTATGAAAAAAGTTATCCTTTCAATTAGTTTATTATTTATCGTGTCTTTGTTTTCTTCATCGTTATTTAGTCAGGGATGCGTTGAAGCAACTTCTGAAGATGGTCCGCAATTGGTTGGTTATATTCAACCCCAATTCGACTATTATTTCTTTGGCGACGATCCCAATGGTAACGCGATAAAACCAAGTTCGTTTTATTTCAAACGTGCAAGGGTTGGCGTAGTGGGAAGCATTCCTTACGACATCAGTTATTATGTAATGGCTGAGTTTAGTCCGGCAGCAAGTGGCCCCCAATTACTTGATGCCTTTGTATCTTATGCCCCTTTCGGTAAATATGTAAAGTTTTCGATGGGACAGTTTAAATCTCCATTTAGTTTGGAATTAAATACCCCGTGTCACGCTTTACATACTATCCGTCGTTCAACGGTAGTTAATGAATTGGCTAGTCCTTTTCGTGAATTGGGATTCATGCTGCTGGGCTCCTTTGGAAAAGAAAGGGATATTATTTCTTATAAGGTGGCCATTTTAAACGGAACAGGTATCAACAATATTTTGAGTTCTACAAATTATGATGACAACCAAAATAAGGATATTGCTGCCCGTGTAGTTTTTGCCCCATGGAAATTTAAAATTGGTGCCAGTTACCGTACAGGATTAATCGGTACAAAGTCCAGTAACGGAGACCAAAAAAGCCGTACCCGTTATGCAGCAGACTTAGGCTTTGAAGGTTGGAACTTCAGGTTTCAGGGTGAGTACATCTTCGGACAGGATATAGGAAAAGTTGATGGTGGTGGAGGCTGTGGTGGTAAAGCGACCAATGAACTTGATAAATTTGATAAAGGTGGTTACTGGGCGATGGCTATGTATTCATTTAATTTTGGTTTAGAACCCGTTATCAAATATGAGTATTACAACCCGGATAATGGTGCCTATAAATTTTTAGGTAAAACTCAGGTATATCCACAGAGTACACTTACAGTTGGATTGAATTATTTTCTGAATGATTGGACCCGACTGCAACTCAATTATCTTTATAATGCCGAGGTTGCAACAAATGGCGACATTAACGAATACAAAAATGATGCTTTGATGTTCCAGGTACAAGTTAAATTTTAATAATATTAAAAAAGAATAAAAAAAATGAAAACGATCAGGTATATATTAATTATAGCAATAGTAGGACTGTTCTCAGTATCCACAATTGCACAAGGCGATATTATCAGTGCCGCCGACTTTATGAAACTGTATAAAGCAGATAAAAGTCTGGTGATTATTGACGCAAGCAAAGCTGCTGATTATAAAAAATCGCACATAAAAAATGCCATCAATATTCCGAACGTTGAACTTAACAACAACAAGGATGATGGTTTTCTGTTAAGCAACGACGAACTGGCAACGATTTTTGGTAACAAAGGTGTTAGCAATGAGAGTGCAATTGTTGTTTACGATGGCGGATCTCAAAAACCTGCTTCAAGGGTTTATTGGGTATTGAAGTATTTAGGTGCTTCCAATGTGAAGATTTTGCACAAAAATATGGCGACATTTAAGAAATCGAGAGTGCCCTTAACACCAATGGCTGCGAAAAAAAAGGCTACAACATTTACTGTTAATGTTGATCAGACTATTGTAGCTAATTTGGCTGATGTTAAAAGTGGCAAAGCAAAATTATTTGATGCACGTGATGCAAATGAATTTGCCGGAACTACTGACAAAAGCAAAGGCCACATTCCTGGTGCAATTCACCTCAGTTTTAAAGATGTGCTGGATGCTGATAAAGCCTTCAAAACAAAAGCTGAATTAGAAAAAGTTATGGCCGCTTATGGAGTCAGTGCCGACTCCCCAATTATTGTTTCTTGCCAGTCGGGTAAAAGAGCAGGAGTTTTATATGTTGCTTTTACCAGTGTACTCGGTTACAAAAATGTGAAGATGTATGATGGTAGCTACAATGAATGGGTAGCTAAAGGCAACACGGTGGACAAGTAAATCTACATTGCATCATGGATACATTAACAAACTCATCCTTCAAAAACCTGACAAAAACCGAACAGGTTGTAATGATCATTAATTCTGGAAAAGAATTGATGACCAGAGAAGAAGAAGGATACATCATTCATTTGTATTTGCTTTCAGGTCTTTTTGTTGAGCTTTGGTTCGAATTGAATACAAAAAAGATTGTTAGGGTGGAATCTACCGATAAGGATACCATAACAAAAAGCTATACAAAAATGAATGAGGTAGTTAAACAATTATTAAAGAATTAG
>JAUVKF010000005.1 GCA_030596395.1 Chlorobiota bacterium | reverse complement strand
GATAAAAACTGTATAAGCTTGTTCCGAATGCAATTCATACCTGTTATCGGAAATAACCACATCAATTTTTTTTTCAAAGATCAGTTCCTGTAAGAAACGGTTTGCTGATTTTGCTGCTGCCAGCATTTTTGGAAAGGCTTTTAGCATAGCTACAGCCATTGAGCCTGATTTCGGATAAGATGGCTCAAAACCCGGAAACTGAATGAACTTACATTTAGGGAACCGCTGTTGTAGATAAGCAAGAGGGCGATTATCTGCGCCGATGATCACCCTGGCGTTTTGTTTTAAAAACAAATCAATAACCGGTACCATGCGGGTAGCATGGCCCAGGCCCCAGTCGAGCGGGCAAATTAATATTGTTTTATTTTTTGCCAATGATTATCGCAAATCTATCAATTTATACCAAATGTATTTTGAAGTGTGCCTTTAGAATTTGAATTGTTTTTTGCATGAACGATGAAAAAAGTTTTTGCATCCCGAAACTTCGGGACTGAAACACTTTTTGAAGAAGTTCAGGTGAAAAAGAAACTAATTATATGGCGTATTTCAAAATACATTTGATATTAATTATAAATTTGGCCCAATGCCCGAAAACGAATTACTATACCAGATTGGAATTACACTTATTCCCGGAATCGGTGACATTTCGGGTAAAAAGCTGATGGCCTATTGTGGAAGCCCTGAGGCGGTTTTTAAAGAAACAAGACCGGCGTTAAAAAAAATTCCCGGAATCGGAAACGCAACAGTTAATAGTATTGTCAACCACAATGTATTTGAACGGGCAGAAAAAGAGGTACGGTATATTGAGAAAAACGGTATAACACCGCTTTTTTACACCAATCCCGATTATCCCGCCAGGTTACTTAATTGCGAAGACGGCCCACTGATGCTGTATTTTAAAGGCACATCAAATTTGAATGCCAGCCGGATAGTAGCAATCGTTGGTACACGACGGGCAACAAATTATGGCCGAAGCAGGTGTGAGGAAATTGTTGAAACCCTCGCTGAAAAGGATGTGCTGGTTATTAGTGGACTGGCTTATGGGATTGACAGTTGTGCGCATCGAAAGGCTGTTGAAACCGGGACTGAAACAGTAGGTATCTTGGGGCATGGCTTAGACAGGTTATACCCGGCTCAGAACAGGAAGCTTGCCGAAAAAATGCTCGAACAAGGTGGATTGCTTACCGAGTTCATGTCGGGTACCAACCCCGACCGTGAGAACTTTCCGAAACGAAACAGGATCGTGGCAGGTATGAGCGATGCAATTGTGGTGGTGGAGTCCGACCGCAAAGGAGGTGCCCTCATAACTGCTGAATTGGGCAATTCGTATAACCGTGATGTGTTTGCTGTTCCCGGAAGGGTAAATGATGATGTTTCAAAGGGATGTAATTTTTTCATTAAAACAAATCGTGCCGCCTTAGCTGAATCAGGTAATGATATTGCTTACATAATGGGATGGGATTCACGTGAAGTGTCAAAAAAATCGCAACAGCAGTTGTTTGTTCAAATGTCTGACGATGAACGCTTATTGGTGGAGATAATTAAAGGAGTCGGTGAAATAGGTATAGATAAGCTGGTGATTAAAAGTAAAATGTCAGCATCAAAAGTTGCTGCATCGTTATTAAATCTTGAATTTGAAGGAGTTGTACAATGCTTGCCCGGTAAACTTTACAAGGTCTAATCTTCTCGTGCTTTTCTCAGATTAACAGCTCTTACGAAGAGGGCTATTGAGATAAATAAAAATCCGATAAAAGTAAATCCGATTAATACATTATCGCGTGAAACAAAACTAAAGAAATATAACCCATGGAAGAAAATAGTAACTAATAAACCTGTGGCATCATCAATTAAAATGTTCTTTCTGATTTTTCCCATCCCGATAAAAAATCCCATACAAACAGCGAAAACAATATTCACGAACGGATAAGTAAACAGAAACACCAATTGGTATTCTCCCAACGATTTACCAATAATTCCATAAGCAAATAAAACAACCGCAACCATTGAGTAACCCAATCCAATGAACATGGCGTAGATAACACCCTCAATCGGACCCAGGAAGTCTTTTTTATTATAAAAGCCAAACCGTAAAACAAGGTATTTGCCCAGTTCAACGCTGAAAGCAATAACGATTACCACATAAAACAGAAGTCTGCGAAGGCCTGAATAATTGCCATGCCACTGGGTGTCGATTAAATAATTTGCTGCGACAACCAGCACTGTACTAATCATCCCCAGCAGGATTGCATTAATAATATTCGATATCTTTTTAATTTCAAATCCATAGTGATAGATTAAAAGACCAATAACGATGAGTATTGGAGAAACGGCGAACGAAAGATACGTGTACAAGTTCATTGGAATCAGCATTAATTATTAATCAAATATAACAAATGTTTGTAATTTTAAGCCATTTTGCACAAATTCTTAAAATAGTTTGCCATGACGAAAGTGATTATCGAAAATCTTTCCCCGGAAAGAATTAATGAAAAAGGCATCAATTCCTGGCCAATCTGGACGAAGGAAGTGTCCCGTTTTGACTGGACTTATACAGGTGATGAAGAATGTTTGATTTTAGATGGTGAGTTTACCGTGGAAACCGATGAGGGGAGTTTTAACATCAAACCCGGCGATTTTGTCACCTTCAAAGATGGCCTCAAATGTACCTGGGATATTACGGTACCGGTTAAAAAACATTACAACTTTAAATGAGTAGCTTGATAACCGGAAAAGTATTGCGCTCAACGGGCAGCTGGTATAGGGTGCTGTCTGAAAAAGGTGAGTTGATTGAGTGTAAATTGAAAGGCAGGTTTCGCATGAAAGGGATCAGGGCAACTAATCCTATTGCGGTAGGCGATATTGTTGATTTTAATGTCCTCCCGGAAGCCGGTCAAGGTGTGATTGAACATATCCATGACCGGAAAAATTACATCATTCGTAAAGCAACCAAATTATCGAAAGCAACCCATATTATTGCTGCCAATATCGACCAGTTAATTGTTATTGCTTCCATCGTAAAACCCAGAACATCAACTGGTTTTGTCGACAGGGTACTCACAACAGCCGAAGCCTATCATATACCCTCAGTTATCGTATTTAATAAGTGCGATCTTTTAAGCGATAAGCACATGGAATTACTGGAGTATTATAAGTTTTCCTATCAGCAGGCAGGTTATCAATTCCTTGTTACATCAGTTCCGCAGGATAAGAACCTTGACAGTTTTAAAACAGTATTGGAAAACAAAACAAGTTTAATAGCAGGGCACAGCGGTGTGGGCAAATCAGCCATGATCAATGCGATTGATCCAACACTAAATCTGAAAGTTGGCCGGATATCTGATTACCACAAAAAAGGAAAACACACCACTACCTTTGCTGAAATGTTCAGCCTGAGTTTCGGTGGGTTTATTGTTGATACTCCGGGCATTAAGGAGTTTGGTCTGGTTGAATTTGATAAATCGGAACTGGGCCAGCGTTTTCCCGAGTTTCGATCGAGAATGCATAAATGCAGGTTTAATAATTGTTTACATATTGACGAACCCGGATGTGCAGTTCTGGAAGACCTTGAAAAAGGCAAGATCAGTCCGTTCAGGTACGAAAACTATTTAAATATGTTAAGTGGTCTTGATTCCTGATCAGTTGGCAGTTTCTCCAGTCCTCAGTATTCAATCTGAAAATCTACCAATGACTAATAACCAATGACCATTGACATTATTTACGGATTACGATTTAAGAATCATTGGCTATAATTCACAATTCCCCGTTAACCAATCCAACCAATCCAACCGATTCAACCGATTCAACCGATTCAACCAATTCAACCAATTCAACCAATTCAACCAATTCAACCAATTTCCATTAACTAATTCCTTCGTCTACGCCTTTACCTTCGCCTTCTCCTTTCGGTCTTCAGTCTAAATCACCAATCACCAATCACTATTCCCTATTCAACCGATTTATTACTTTTACCGCTTGAATACATGATTATATTAACGACCTAGTATTATTAAGATGATTGCCAGGCAACTGATCACAGATGAAATATTACCACTAAAAACCTCTGATACTGGTTCGGAAGCACTTAATTTGATGGATGAGTATAAAGTATCTCACCTGCCAATTGTAAACAATGAGGATTTTCTTGGGATTGTATCGGAGCAGGATGTTTACAACCTTAATCATTCGGATGAACCCCTTGGCAATCATAAATTATCGCTTGAACATCCATTTGTGAATGAGCACCAGCACATTTATGACGTGCTAAAGATTGTTGACGAATTAGGTTTGACTGTGATCCCCGTTCTGGATGATCATAACAAATATTTAGGTTGTTTTACACTGAAGGGGTTGTTGAATTTCATGGCTGGCCTGTATTCAATTGATAATCCGGGTGGTGTTATTGTGTTGGAAATAAGCGATTCCGATTATAGCCTTACCGAGATAGCCAATATTGTTGAATCGAATGATGCTAAAATTTTAAGCACATTTTTAACCAATCATAAGGATTCAACACGTCTTGAAGTAGTGATTAAAATAAATAAGATTGAACTGGGCGCCATCCTTCAAACCTTCGATCGTTATGGTTATATTGTTAAAGCTTCATTTGGTGAAGATGAAGACCAGGAGGACATGAGAGAGCGATATGACTCATTGATGAATTATCTGAATATTTAACATGCGATGGTTTGGTTCTCTATTCGTTTTTATCATCTGCACTTTCTTTATCCAAAAAAGTAGTGCCCAGCAACATGCTGATACTTCATTCCTTCATTTTGCCGATAGCCTTTCAATAACTAAAATTGTTATCAATGGCAATAAAATTACCCGTGATAAAATAATTCTCCGCGAAATTGAATTTAGCGAAGGAGATCGCTTAAGCAATCATGAGCTTGACAGCCTGATTATAAAAAGCAGTCAGAATTTAATGAACCGCTCGTTGTTTAATTTTGCGTCAATCACCAAGCAAATAGTAGGAACCCAATGCGTTGCTGTGGTTGACGTTACCGAACGATGGTATATTTGGCCTATCCCCATCCTGGATTTTGGCGCTGACAGAAATTTTAATGCGTGGTTGGAGACAAAGGATTTTAGCAGGCTGAATTATGGTATTGACCTGCGGATTGAAAATTTCAGGGGAAGAATGGAATACCTGAATTTTATCGTTCAGGCCGGTTATGATAAAAAGCTGGCTATGAAATGGACAATACCCTATCTCACAAAAGGCCAGAATTTTGGGATGAGTATGCTTGCGGGTTACCAGTTAAATAAGGAAGTAGCATACTGGCTGGAGGAGAACAAACCTGTTTTTTATAAACCTGAAAACGGAAATGCCCAGGAATGGGGATTTGGCACAGTCGATTTTACTTACAGGCAGAAATATAATTTTTTACATACCATTACGCTGAACTTCGACCACTATTTGTTTTCTGATTCACTTGTGGAAAATAATCCTGGATTTGCTTATCAGCAAACAACCCTGAACTTCCTGTCACTGAGCTATCTGTATAAAATTGACTTTCGGGATTACAAACCCTATCCGCTAAAAGGATTTTATTTCGATGCAGGTATCTTCAAACAGGGCCTTGGCATATTCGGAAGCGATGTGAATAATCTCTCGGTTTCGTTCGTGTTCGATCAGTACATCAAGCTGTATAAAAGATGGTATTTTGCTTATAATATTACCGGAAAACTCTCCAACGAAGATTCAATTCCCTACCTATTGCAACCCGCAATTGGATACAAAGGCTTGGAGATAAGGGGCTACGAGTATTATGTAATTACAGGGCAGCATTTTGGATTATTAAAATCAAATTTCAAATTTGAGATCATCCCCCGAAAAGTACATCGTATAAAATGGATTAAAACTGAAAAATTCGGTAAGATATTTTATGCGCTGTATGCCAACCTGTTTTTCGACATGGGATATGCCTACAATAAAGTAAACGATCCCAATAATACGCTTTCCAACCAAATACTATGGGGAACCGGCGTAGGTATTGATTTTGTAACGTATTACGATCTGGTTATTCGTCTTGAATATACTTTGAATAAACAAAAAGACCATGGATTTTTCATTAACCTTGTAGCTCCCATCTAATCGGGTTTCGTTAAAAAACGTTAATAATCAGAGTTGAAACCTTTTAACGATTCCGTGATTTTGAAATCATCTTGATTTTCGGTTAAGTTTGCAAATTAAATAACAGGTACTATGAAAATTGCAATTTTTGGCAAAGAATACAAAGATGAGCATCGTCAATACCTGCAATTACTGATGGATGAATTATCTAAACGCAAGGTTTCGCTCACGATTTATAACCCGTTTTTTGAGAAAATTGCTGATAAGATTGCTTTGCCGTCAGGCCATAAGCTATTCGCATCTCATTACGATTTACTCGAACAAACCGATATGTTGTTTTCGATTGGCGGAGACGGAACAATGTTGGATACAATACCGTTTATCCGCGGTTCGGGAATTCCGGTTTTGGGAATTAATTTAGGAAGGCTTGGTTTTTTATCGAGTATCGCAAAAGATGAAATACTGTTTGCCATCAATAACATTTTCTCCGGCGATTATTACTTAGAGCAAAGATCGTTGCTGAAATTAGAGCAACCCACCGGAATATTTGGTGATTTGAATTTTGGTTTAAACGACCTTACTATTTATCGCAACAACACAACCTCGCTTATCGTTGTTCATGTTTTTGTGGATGGACGAAAATTAAATACCTATTGGGGAGATGGCCTGATCGTTTCAACACCAACCGGTTCCACCGCTTATTCACTCTCAGTAGGAGGTCCCATTGTAAGTCCCGGTTCGCATAATTTTGTAATTGCACCCATCGCCTCGCACAATTTAACGGTACGTCCTATCGTTATTGAGGACAGCAGTGAAATTAAAATCAAAATAGAAGGAAGAGAGGAAAAATACCTGATGACACTCGATTCAAGACACTCTTCCATCGATAAAGAAGATGAACTGATAATTAATAGATGTGATTTTAATGTCAATCTGGTTCAAATGAAAAACCAGGATTTTTTCTCCACCATTAGAGATAAACTAATGTGGGGGAAAGATTATAGAAACTGATTTAATTATATGATAATGAGTGGCTAAGTAAAAAATTTCAACAGATGGATTTGTGTCGGGGCAATGGTATAATAAATAACTAAAAAAATGATACTTTTGCCGCTCAAAATCAAAGAACAAAAGCAAAAATATATTTTATGAGATTCAGGTACCTAAAAGGATTATTCGCAGGAGTTTTATTATTCCTGTTTGTTAATCCCACACAGGCTCAAAATATGGAAATTGGGTTGTTTGGTGGAGGATCCTACTATCTCGGCGAAATGAATCCGTGGTTTCATTTTAATAAAACCAAACCGGCCTACGGTGCGTTGGTCAGGTTTAACTTTAATCCCCGATGGGCTTTTAAACTCTCCTATTACCGTGGGAGTATTGCCGGGGCCGATTCATTAACAGGACGCCCTGTACCCAATGATTATGGTTTTAGCTCCACGATAAATGATATTTCAGCAGTTGCTGAATTTAATTTTTTGGAATATTTTACAGGCAGTAAAAAAAGCTTTGCGACTCCTTACATCTTTGCCGGCGTATCATATTTTTTCACTGACCAAGCCAGTGGCATTGCTTTCCCATTCGGTGCGGGATTTAAATTTAGTTTATCCGAACGATTGGCACTGGGAGCCGAATGGGGCATGCGTAAAACTTTTACTGACAAACTCGATGGTGTTAATGCTACCGAATATCAATCAGGTATCGACTTGGATGAAGACAAAACTTCAACCTGGGATTGGTACAACTTTTTTGGCATTACATTTACTTATAAAATCAATTTAAAAAGTAAAACAAAATGTAACATGGAAGGCTGGTAAGCCAGAAGTTATGGGGTTTAAAGAAAAAATAATACCGGATAAGCTTCCGAAGCACATTGCCATTATTATGGATGGTAATGGCAGATGGGCCAGGCAACATGGTCACGACCGTATTTTCGGACATCAGCATGGTGTTGATGCTGCTCGTGCTGCTGCTGAAGCTTCAGCAGAACTGGGTGTTGGTTATTTGACCTTATATGCTTTTTCAACCGAAAACTGGAACCGCCCGAAATACGAAGTCGAAGCATTAATGACATTGTTTGTCGAAACCATCCGAAAAGAATTAGATACCCTTAACAAAAACAATATACAGCTTAATGCCATCGGCGATTTAAAAAGTCTTCCGGAAGAAAACTATAATCGCCTGATGGAAACTATTGAGGAAACCAAAAAAAACGACCGCATGGTACTGACCCTCGCCATGAGTTACAGTTCAAGATGGGAAATTACCGAAGCAGTCAGACGCATTTTAAGCCAACAGGATACACACCAGTATAAAGCAGAAAACATTACCGAAGAATTAATTGCAAAAAACCTCAATACTGCTGATATGCCTGATCCGGAGCTGCTGATCAGGACCAGCGGGGAAGCGAGGATCAGCAATTTTTTATTGTGGCAGATTGCCTACACTGAACTTTATTTTACGCAGAAACTGTGGCCTGATTTTACAAAAGAAACATTGTATGAGGCTATTGTAGATTATCAAAACAGGGAAAGAAGGTTCGGTTTGACAAGTGAGCAAATTATAAGCTAGGCAGAAGGGATGATTAACAATACTGGTAAAATTGTATCGACATTAATATTGGTAACCGTTTTAGCGCTACCTGCCCTTTTGGTGGCGCAAATTAGTATTGGAAGCGACCTTTCAAAGATCAGTTACGAACGCCCCAGCGAATACATAATTGGTGGTGTTGAAATTTCTGGAGTTGAATATCTCGACAAGAATGTGATTATCATGCTTTCGGAACTTGATGTCGGAACGCGAATAAAAGTTCCCGGAGACGAAATAACAAATGCAATCAGGAAGTTATGGGAGCAGGGACTTTTTGATAATATCAGTATCACCGCGACTAAAATTCAGGGGAACAAAATCTTTTTAAAGCTGAACCTACGTGAGCGTCCGCGACTGAGTAAATTTTCGTTTACTGGGATCAGGAAATCGGAAGCCGATGATATCCGTGAAAAAATAAACCTTACACGAGGCGATGTTGTTACCGATCACCTGATGATCAAAACAAAACGCATTATTAAAGGCTTTTATGCTGAAAAAGGTTATATGAACGCTGATGTCAATATCAAAGAAAAGCCTGACAAAACTCATCCAAACTTCGAGGATCTGATTATTGATATTAGTAAAAACAGGAAAGTCAAGATCAAACATATCCTCATCGAAGGTAACTCACATTTAAGTGACGATGCCGTTCGTTCGGCAATGAAGGAGACAAAAGAAAAAGGTGTGTTCAATCCGCTCGACAGCCTCGGGCCATTAACCATTAACCTTGTTGGAGATGCAGTTACACTCAAATTTGGAAAATTCAGGGATGACCTGGTAAAGTATTTCAAGGACAATTATAAAATCAAGTTCAAGGGATCTAAATACATCGAAAAAAATTATAAGGATGACCTTAACCTGGTGATAGCCAAGTATAATAAAAAGGGATACCGGGATGCCCACATTGTTTCCGATTCTGTTTACCGCATTGATGATCAGAATCTTATCATTGCAATAAATATAGGTGAAGGCAATAAGTATTACTTCAGGAATATATCCTGGGTTGGAAATACCGTTTATTCATCCATGTTTTTGAGTACCATTCTCGGTATTTACAAAGGTGATGTTTACAATAAAGAGTTGCTTGAAACCAACCTGCAATTTAATCCAGCCGGTTTTGATGTAAGTTCCCTTTATATGGATAACGGATACCTTTTCTTTAATGCAACCCCAGTTGAGGTTAATGTTGAGAACGACTCCATTGACCTGGAGATCAGGGTTTATGAAGGAAAGCAGGCCCGGATAAAAAATGTAACGATTAAAGGAAACGACAAAACAAACGATCATGTGGTAATCAGGGAGATACGGACACGGCCCGGCCAGCTTTTTAGTCGTTCAGATGTAATTCGTACAACACGTGAATTGGCCAACCTGAGGTATTTCAATGCAGAAACCATTAACCCGAATATTGTACCTAATCCGGGAGAAGGAACAGTTGATATCGAATACCAGGTTGAAGAAACCTCGGCAGACCAGATTGAATTGTCAGGCGGTTGGGGTTATGGAAGGATCATCGGTACGCTTGGGCTCAGTTTTAATAATTTCTCCCTCAACAATATATTTAAGAAGGGAGCATGGAAACCCGTGCCTTCAGGAGATGGACAGAAACTGGCTTTGCGATTCCAAACCTACGGTAAAGACTACCTGAGTTGGAGTGTGTCGTTTACTGAACCATGGTTGGGAGGCAGAAAACCCAATGCACTCACTGTATCCTATTACCACTCAATTTATACCAATGGCTTGCCAAAATCCGACACCAATCGTTCGAAATTTGTGATTGATGGTGTTACAATTGGCCTGGGGAAAAGGCTTACCTGGCCCGATGACTATTTTACACTGTACCAGGGTATCAATTTTCAATTGTATCAACTGCAAAATTATGCAACAATATTTCCAATTGGATCAGGAACAGGAAATTACAATAACATAAGTTACGAAATTATTCTTGGCCGAAATTCTGTTGACCAACCAATATACCCACGAAAAGGATCGGAAATATCATTAGGGCTTGAATTAACACCACCCTATTCTTTGTTTAGCGATAAGGACTATTCGCAAATAGGGGATACTGAAAAATATCAGTGGATTGAGTACCATAAATGGAAATTTAAGGCATACTGGTATTTTGAATTGTTTGATAAACTGGTATTAACTCCACGCTTTAGATTTGGTTTTCTGGGGCATTATAATTCAGAACTTGGTACAACACCATTTGAACGATTCTATTTAGGTGGTGATGGACTTTCGGGAACAACAAATTATGATGGACGTGAAGTTGTCGGGATGAGAGGATATGAAAATGAGAGTGTTACTCCATTATATTACAAAGACAGAAATATTGGAGGAACCATATTTGCCCGGTATACGCTGGAGTTAAGGTACCCGATTACGTTAAATCCCAGCTCAACCATTTTTGTGCTGGCGTTTGCTGAAGCAGGTAACTCATGGCTGGGCGCTACTGGTTTTGATCCTTTCGATCTTAAACGAGGCGCCGGTTTTGGACTCAGGGTTTTCTTGCCGATGTTTGGTATGCTTGGCCTCGACTGGGCGTATGGCTTCGATCCTATTCCAGGTATTCCTTCTGCTGCAGGAAGCCATTTCCACTTTTCGCTTAACCAATCGCTCGATTAGTGGCAGGATTTTTGAATTATTATGCTGGATCTTTAAAAAAAAATATACAGATGAAAAACCTCAAATCACACAGCGCATTAAGTTTGTTGACACTTATTTTCCTTTTCATTTCGGTATCAATATTTGGGCAGAAGTATGCTTATGTTGACACTGAATATATACTGGATAATATCCCTGAATTTCAGGATGCCCAGGACGAGCTTGATGATTTATCAGAAAGATGGCAAAAAGAAATCGAAAAAAGTTATGGACAGGTAGAAGATATGTACAAAAAATACCAGGCCGAGGCTGTATTGTTGCCCGATGATTTAAAACGCAAACGCGAAGATGAAATTATTGCAAAAGAACAGGAAGTCAAGACGCTGCAAAGTAAGTATTTCGGGCCTGAAGGTGATTTGTACAAAAAACGACAGGAGCTGGTCCAACCCATACAGGAGAAGGTTTACAATGCTATCGAGACCATTGCCACTACACGAAATTTTGCCTTTGTATTCGACAAAGCCGGAGGAATGACTTTACTTTGGGTAAACCCGAAATTTGACATCAGCGATGATGTACTTGATGAAGTGGGAAATGTGATGCAAACTGTAAAACGGGAACAGCGCACTAGAGGCGACAAGTAACGAATTTCTTAATCTTTCTTAATTAATTTTAAATGAATTGGAAAAAAATATTGTGGTACTGAAATTTTCTTAATTTTGCCGGCCTGTTTCAGGAAATAAAACATTATTAATAATACATACTGAATTGAAAATGAAAAGATTTAGAAAAGCAATCGCACTTATTTCACTGGCTGTACTTGTTGCCTCTTTTAGTTACGGACAGTCAGTTGCAAAGTTCGGGTACATTGATTCAAATGAGATATTAACATTGATGCCGGAAACGGATTCGCTACAGAACGAATTAAAGGCTTATGCTGATTACCTCGACCAGCAAATGCAAGCCATGGGTATGGAGTATCAGACAAAGGTTACTGAATACCAGGAGAATGTAAACACCATGTCGGACCTAATCAGGCAGACTAAAGAAAAAGAAATCACTGATTTACAGGCGCGTATCCAAGCATTTCAGCAATCTGCCGACGCGGATCTTGGCGCAAAACAAGCCGAACTTTTTAACCCGCTGATTGAGAAAGTTAAAAATGCTATTGCCGAAGTGGGCAAAGAAATGAGTTACACCTATATTTTTGATGTTGGAACCGGTGCACTTGTATTTTACGAAAACGGTGAAAATATTTTACCACACGTAAAGAAAAAATTAGGTATTCAATAATACCTTTCAAAGTATAAAAATTTAACCTCGCTCAATGCGGGGTTTTTTTGTGCGTGGCCACCATCATTGGTGACCCCACCAATGAGTTATTAATCTTATATTGGTTTGTTTATTAACCTCCTCTGTCCGTCAGTTGACGGACATCTCCCCCGGGGAGAGAAAAGGTAGTCCTGGCTCTTAACTCTTGGTTCTTGGCTCTTAATTCTTATGTCTTCTGTCTCCATTGTTGATGTCCCCACCAACAAGTTTTTAATCTTGTATTGTTTTGTTTCTTGACCCCCTCTGCCTTTGGCGTCGCCGCCTGACCGAACCAGTCGGGCAGGTCCCCCGAGGGGAAAAAAGGTAGTCTTGGCTCTTGGCTCTTGAATCTAAGGTCTTCTGTCTCAGATATTATTCATCATACCAACTCGCATACATATTGTAATTATCTGAAATGCGATGGATTTCTCCTTCCAGTAGCTCAGTATCTACGGTTTTGATTTGTTTGGCAGGAACTCCTGCGTAAACACTGCCCGATTTAACCACTGTATTTTTTGAGATCAGTGCTCCGGCTGCTATTACCGAATTGCGTTCAATTACTGCTCCATCCATTATTATTGCACCCATGCCAATCAGCACATTGTCATGGATTGTACAGCCATGCACAATTGCACCATGAGCGATGGATACATTATCCCCAATTTCAACAGGAGCTTTCTGGTAAGTACAATGGATAATTACACCATCCTGAATGTTGACGTTGTCACCAATTCGGATGTAGTGCACATCACCACGAACCACAGCATTAAACCAGATACTGCAATCATCACCAATGATAACATCGCCTGTAATTGTTGCGTTGTCAGCAATAAAGCAGTTATCTCCCCACTCGGGTAGTATTCCGTTTACTGATTTAATTAGGGCCATTTAATATTGTGTTTTGAATTAGTATTTTATGAATATTTGAGCTTGAATTCTGGAACGGGAAAAATGAAGACTGTCTACTGCCGACTGAAATTGCCAGATTTTAAGCTTTTCAAATTTAAATTTCATAAGTTTTTTTTAAGATATATATTCTTGCTGTCAATTTTTGTTTTTCGAATATCAGCTTCTAGCTTCTAGCTTCCAACTTCGGACTTCCCACTACCATCTTCCCACTTCTATCTAATAATCAATATTATAATGCAATCCGATGCTTTCCTTACGCTCCTGTGCAAACTTGATAACAAGGTAGGCTACATTGATGAGGTTTCGGAGTTCAAGAATTTGCTGGCTATCAATTATTGAATTATGATAAAGCTCCTCGGTTTCATTATAAATGATCTCCAGCCTGTCCAGCGCACGTTGTAACCGGAGGTTAGAACGCACTATTCCTACATAGTTACTCATGATTGTTTGTACTTCCTTTTCCGATTGTGTGATCAGGATCATCTCTTCGTTCATCACCAAGCCTTCAGCATCCCAGTCAGGAACTGACTCAGGATACCCGGTTATTTTAAAACAATCAACAGCGTGTAGCGCAGCACGATGAGAAAAAACTGCCGATTCGAGTAAGGAATTGGAAGCCAGTCGGTTTGCGCCATGCAGCCCGGTACTTGCCACTTCGCCCGAGGCAAATAGGTTTTGAATACTGGTTAACCCATTTATATCGGTTTTGATCCCGCCACACGAATAATGGGCAGCCGGTACTACCGGTATCATCTGGCTGGTAATGTCGATACCAATACTCAAACACTTAGCATAAATGGTTGGAAAGCTATTGATTAATTCATTTTTTTCGATGTGACGGGCATCAAGGAAAACAAAGTCATCCCCTGACAATTTCATCTCATTGTCAATAGCCCTGGCAACAATATCACGGGGAGCAAGTTCCTTTCGCTCATCGTATTTTGCCATGAAGGCCTCGCCATGTTTATTTTTCAGAATAGCACCGGCTCCCCGCATGGCTTCGGTAATCAGAAATGAAGGTTTTTCGCCGGGGTGAAATAATGAGGTTGGATGGAATTGTACGAATTCCAAATTATCAATGACTGCCTTAGCGCGATAAGCCATTGCAATTCCATCACCGGTAGAAAAAACCGGATTGGTTGTAGTCTGGTAAATATTTCCCAAACCTCCTGTTGCCAGCATGGTGGTTTTGGCCAGGAATGTTTCAATTGAGCCTGTTGACTTATTTAATGCATAAACACCATAACAACTGGTGTCAGTTCGTCCTCTTGTAACCAGCTCTTTCAAATGATGTTGCGTGATCAGGTCAATTGAGAAATAATTTTCAAAAACTTTGATATTCGGGTGGTTTCTTACTTTTTCGCTGAGAGCACGTTGTATCTCAAAGCCGGTATTGTCTTTGTGGTGCAGTATGCGATTTTCGGAGTGGCCACCCTCTTTGGCCAGCAAATATTTGCCAGACTTTTCTTTGTCAAAATGTGTCCCCCATTCAATAAGTTCCTTAACCCGTTCAGATGATTCGGTAATGGTTATCCTTACTATTTCTTCATTATTCAGTTTTACACCAGCCTTTAATGTATCACTAATGTGTTTTTCGTAAGTATCAGGTGAATACATAACGGCAGCGATTCCACCCTGTGCATAACTGGTAGCCGTATCATCAATTATTGTTTTGGAAAGCAAACAAACTTTGCCATGATCGGCAACCTTCAAAGCATAGATCAGCCCGGCCATTCCGGTACCAATTACAAGAAAATCAACTTTGTGTTGCATCAATAAAAGTATTTAATGACAAAGTTAAATGAATAAAGATGTTTACAGGCACGGGAGCGCCTAAATATGTTAAAGTCCCAGCAAAACTTCGATTCCATCTTTTCCGCCATAAAGCATCATTTCAGGATTTTCGAGCATTTCTTTCACCTTCACCAGGAAGCTAACCGATTCACGGCCGTCAACCAGGCGGTGATCATACGAAACTGCAACATACATGATCGGGTGAATTTCAACTTCTCCATTTATGGCAACCGGACGCTCAACTATGTTGTGCATCCCTAAAATTGCACTTTGAGGAGGGTTAATGATCGGTGTGGACAGCATAGAACCAAACACACCGCCATTGGTGATGGTGAATGTTCCACCCTGCATTTCTTCAAGTGTAATTTTGTTTTCGCGGGCTTTTTCTGCAAGCTCTTTGATCCTGGTTTCAATTTCTGCCAGGCTCAGCATTTCGGCATTTCTGATTACGGGTACTACCAATCCTTTTGGCGCACTTACGGCGATACTGATATCAACATAATCAAACGAAACTATTTCATCACCGTCAAATTGAGAATTAATTTGCGGGAAATGGGCAATGGTCTCGGTTATGGCTTTCGTAAAGAATGACATAAAACCAAGTCCGATACCATGTTGTTCCTTGAAAATTTCCTTGTACTTCTTTCGGATATTCATGATGGGTGTCATGTTCACTTCATTAAATGTAGTGAGCATCGCTGTTTCATTTTTTACGGATACCAGGCGCTGTGCAAGTTTTTTGCGCAACATGCTTATCTTTTTGCGATCTTCGTTTCTGCCACCTTTCCATGATGTTACAGGAGCCAAATCAGGTTTTACAGATGCCAGTACTTTATCTTTATTATCCAGGTAATACTCTACATCTGTTTTACCTACTCTATGGTTCTTAAAAAACTCGACGAAGTCATTCTCGTTAACTGCGTTTTCTTCCATCAACTTTCGGGCAAGTGGTGAGATAGTAAGATCAAAACCACTTTTTTCAGTTTCCGACTCTACCTTAGCTTTCGCCTCCCTGTCCGCCGTAGCTTCAGCGAAGGAGGACGCTTTCGCTTCAACCTCTGCCTCTGACTTAACCTTTGCATTTGCCTTTGCATTCCCTTTCACCTCCGTATCAATCTTTGCAATAACCGTATTAATTTCAATTGTTTCTCCTTCTTCAACAACGATTTTAATTTTTCCGTCAGCAGGTGCTGACAGTGGAAGTGTTGCTTTATCAGAATCAATTTCAACGATATCCTGATCTCTTTCAACGAAATCACCATCTTCAACAAGCCATGTGGCCACCTGAACTTCGTTTATGGATTCTCCGGGGCTGGGTACTTTTACTTCTATGATCATATTGCAAAACTATCAGAAAATCTTTTGCAGAATAAAATCATTATTATAGTATGGAGATTAAACTGCGAGGTTAGTAATTAAACAAAAACCTCCTGATCCGTAGTAAGGAACAGGAGGCAGAGTTGAAAATTGTTATACTACTTTTAATAAACCAGTTCTACCTGATAACCATCTTCTTTGTATCCGATATTTGCCCATTAACAAATAACGAATAGAAATAAATACCGAGTGCAAAGTCACTCATATCTAGTTCGGTTTTATTCAAACCCTTATCTTTAATTGACTTGTCAAGTATTTTTATTTCTTTTCCTACATGGTCAAACACCTTTAATACAACTGAACTTTGCTCGTTCAATCTATAATTGATAGTTGTTGTATTGGCAAACGGATTGGGGTAACAAATTAAGTCTTGAATTTGAAGTTTTAGGTTTTGAGTTTGGATGGTTGTTAAGGGATCATCCACAAAATTCCCTTCACCATCGTTAAACAAAATGATAACATTGTTATATGTAGCAGCATTAGGGCCTGTCCTTCTAACTAAAACAATATCGTTAAAACCGTTGCCATCCAAGTCAGCAGTGGTTGCCCTGCGGTAAGCCTCACCGTCATTTGGAATTTCAATAAATTCAGGTTCATAGAATTCAAGACCGCTGGCATTATATAGTATGAAGGCCCCATTGTTTGAGGCAGGCAATACCATCAAATCGGGCAATGTATCGTTATTAAAATCAGTAACAACCGAAGAAGTTGATCCCGGGAGGAAATAATTAATGTCATGTTTTACGAAAGTCTCCAATCCGGTGTTTTCAAATATCGTGATATCTGTTTCAGCACCCAACAGGTCAAACAGCCCGATAATATCATTGTCGCCATCGTTATCAATATCAGCAATATGTACCCTCGAAGTATGACCCCCGAGCTGAAGGTTTTGGAAGCCTGTATCTTTGCTAAAATATATTTCCGTACTACCGCCAATAACAATGTCGTCAGTCCCGTCATTGTTCAGGTCACCCGTAACAATGTCTTGCGGATAATATTCCAGATTGTAATATTGTGGAGGGTTAAAACAACTACTATCATTATTATAAAGTATGCCCCAATATTGGTTGTTATTCGAAATAAAAACAATATCTGTTGCTGAATCATTGTTTATATTTCCAGTTTTGATATCATCAGCATAAGAATTAATATCAACGTTGTAAATATTAGACATTGATGTGTTTAAGTTAAATACAATGCCAATTTGTGAATTAGAACCATCCCAAGCCTGAGATATCAGATCTGGAAAAGAATTATTATCCAATCTTTGGATAATTACTGAACGATGTTGGCCATTTAGAAAAAAACTATCTAATTCCATAGGTTCTAAACCATTATTAATTAGAATGGATATTCCTGTCCAATTAGTTTGCGAATTAAACAAATGTCCAATAAATAAGTCATTATCCCCATCCATGTCAATATCAGCAGCACAAACCGATGCAGCTTCGCGGGGCACTTTATACATGCTTCTTATACTGGCAGTTGTAAAGGCAAGAAGGAGTAAGCCGGTAATTATTATGAGTGTTTTTTTCATGCTTATTTTGTTATTATAAGTTTTACGGTTTTCTTGATTTTACCGTTTACCTTCAGGTAAGCTAAATACGGGCCGGGCTTGCATGGTTTACCGCCTGTATCAAGCCCGTCCCATTTTAAATAATTAATTTGACCTCCTTTCTTTACACTTTTTGTTAAACATGTGATTAACCTTCCCTGAAGGTTGTATATGTAAAGTTCTGCCATTTCATTTTTTTCTGTTTTGAACTCAAATGTTGTCCTATTCTGGAAAGGGTTCGGATAACATGAAAATGTTTTGTCAATTGGTGAACTGTAATTTTCTATTGAGGATAATGGGTTTTCAACAAAATCTCCTTCACCATTGTTGAACCTGATATCCAAATTAGCCGGCAATTGTGCATTTGAAGCCCGTATGGTAATTATATCCTGATAGCCGTTGCCGTCCATATCTGCGCAATAGCAATTGCGCCACCCTTCACCATAAAAAGGTATAGGTACAAACAATGAGTCGCCCAGTTGGAAATTTCCTTTATTATAATAAATTTTATACCCTGAGAAATTAGCCAACTGAAGTAAAATGTCTGGTAGTGTATCATTATTAAAATCCGTGATAAAATACACATGGGCACCCGGTTGCTTTAATTCATATGGAAGCCTCTCAAAATTAGTCCCATCTATATTCTTGAAAATTGTTATCTGGGTATATGTACCAAAAATATCATCAAATCCAATAATGTCCTTTAAACCGTCCTCATTAAAATCGACAATATAAACTTTAATAAAAAAATATTCGCTTTCAATATCCATCTCCTGAAAGCCATCAGGATAGCTAAAAAATATTTCGGTCTTCTGCCCACATACTACAATATCATCCCTGCCATCGTTATTCAGGTCGTTTACTGCCACGTCATTGGGATCAAAACTTACCTGATTATACTGCGGATTTGAAAAATTACCTGTTCCGTCATTATAAAGAACACCCCAGTACTGGCCTTTGTTTGAGGCAATAACGATGTCCGGCTCTCCGTCACCATTTATATCACCCGTAGTTTTATAATTTATAGCTTCCTCAGTATTGACCGTAAAGTATATAATATCTGTCGGATCAAAATCATTTATTATAGCCAAGAATTTTATTCCGGATAAAGAATCTATATAATTAGCGATAATCTCTTTATTTGGTAATATATTAAGGTTTTCCAATAAAACATTAGACTGGCCCGCATAAAGATAAATCGAATCATATAACTCAAAATAGCCATTGTTATCATTGAGCAAGATGGAAACCCCACTCCAATGCGTTTTAGTACTATAATTATGCCCCACAACAATATCATTGTCACCATCCAGATCAATATCACCGGCAGTAACACTCCATGCCAATAATGGTACATTATATTCACTCCTGTAATCCCCGGTAGAAAAGGACAGAAGAATTAAGCATGTGATTATAATAAGTGTTTTTTTCATATGTTTATTGTGATTTAATGAGTTTAATGTTTTGGACAAGCTTTTCACCTACCTTAAGAGATGCTATGTAGCTACCGGGCTTGCATGGTTTACCACCTGTATCAAGCCCGTCCCATTTTAAATAATTAATTTGACCTACTTTCTTTACACTTTTTGTTAAACATGTGATTAACCTTCCCTGAAGGTTGTATATGTAAAGTTCTGCCATTTCATTTTTTTCTGTTTTGAACTCAAATGTTGTTTCCGTTTGGAAAGGATTAGGGTAACATGAGAAATGATAATTGATTGTTGATGAGTACTGATATATTAAAGTAAGCGGGTCCTCCACAAAATTTCCGTTTCCATCATTAAACATGATATTGACATTAGCGGGCAGGGGGGCATTTAAAGCGCGTGTGGTAATTATGTCCTGATAGCCGTTGCCGTCCATATCTGCGCAATAGCAATTGCGCCACCCTTCCCCATAAAAAGGAACAGGTACAAACAAAGAATCACCCAATTGGAAATTTCCTTTATTATAATAAATTTTATACCCTGAGAAATTAGCCAATTGTAGCAGGATGTCAGGTAATGTATCATTATTAAAATCAGTTATAAAATACACGTGGGACCCAGGCTGTTTTACTATATCCGGTAACCGTTCAAAAGAATTGTTTCCGATATTTTTGAATCTGGCGATAAGGGTAAAAGCTCCGAGAATATCATCAAAAGCAATAATATCCTTTAATCCGTCAAGATCAAAGTCAACAATAAAAACACGAATAAAAAAATCTTCGGTTTCAAGTTCAATCTCCTGAAAACCATCAGGATAACTAAAATAAATTTTCGTTTTAAGGCCGCAAACAACAATATCATCCCTGCCATCATTATTTAGATCGTTGCATACCAAACCGTTTGGATTATAATTTACTTGATTATATTGGGGATTTGAGAAATTACCTGTACCGTCATTATAGATAGCACCCCAGAACCGGCCGTTATTAGAAGCAACAATAATATCGTTAAAATAATCGCCGTTAATATCTCCGAAATTAATATCTGAAAATGTTGCATTACTATTAAGTAAAAAATCATGAAACAAGCTAAATTCCCCATTATAATTATAAAATATTCTTATATATCTTTCAGCGTTCCCTGAAGAAAAATCTGACATAAATGAAATAATATCAGGATAATCATCAAGATTTACATTGGTAGTTAAAATATTTTCCTGATAACCACAAAATATAATGGATGTATCAATTATTTCAAATATTCCGTTGTTAATATTTTTTAATAATGTAATCGTTGGGTTAGTATGTTGCCACGCAGTTTTATGTCCAACAACAATATCATTGTCACCATCCAGATCAATATCACCGGCAGTAACACTCCACGCCATTAATGGTACATTATATTCGCTCCTGTTATCCCCGGTAGAAAAGGACAGAAGAAATACACATGCTAATAGGAGGATTGCTTTATTCAAAGATATATTGTTTACATTTTTTATGTAATTTACAGCAACTTTTCAAACTAAGCAGATATGGTTAATCAAAATTGCATTTATTCCCAGCTCTGCTTTGGTTGTTATAAAGATACTACAATAAAGGAGTTTTGTCAA
This sequence comes from Chlorobiota bacterium, assembly GCA_030596395.1. Taxonomy (GTDB): domain Bacteria; phylum Bacteroidota; class Bacteroidia; order Bacteroidales; family F082; genus JAADID01. The sequence goes on along the minus strand of JAUVKF010000005.1, from coordinate 60,746 downwards.
ATGCTTTTATCGGATGTAAAAATTTACAGGGGGGGGGGTAATACATTGTCAACTAACTATTTGGCATACTATTTATATCGAATATAAATACATAATGTTGATAACTTGTTCGCCACACACCAGTTATACATGTTTATCAGTTACTTCAGGGTATTTTAAAGAATGAGGGATTTGTTGGAGCCAGAAGGTAATCTCCTATCAGGATATACAATTAAAGGAACATTTAACAAATAACGAGTAACCAATAACCATTAACTCCTGTATCATTTCAGCGGTTTTACACCTGAATGAAATTTGCTGTCGATGTGATCAACATGCAATTCTTTTAATTCTTTTTCAAACGATTTCCACCTGTTACCAATGCAGGCCATGTTGCACTCTTCACCAATATACGGGCAATCACATTCTTCAAATACTTTATCGAGTATTTTCTGCTGCCTGATGGCATGGAATTTTGAAGAACCTGTTGCAGTGCTTCCGCTGGGTGGACGGGCAATTACTTTAATATTGAAATCAGTGGCCATATTTTTTCTTACAAATTCCCAGGCACCCATATTGGCAGGCTCTTCCTGTGTCCAGATATACGTTTTCGCGTTTTTATATTTTGCTTTTAATGTACGCAATTGTTCAATAGGAAAAGGATACAATTGTTCGATTCTGATAATAGCAAACCTTTCATTTTCAAGTTTTTCTTTTTCTGCAATAAGATCGTAATACAGCTTTCCGGTACAAAAAACGAGTTTTGTGATTTTTTGGGGATCAGCAGTTTCATCATCAACTACTTCTTTAAATCTGCCGGTTGTAAAGTCATTAATGGTAGAGATACATTTTGGATGACGCAGCAAACTTTTTGGTGTGAAAATGATCAGTGGTTTTCTGAAAGCTCGTTTGAGTTGTCTGCGCAAGATATGGAAAAAGTTTGCAGGTGTTGAACAATTCGCTATTTGCATATTGTTTTCTGCAGCAAGTATCAGGAACCTTTCCATCCGTGCACTCGAGTGCTCAGGACCCTGTCCTTCGTAACCGTGGGGCAGCAATATCACAAGGTCGTTCATTACGTTCCACTTATCTTCAGCGCTGCTTAAAAACTGGTCGAATATTACCTGGGCGCCATTGGCAAAATCACCGAACTGGGCTTCCCATATCGTCAATGTGTTGGGTGATGCTAACGAGTATCCATATTCAAAACCAAGCACACCATACTCCGACAACAATGAATTGTATATTGTAAATTCAGATTGCTTTTCCGAAATATGATTCAGCGGAATGTATTTTTCATTGGCATCTTCAATACTCATTACTGCATGACGATGCGAAAAAGTGCCTCTTTCAACATCCTGACCGCTTAACCTTACCGGAATTCCTTCATTTAACAAGCTGCCATAGGCGAGCAGTTCGGCCATAGCCCAATCAAACGAATGCTTATCCAATACCATTTTCCGACGTTGCTCCTGTAGCCGAATAGTCTTTCTAAAAAACTTTTTGTCCTTCGGAAGGCGTGTTATTTTATCGGTTATTTCAAGCAGGTTTTTCTTTGTGATGCCTGTTTTTGGTGATTTTAGAAAGTCTTCCGGTTTTGCCTTCTTTATGTCTTTCCAGGTGTCTTTTAAAAAGCTGTCAATTGTTGCTTTTTTTACACTGGCTTTTGCTTCATCAAGATGTGCTTCTAATTTATTGTTCAATGCAATTTCTGAAGCCGCACAATCATCTTCATTAACAATCCCATCTTTTAATAGTTCATCCTTATAGATTTGATAAGGGTCAGGATGCTTTTCAATGAATTTGTACAGGATGGGTTGTGTAAACCGCGGTTCATCACCTTCGTTATGACCATACTTACGATAACACAACAGGTCGATAAAAACATCTTTATTGAACTTGTTCCTGAACTCCATAGCCGTCTGGATACTAAAAACCAATGCTTCCGGATCATCGCCATTTACATGAAAAACAGGGGAGAGGGTTGTTTTTGCCACATCTGTACAGTAAGTGCTCGAACGGGCATCAAGATAATCAGTGGTAAATCCTATCTGATTATTTACCACAAGGTGAATAGTACCTCCGGTTTTATACCCTTGTAAGTCTTGCATCTGGATTACTTCGTACACAATCCCCTGGCCTGCAATTGAAGCATCGCCATGGATAAGTATAGGGGCAACTTTACCAAATTCACCATTATAGAAGTGACCGATTCTGGCACGGGTAATGCCTTCAACAACAGGGTCAACAGCTTCAAGATGTGATGGATTTGGAGCCAGGGTGAATTTAATTGAGGTGTTATCTAAAGATTTTCTTTCACTGGTATAACCGAGGTGATATTTTACATCGCCCAGTAAGCCTTCATCTTCATATTCCGGACTTTCAAATTCAGTAAAAATGTCAACATAAGGCTTTCTTAATGTATTGGCAAGTACATTTAACCTGCCCCTGTGCGGCATGCCAATAATAAACTCACTGATACCCAGTTCCGATCCTTTTTCCATTACGGCATCAAGAGCCGGTATCAACGATTCAGCGCCTTCCAGTGAAAACCTTTTCTGGCCGGGGAATTTTTTTTGAAGGAACTTTTCAAACTGAACCGCCCGCTGCAATTTTTGAAGAATGAAAATCTTTTCTTCGTTGGTGTATTTTGGTGTGTTCCTTGAGCCTTCAAATTTTTCCTGGAGCCATTTTACCATTTCCACATCCCTGATGAACAGGTATTCCACACCGATCGCCCTGCAATAGGTTTGTTCTAAAAAGGCAACAATATCCTTTAATTTGGCAGACCCGATTCCAATTTCTTTGCCGGCCTGAAATACACGATCAAGGTCTTTTTTTTCCAGGCCGTAATTTTCAATATCCAGTGTGGGTGTGTAGGTTCTTCTTTTACGTACCGGGTTGGTCTTTGTAAAAAGATGTCCACGGCGGCGGTAATCATTGATCAGGTTAATGACTTTAAACTCATCTGAAGTATCAGTTCCACCATGTTCTTTAACAGGATACAATTGAGTTGCAAAATCAAAACCTTCAAAAAACTTGCGCCAGGATTCATCAACATCCTCCGGATTTGATTTAAACTTATTGTAAAGTTCTTCAATTATATCAGGATCAGTAGTTCCCAGAAAATCAAGATTATCCATTTAATCATGTTAAACGTTCAAGTTAGCAAAAGTAGAAATAAACATGCTTGTGATATTATTTAGAACCGTTAAAAATAATAAAAAGTGCATAAAAAAACCCGGAAATGCTTCCGGGTTTATGTTTGTTAATTATGATTTAATGTTATTCAGGATGAATAGCTTCAACCGGACAAACATCAGCACAAGCACCACAATCGGTGCATAGATCGGGATCAATAACATAAATATCGCCTTCAGTAATTGCTTCTACCGGGCATTCATCAATGCAACTGCCACATGCTGTACAGTCGTCATTAATCACGTAAGCCATAATAAAGAGTTTTAGTTGTTAATGCGGCAAATATATAGATATACTTTATAGAAATTTGATTATTAAATAAATTTTTAGGTAATCTAAATAGTAGTTTTAATACCTGGTTTTTAATCCTTTTTTTTGGCTGCTAAACCCGATCTTCACTATTTAGAATTTAGATTGGATATAATTAAGCTGCGATTACTTACTGTCTGTTAATTGATCATGTAGTAACAGGTTAATAAACAATCTGATATACCATGAATAACAACAACTTTTAATTATTAAATTAATGTTAAAAAAATGCACTTTTATGTATGTTGTGCGAAAATATTAAGAGTAATTTTGTCCTGTTAAAATATACTTTACTATGGCTTTAAAGAAAGACAGAGTAGTTGAACTGGAAAATGCGGTAATAAGATTTGCCGGGGATTCGGGTGACGGAATGCAGTTGACCGGGAATCTTTTTTCGGATTCCACAGCTTTTGCCGGAAATGACTTTGCCACATTTCCTGATTATCCGGCTGAGATCAGGGCACCACAGGGAACTGTGGCAGGTGTATCGGGTTTCCAGATTCACTTTGGACACAGTGATATACATACATCAGGCGATCTCGCTGATGTATTAGTTGCAATGAACCCTGCATCCCTGAAAGCAAATATGGGATGGATTACCAAGGAGGCAATCATTATTGTTGATACTGATGCTTTTATTGAAAAGAATTTCAATAAAGCCGGGTATAAAAATGATCCCCGGAAAGATGGATCGCTTGTCGGACACCAGGTTGTGGAAGCGCCAATTACTACACTTACCCGTGAAGCCGTAAAAGAGTTGCACATTGACAACAAATCGGCTCAGAAAAGTAAAAATATGTTTGCCCTGGGAATGGTGTTTTATATGTTCAACAGAGATTGCAAGAAAACCCATGAGTTTTTTGAGCGTAAGTTTAAAGCCAATCCAATAGTTGTTAAAGCCAACCAAACGGTACTTACAGCAGGATATCATTTTGCACATACCATTGAGGCTTTTGCCAACACCTTTAAAATAGAACCCGCACCATTAGATAAAGGCTTATATAGAAATGTTACCGGCAACCTTGCAACAGCGTGGGGATTATTGGCTGCTGCTGAACGATCGGGGCTTAAATTGTTCCTTGGATCATATCCAATTACACCGGCTTCTGAGATATTACAGGAATTATCACGGCACAAACAATTCTCTGCCATAGCATTCCAGGCCGAAGATGAAATTGCGGGTATTGTCTCTACGCTTGGCGCTTCCTTTGCGGGTGCTTTACCGGTGACCAGTACATCCGGCCCGGGATTATCGCTAAAAAGCGAAGCCATCGGTTTGGCAGTTATGACTGAACTCCCTATTGTTATCGTGGACGTGCAGCGAGGTGGCCCTTCAACAGGTTTACCTACTAAATCGGAGCAGTCGGATTTGATGCAGGCTCTGTTTGGAAGAAACGGTGAAGCCCCGGTTATTGTTATGGCTGCTATTAGTTCATCGGATTGTTTTTATTCGGCATATGAAGCCGCGAAACTTTCGCTTGAGCACATGACCCCGGTAATACTTTTAACTGACGGCTCGCTGGCAAATGGATCGGAAGTGTTTAGAGTTCCCCATGTAGCTGATCTCCCTTCTATTACTCCACCTCTGGTTGAGGCAAACGATCCCAACTTTAAACCTTATCTACGCGATCCGAAGAAACTGAGCCGCTCGTGGGCTATACCCGGAACGGAAGGATTACGGCATCGTATTGGCGGACTGGAAAAAGAAAATATTAGCGGAAATGTTTCTCAAGACCCGTTAAACCACCAGAAAATGAGTAAGATCAGGGAAGAAAAGGTTAATCGCATTGCGAACTATATTTCTGAACTTGATGTGATAGGCGAAGAAGAAGGGGAATTATTGGTAGTTAGCTGGGGAGGAACTTATGGCGTTATGCTAACTGCCGTTGAGGAATTGCGAAAAGAGGGAATTAATATTAGCATGGCTCACTTTAAATATATCAAACCCCTTCCTAAAAATACCAGGGAGGTTTTTGCCAGATTCAAAAAAATATTGGTATGCGAAATAAACCTCGGACAGTTTGTAAATTATTTACGGATGAATTTCCCGGAATACAATTATCACCAATACAATAAACTCCAGGGATTACCTTTTATGGTTACAGAATTGAAGGAGAAGTTTACTGACTTTTTAAAAAAGTAAGACCATGGCAGAAACAATCAAAACAAAAAAATTAGAACTGACAAAGGAAGATTTTGAAAGCGATCAAATGGTTAAATGGTGCCCGGGTTGTGGTGACCATGCTATTTTACGGTCAGTAGAAAATGTATTTCCACAGTTGGGAATCCCAAAAGAAGATTTTGTAGTTGTATCAGGTATTGGCTGCTCTTCACGATTTCCGTATTATATGAACACCTATGGTATACATGGCATTCATGGACGCGCAGCAGCGCTTGCAACAGGCATCAAACTTACCAATCCAAAATTAAGTGTCTGGATGATAACAGGTGATGGTGATTCGATGGCTATCGGAGGAAACCATTTTATTCATATGGCACGCCGTAATGCCGACATCAATGTCCTGTTGTTTAATAATAAGATATATGGTTTGACCAAAGGGCAATATTCACCAACTACACCCAAAGGATCAAAAACAAAATCTTCACCGCAAGGTACATTTGAACCGCCATTTAATCCTGGTGAACTTGTAATTGGGGCAAGAGGAAAATTCTTTGCCAGGGTTGTTGATACCAATCCCAAAATGATGACCGAAGTTTTTCTTGAAGCAGCAAAACACCGTGGAACTTCGATCGTTGAAATACTGGCTAATTGTGTGATATTCAACAATAAAATACACGGCCTGATCACTGCCCGTGAAACCAAGGAAGACAGTCAGATCTTTCTGCACGCAGATAAACCCATGATTTTTGGAAAAGAGCAAAACAAAGGACTGGTATTAACAAGCTCAGGCCTTGAAGTGGTAACAATCGGCGAAAATGGTGTTACCCTCGATGATATCCTTGTTCATGATCCTTATAAAGCCGATCCTGGCGTTCATATCATGCTGTGCGAAATGAAACCTCCCGAGTTTCCTGCCGCTCTCGGTGTTATTCGTTCTGTAAAAGCAGAGACCCTCGAATCGTTGGTCTGGAATTCGATAGAACACGAAAAAAGAACTTCGCCACTTAAATCAGTTGATGACCTGCTTAGAACAGGTAACACCTGGATCATTGGCGAAAACGGGAATAGCAAGAATTAGGGTGAACAGGATGCTGGATACTGGATACTGGATACTGGATACTGGATACTGGATACTGGATACTGGATACTGGATGCTGGATATTGGATACTGGATGCTGGATGCTGGATACTGGATACTGGATACTGGATGCTGGATACTGGTAGACCTTTATTATTAATTCTTCAGACATCAGACTTTGAACTTTAGACTTTAGACTTCAACATTAGTCTTTTGGTTTGTTTACAATTAAGCATAATTGCTCCTCCTTTAGTACTTTTGTTTCATGCTTGAAGCATTTGAACAATTCATTACCGAAAACAATCTTTGTACTAAAGATGAGAAAATCCTCATTGCAGTCAGCGGTGGCATCGACTCGGTTGTTTTGCTTGACCTGTTCACACAGGCAGGATATTCAATTGGGATTGCACATTGCAATTTCAAATTACGTGGTGATGAATCAGACCAGGATGAGGTATTTGTAAGAAACCGTGCAACGAAATATAAAGTTAAATTTCATATTAATACCTGCGATGCATCGGAATATGCCAAACAACATCAATGCTCAATCCAAGAAGCAGCCCGCGAATTGAGATATGACTGGTTTGAGGAGGTTTGCCAATTAAATGGCTATGATAAAATTGCTGTAGCTCAACATGCGGATGACCAGATCGAAACTTTCTTTATTAATTTATTAAGAGGTTCGGGTGTTGCCGGATTGAAAGGCATGCCTTTAAAACGTGAAAATGTGATCAGGCCTTTGCTTTTTGCTGAAAGAAAAGAAATTGAACAATACGCTAAAGAAAAAATTCTGGATTTTCGTGAAGACTCCTCAAATTTATCCGATAAATATTTACGCAACCAAATCCGTCATAACCTATTACCCCAACTTGAAAAGATAAAAGTTGACTACAGAAAACCAATAAACAAAAGCCTTCAGTATTTAACTGAAGATCATCAAATGATCCAACATTTTATTGAAGGTAAGCGGAATGAACTGTTTATTGATCAAGTTGAGGTGGTAAAAATTCCATTGGATAAACTATTTGATAGTCTGGATCAACATTCATTGGTATTTTATCTGCTAAAAGATTTTGGATTTAACCGCGATGTAACCGATGCCATTTGTGAGGTAGTTCAAAATAACAATACGGGAAAACTATTTTATTCGAGTGATTACCAGCTTTTAATCGACAGGGAATTTTTATTGCTAAAGAAAGCAGGCCCCAAATCCGAAGATGATACTTATTACATCAGATATGTCGGTGATAATATCAATACGCCAATATCTTTAAAGTTGGAAATAGCGGAGAACATTGGTCTTCTTCAAATTAGCAAAAATCCTTTTATTGCTTATTTCGACCTGGAAAAATTGAGCTTTCCACTCATTGTTAGAAAATGGAAAGTTGGTGACCGTTTCATTCCTTTTGGGATGGAGGGTTCCAAATTGGTTAGTGATTTTCTGATTGATCAGAAAATTGACTTATTCGAAAAAGAAAATGTTTATGTGATGGAATCTGCTGGAAAAATTATCTGGCTTATTGGATACAGGTCTTCCGATGAATTTAAAATCACAGAAAAAACAGAAACAGTACTTGTAGTAAAATTGACCATTTAGAACATTTCTTGCAAGATTTTAGTTTAGGATTTTATATAATTCACCCTCCTGTAAGGTAATGCTATACCAACCGTCAGATTTAGTACTTTTGCGGTTTATTTTTTAAAACCAAATGGTGAAACAAAAATGAAGGAAAGAATCATTTTATTTTTTGCCCTTTTAGGCCTTACAATAGGGCTTCAGGCACAGATACTCGAACCGGTTAAATGGAGTTTTGCTCAGGAAAAAATTTCAGGAAACGAGTTTGAATTGATATTCAAAGCCGAGATCGATCCCACGTGGCACCTGTATTCGCAGGATATCCCAATGACGCCTCCGGCAACAACTTTTACTTTCGTAGAAGGATCAGGTTATGAATTTGTTGGGTCAGTTACAGAAGAGAGTAAAGTGATTGAGGAATATGATCCGAACTTTGAAATGGTGCTTAAGTACTTTGCCGATGAAGCTGTTTTCAGGCAAAAGGTAAAAGTACTTTCCAATTCAGTTACTACAGTTAAAGGTTCGCTTGAATACATGTGCTGTGACGATACCAAATGTCTTCCGCCAACCGATGTTGATTTTGAATTTTCGCTTGAACCGGACGATGCTAAGCAAACTTCAGGTGTACCTGTACAACAGATTTTAGAACCTGTAAAATGGGATATAAAAACTGAAAAATCAGGTGAAAAAATTGATATTTATTTCACAGCTCATATTGATAAAGGGTTTCATTTATACTCATTGGATGTACCTGAAGACGGGCCTTTACCCACCGAATTCATTTTTGAAGATCCAAAAGGGTTTAAACCTGTTGGGGATCCTGTTGAGATAACCACACCGATTGAAGAATTTGATGACGTTTTTGAGTTGGATATCAAGTTTTTTGAAGAGGAAGCTACATTCAGGCAAACTATTAAACTAACGTCTGAAGATGAGGCTGTTCCGGTGATCGGTGAAATTGCTTATATGGTTTGTAATGATGTGGGTTGTGTTGCTTTATACGAAGATATTGAGTTAACATTCAACGGGCAGACTGGTGAATTGATTGCCGATTCGGATATTTCCGAAGCTGCAGAAGAGTCAATTTCCTCTTCAGATATACAAGGCAAAAAAGCCGGACTCTGGGGATTCTTTATCATCGCTTTCATAAGTGGCCTGGTTGCCATTTTAACCCCCTGTGTTTTCCCGATGATACCAATGACAGTTTCTTTCTTCATGAAAGAAGGAGAAAACAAAGCCAAGGGTAGGGGACAGGCCATTTTATATGGCATCAGCATTATAGCAATTTATACATTTATCGGATCGGTACTGGCCGTAGTTGCAGGGCCTGATATTGCCAACTGGCTCAGCACGCACTGGTTGCCTAATGTTTTGTTCTTCCTCATCTTCGTCATCTTTGCGGCTTCTTTCTTTGGGATGTTTGAAATTACATTACCGCATTGGATGGTAAACAAATCAGACCAGGCTGCTGACAAAGGTGGCTTCCTGGGGCCGATTTTTATGGCCCTGACACTCGTGCTTGTTTCGTTTAGTTGTACTGGCCCAATCGTTGGGACAATTCTGGTTGAATCTGCAGGAGGACAGGTGATTAAACCCATCGTGGGTATGTTTGGGTTTTCGCTGGCATTTGCGCTCCCGTTTACATTGTTTGCATTTTTCCCATCTATGCTGGCCAATTTGCCAAAATCGGGCGGATGGTTAAACTCTGTAAAAGTAGTACTAGGGTTTTTAGAGTTGGCACTTGGGTTGAAATTCCTCAGCATTGCCGATCAAACCTATCATTGGGGCATACTCGACCGCGAAATTTATATCGCATTCTGGATTGTAATATTCTTCTTATTGGGACTGTATCTGTTGGGTAAGTTGAGATTTGCACACGATTCAGAAGTGCCTTATTTGTCGGTGCCCCGGTTAACACTGTCGATCATTACTTTTACTTTTGTAGTTTACATGATACCGGGTATGTTCGGTGCCCCGCTTAAGTTTTTATCTGGCTACCTGCCACCGCAGCAAACGCACGATTTTGACCTGAATGCCACGGTGCGCGACAATGTGAAACTTTATTCCGGTTCAGGAGGAGGTAGTGGTGATGTTATAGAAATATGCGAAACCCCAAAATATCATGAGTTTCTTCATCTTCCCCACGGATTGGAAGGATACTTCGATTATGACCAGGCAGTAAAATGTGCCAAAGAACAGAACAAACCCATATTCATTGATTTTACCGGTCACGGTTGTGTAAATTGTCGTGAAATGGAAGCCAATGTTTGGTCTGATCCAAAAGTGTTGAAAAAACTACGGGAAGACTTTATTATCGTTGCTCTTTACGTGGACGACAAAACCAAAATCCCTGAATCGGAATGGATAACATCCGCTTACGATGGAAAAGTAAAGAAAACAGTTGGTAAAAAATATGCCGATCTGCAGATCACCAAATTTGGAGTGAACGCACAGCCTTTTTATGTGTTAATGGGCCATAATGGCGAAGTGCTTGTACAGCCCCGTGCTTACGACCTTGATGTGAATGCCTTTGTTGAATTTCTTGATGCAGGGTCTAAGAATTTCAAGGAAGGAAAAAGTGTGTTTAAAGCAGAGTAGGTATATTTGATTAATTAAACACCAATTGGTTTTTAAAAATAACATTTATACAAAAAGGTCAGGTTATTATGTCTGGCCCCAGTTCCGGATACTTGGCGCAATGGCTGTAGTTTACGGTATTTACAGGTTATATGCAGAAGGCTTTACTTTATTTGGTGTAGAAATCGCATTAATTCTGGCTGGTATTGCAGCTAATATACTTACCACCGGAATTCAAATTAATTTGAAAAACAAAACTTATCGGGAATATGTTTCCTTACTTGGACTCCGTTCTGGTAAATGGCTAAAATTGCCTGATATAGATTACGTTACAGTACATAACGAGCAAATTGTAAAGCAGGGCGGTGTTCAAAGTATCAGCTACAAGGACAGATATAAAGTTTTGCGCATCAGGTTGATTATATCGGAAAAAGAGCATTACGATGTAGGTGTATTTGATAATAAAGAAGAAGCTATAATAACCGGGCGACTTTGTGCGGAAAAATTGAATACAAGACTTCTTGATTACACTGAACATGAAGCGAAGTGGGTCAATCTTAAAAATGATAAGCAATCGTGATGAGTTCCAGGCCAACCCTCCATTTTCTCTCTGGTCTCGGCGCCGATAAAAAGGCATTTTCTTTCTTAGAAATAGACAAGCGTTTTGAAAAGAACTATGCAGAGTGGATCAAACCCCTGAAGAATGAAAAAATGGCTGATTATGCAAAACGCATGATCGATACCTACCATATTCAGGAGAATGATATTCTGATCGGCCTCTCGTTTGGTGGTATGATGGCAATCGAAATTAACAAAATTATTAATCTCAAACAGGTGATTCTAGTTTCAAGTACTGCCACCACAGGAGGGCTTTCCTCATCTCTCAGAAACTTTGGGAGATTGGGATTAACTAATTTGCTTCCAAAACACATCCTGAATAAACCCAATCCGGGTAATTACTACGTGTTTAGTGCAAAAACAAAAGATGAACAGGAAAAACTCGACTTATTTATTTCCGAAGGAGATGTTGAAATCAATTATTGGTCAATCGGCCAATTGGTGAGATGGAAAAACAATTCAAAACCTGATAATGTGGTTATCGTTAATGGTAGCGTGGATAAAATCTTTCCTGTTAAGAAAGTCAAGCCTGATTACGTTATTGATGGAGGAACACATTTGATGGTTTATAATAAGGCCAGGGAAGTTTCAGAGATTATTAATAAAATCCTTTTGAGTATTTAGGGTATTCATACGCACCAACCTCTATTTAGATGTCTCACCTGCCTGCACGTAGCCGTTTCGGCAAAGGCAGGAAATTAAACGAATATTTTTTTTGACTAACGACTGCCGACTGAGGACTGTCGACTGACTGAGGACTGCTGACTGAGGACTGTTGACTGAGGACTGTTGACTGAGGACTGCAGACTGAAGACTATTTGCATCTGCCGTCAAATTCTCTTTCTCGTATAATTTTCAACATGCATCAATTACACACCTCAATTCCCTACTTTTGTTTTATGGAGCGGATCACCCTGTTTGCTGATATTCTTTTGCCTCTTCCAATCAAGGGAACATTTACCTATAGGGTTCCTTTTGAATTAAATGAATTTGTTAAAGAAGGTCAACGTGTTGCCGTTCAGTTTGGTAAAAAGAAAATATATGCGGGTCTCATTAAAAAGCTGCATCAATCGGTTCCTGAATACACTCCGAAGTATATTTTACATCTGCTGGATGAGCAGCCACTTGTAAATAAGGTTCAATTCAGGTTTTGGGAATGGATTTCTTCATACTACATGAGCACTGAGGGTGAAGTAATGAATGCCGCTTTTCCATCTGCATTTAAGCTGGCCAGTGAATCAAAAGTCCTGTTGTCGCCATCTTTTATTCCCGATCATGATATCCTGGATGAACATGAATTTAAAATAACTGAGGCATTACTTGCAAAGAAAAGGCTTACCATTGGCGAAATTGGAAAGACACTCGGCTTTCAGAATGTGCTTCCTTTTCTCAAAAAAATGATCGAGAAGAAGATGCTCGTTTTGGAAGAAGAACTGCAGGATGGTTTTAAGCCGAAAAAGGAAAAGTTTGTCCGCCTTACCGATACATTTGAAAATGAGGAGGCTTTGCAACTTTTAATGGATGAACTTGGCAAGCGGGCTTTCAAGCAACTCGAGTTGGTGATGAGCTATATTTCATTAAGTGCTGTTTTTCAGGATAAAGAAGATGAAGTCAGAAAAACCGAATTGTTGAAAAAAGCCGACGCAGGGCAGGCTGCTTTTAAAGCGCTGGTCGACAAAGGTGTTTTTGAAGAATACGAAAAAGTGGTAAGCAGGCTGGAAGACGACCCGCAGGATAAAATATTGTCCGAAGTTAAGTTAACAGGACATCAATCAGAGGCTTATGATAATATAAAATCGGGGTTTGAAGACCACAATGTTGTGTTATTGCATGGTGTAACCTCGGGGGGTAAAACCGAAATATATATCAACCTCATCAAAGAAGCCATTGACAGCGGAAAACAGGTTTTGTATCTGTTACCCGAAATTGCTCTTACAACGCAGATCATCATCAGGCTAAGAAAATACTTTGGAAACGAGGTCGGCATCTATCATTCTCGTTACAGCCGGAATGAACGGGCGGAAGTATGGAACAATGTAGCCGGACTGGATAAATCAGCAGACAACAAAGCTTACAAGATCATTTTAGGTCCCCGGTCGGCAATTTTTTTGCCATTCGAAAATCTGGGTTTGATCATCGTGGATGAAGAGCACGATTATTCTTACAAGCAATTTGACCCCGCACCGCGCTACCATGCCCGTGATGCTGCTATTTTTCTGGCATCCCTGCACAATGCAAAAGTGTTATTAGGGACAGCGACTCCTGCTATCGAAAGTTATTTTAATGCCAAAAACGGAAAATATGCACTGGTTGAACTAACGCAAAGGTATGGTGGTATGGAAATGCCGGAGATTGAGGTTGTTGATATGAGGAATGAGCACAGAAGGCGATTGCTGAAATCTCATTTCTCTTCCGTCCTTTTTGCACAAATTAAAAAAGCACTTGAAGCAAATCAGCAGATAATTCTTTTCCAAAACAGGCGGGGTTTTTCGTTGCGGATCGAGTGTGAACAATGTAATTACATTCCTGTATGTAAAAATTGTGATGTAACCCTCACCTACCATAAGCGGAGTGAGTTGTTAAAATGCCATTACTGTGGTTATTCAACCACCATACCTCCCGCTTGCCCTGATTGCGGCAGTACTCACCTGAAAATGCAGGGCTTTGGAACTGAAAAAGTGGAAGAGGAACTTTCCATACTGCTTCCGGATGCAAGGATTGACAGGATGGACCTGGATTCAACCCGTTCGAAAAATGCCTATCACCGGATTATATCTGATTTTGAAAACCGAAAAACCGATATTTTGACCGGTACACAAATGGTTACAAAAGGCCTCGATTTTGACAATGTGCAGGTTGTGGGAGTTTTAAGTGCTGACAATATGCTTAGCTTTCCTGATTTCAGGGCGCATGAAAGGAGCTTTCAGATGCTGGCACAGGTGAGTGGACGGTCGGGCCGAAAATATAAACAGGGAAAAGTGATCATACAGGCCTGGCAACCTGATCATCCGATTATCAAATATGTTGTAAATCATGATTATCAGGCTATGTACAAAAGTCAGCTTAGTGAGCGGGAACGTTTTAAATATCCACCCTACTATCGATTGATCATTGTAAAAATGAAACATAAAAATCCGGATGTATTAAATGAAGCAGCCAAAACATTCGGGATTGAACTGCATTCAAAATTTGGCAACAGGGTAATTGGGCCAGAATTTCCGTTAATTGCCAGGATCAAAAACTATTACATTAAGCAAATAATGCTTAAAAATCCTAAAAACACCAATCATAAAGTTGTGAAAGAGCTTATTACCGAAGCTTATGAAAACTTCAGGAAAATTGGTAAATACCGGTCGGTAATTGTGCAATTTGATGTTGATCCAATTTGAGCATAAAAACAGATACAATGAATCCCAGAGTAATATCCACAAAGGCAAGATTTACAAATGTCTTTTTATTGATCCAGGATGGAAAAGGCTTGCTGGTTGATACCGGTAGCAGGGGGCAGTCGGGCAAGATTCAAAAAGCAATAACCTCAGCAGGATTGGCAATAACCGATCTGAAATACATTTTCCTGACGCATACTCATTACGACCATGCAGGAAGTGCAGCTGATTTGCAAGCCTTATCAGGTGCTAAAGTAATTGTGCACGCCCGCGAAGCCGGCTTCCTTAAAAACGGGTTTACGCCTATTCCAAAAGGCACCTCTCCCGGTTTTAAATTTATCTCAAAAATGGGCAAAATAAAAAATTCAATCGAACGAAAAGTTGGTTCATATCCAGCATTAATCCCTGATATTACTTTTGACCATTTTTTAAATTTAGAGGAACTTGGTTTCGATGCAAAAATTGTTCACACACCCGGCCATACCGAAGGATCTTCAAGTTTAATATTTGCTGACCGGGCTTTTGTAGGCGATTGCCTGTTCAATTTCGCAGGTACTATATATCCCGGTTTTGCTGACGATGAATTGCAATTACATAAAACCTGGAAACAAATTCTTGAATGGGAAATAAAGTGGTTCTACCCCGCTCACGGAAAAAGGGTCGGCATGGATCAATTGAAAAAAGCAGCTGGCAAAAAAAATATTGCATAAAAAAAGAGGCTAGCACTTAACCAACCTCTTTATTCAATTTTTTAGAAAAGTATTTTCTAGTTCTCGCTAACCGTTTTTACAACTTCACTATCAACCAGGATACGGCCACAATATTCACATACAATAATCTTTTTGTGCATCCTGATATCAAGCTGATGCTGAGGAGGAATCTTATTAAAACAACCGCCACAAGCATCACGTTCAACCTGAACAACCGCAAGTCCGTTGCGTGCATTTTCACGAATCCTTTTATAAGCTGTCAACAACCTGTTTTCAATAAAATTCTCATTATCCCCCGACTTTTTCGCCAGATCTTTCTCTTCTTTTTCTGTTTCAGCTACAATATCGGTTAACTCTCCTTTTTTAGCTTCCAGGTCAACAGTTCTTTCTTTCAGTCTGCCATCAGCTTCTTCAATATCAGTATCCAGGTTTTCAATTCTAAAACTTGATTCTCTTACCTTTTTCTCAGCAAGTTGAATTTCCAGTTTTTGAAATTCAATTTCTTTCGTTAATGAATCAAACTCGCGATTATTGCGGACGTTCATTTGCTGCTCTTCGTATTTTTTTATCAACGTCTCACTTTCTTTTTTGGAATTTTCCCGGTCAGCGATTTCAGTATTCAAATTTTCGATTTCCAGTTTGAAATTTGAAACCCTGGTTTCTAAACCTGCTATTTCATCTTCAAGATCCTGAACCTCTAAAGGAAGTTCGCCACGAATAATCTTAATTTTATCAATCTGTGAGTCGATTTGCTGTAAGGTATATAACGCAATAAGCCTCTGTTCAACACTTATTTCCTCTGTCTCTGCTTGCTTTTTATTCACCATAGTTAATTTAATTTCAGCGTTTTAAATAACATTCACGGGGTTTGTTACCGTCCGTGAAATCAGGAGTGCAAAAGTAGGAAAATTTTCCTTTAAAACAGTATGTAATAATTCTTTAGTAAATTGTTCTGTTTCATAGTGTCCTGCGTCGGCAATAATCATCTGGCCATTGTATTCGAAAAAGTCATGGTACTTTACATCGCCGGTTATAAAAATGTCAGCCCCGGCACTAAATGCCTTATGAATCAGGAAGCTACCACTACCACCACAAATTGCTATCCTTTTTATTTTTCTGTCGACAGGCGGGCTGTACTTAATTATTTTGCTGTTCAATACTGATTTTACATGCTTTAGAAATGTAACAGGATCAGTTTCCTCTTGCAGCTCGCCAATCATTCCGGAACCAATTCGAGCATCCGAATTATCCAGCGAATAAATATCATAAGCTACTTCTTCGTAAGGATGCGCGCTTAACATTGCATGAACTACCTTCCCTGTTTTGTAATCAGGAGCTATGGTTTCAATTCGAATCTCTTTCTCAAAATGCAACGCCCCTTTTTTTCCAACAAAGGGTTCGGTTCCTTCCATCCCCCTGAATGTACCTTCGCCCTTAATATTGTAGCTGCAGTTATCGTAATTACCAATATGCCCGGCACCGGCATCAAACATTGCTTTTCTCACCTTATCGGCATGTTCAACCGGACAAAAAGTAACCAGTTTTTTTAAGCCTTTATCATTTACCGAAAGGATTTTTGTGTTCGTAAGGCCCAGTTTCTCAGCCAGCATTCCATTCACACCGTTCCATAAATTGTCGAGGTTCGTGTGAATAGCATAGATAGAAATATCATTTTTGATTGCTTTTACAATAAGATTTTCTACAAAATTTTTACCGGTAAGGCTTTTTATACCTTTAAAAATTAATGGATGGTGTGCTATGATCAGGTTGCATTTTTCTGCAATTGACTCATCCATTACAGCATCTGTTACATCCAGTGTAATCAGTGCTTTGCTGATTGTTTGGTTTTCCGTCCCAATAAGTAAACCTGAATTATCATAAGGCTCCTGAAGGCTTAATGGGGCGTACTCTTCAAGAAAAGTAGTAATGTCTTTTATTTTCATTTGGATTTAAATTTGTCGTTCAGTTGAAACCAAATAATCTTTTTTGTATTTTCATCCCTTTTTACAAAGGGGTAATAAACATAAAATATCTGACTAAGTTAATCTAAATTAATTTTTATCGTATAAGTAATTTAGAAGTGGATTCCTGGAAAATCATATTATTTCCTTTTGCCTGGCTTTACGGCTGGGCTGTCAGGTTCAGGCATTTTTTGTTTAACAGAGGTATTTTACGGACAGAATCGTTTGCTCTGCCGGTAATCAGTGTTGGCAATATTAGCACAGGAGGAACCGGCAAAACACCCCTGATTGAATATTTAATACGCTTGCTTATTACTGATAGCAAAATTGCCACTTTAAGCCGGGGTTACGGCAGAAAAACGAAAGGCTTTTTAATTGGTAACCAGTTTTCGATGTACAAAGATATCGGGGATGAACCCATGCAATATATCCGAAAATTCGGGAAAAAGATTATGGTAGCTGTTGCTGAAAGAAGGCGTGAAGGTATCCAAAACCTGATGGAAAATGACAGCTCGCTTGATGTGGTTTTAATGGATGATGCTTTTCAGCACAGGTATGTAAAGCCAGGAGTTTCAATCTTGTTAACCGATTTTCACAAATTGTACAAAGAGGATTATTTATTACCGGTTGGATCATTACGTGATACGAGACACGCAACAAAAAGAGCTGATATTATTATTGTTTCCAAATCGCACCGCGTGCTATCTCCGATTACCCGGAAAAGGATTACCAATATTCTGAAACCTGAACAACACCAATCGCTTTTTTTCTCATATCTGGACTATGGTGACTTTATTCCGCTATTTGAGAGCGGAAAAAACACGATTCCCGACGATTTAAATTCCATCATCCTGTTCAGCGGTGTAGCCAACTCCTATCCTTTACAGGAGCATCTGCACAACCTTTGCATTGAATTACATGTAATTGATTTTTTTGATCATCATGCTTACCGAAAAAAAGATATTGATTTGATCATTAAAAATTATGATGATGCTTTTACACGAAAAAAGATAATTGTTACTACCGAAAAAGATGCCATGAGGCTAATTAATTCTCCTTACATCAGCACGTTTCAAAACCTGCCTGTATTTTACAAACCGGTAAAGGTTAAATTACACCAGCCGGATGAAGAAGAGTTTGATAATCTAATCCTAAACTATGTCAGACAAAATAAAAGAAACAGTTAGTTTTATTGAAAACCGGATTCAACAAAAACCGCACATTGGAATTATTTTGGGGTCAGGGCTTGGTCAGTTAGCAGATGAAATAGAAGTTTCAGAAAAAATAGCTTATACTGAAATACCAAACTTCCCAATATCAACTGTAAAAGGACACGAGGGGCATTTAATATTTGGTGCCTTAAACGGTATTCAGGTGGTTGCTATGCAGGGGCGATTTCATTACTATGAAGGCTATAGCATGGAAGAAATAGTTTTTCCGGTCCGTGTTCTTAAGTTTTTGGGAATTAATTACTTATTCGTTTCCAATGCATCCGGTGGCGTTAACCACGATTTTGAAGTGGGTGATATTATGTTTATCACCGATCATATTAACCTGATGCCAAACCCGCTGGTGGGTCCCAATAATCTTGAATTCGGTCCGCGCTTTGTCGATATGAGCGAGGCATATGATAAACGGCTATTGAGTAAAGCTAAAAAAGTAGCCCGTCATCATAGCATCCATTATAAAACAGGTGTATATGCAGCTGTGTCAGGACCTACTTACGAAACTCTGGCAGAGTATAAATATATACAATCACTTGGTGCCGATGCTGTTGGCATGTCAACTATACCTGAAGTTATTGTAGCTCGTCATATGCGGTTACCCGTTTTTGCCGTATCCGTAATTTCTGATCTGGGGGTCGAGGGAAAAATTGTAGAAATATCTCACGATGAAGTAGTTGACGCCGCTTCACTTGTTGCTCCTAAATTAAATATAATCATTAAAGACCTGGTGAAAGAAGTTTGATAACCCCTGTTCTATTAAACCAGTTATCATGAAAAATTATAAATCAGAATATTATACCTTGATCGTGAATTAGAGTGGTGGAGTGCTGGAGTATAAAGTTCCCCAAATTTAAGTTATTTTTCTACTTTTATTCGTAGCTGGTTTTGGGGAAGCTTTCATAAAAAGTACGCTCTCAATCAATACTTTCTCATCTAATATACGTTAATAGATTTTTATTTTTCTGCATATTTGTATTTTTAACCATTAATTTAGAAAACACTCTTGGGAAAAACTAAACTTTACTTTGCCTCCGACTTTCATCTTGGGATTCCTGATAACAAGAAAAGTTTGATCCGCGAAAAAATGTTGGTGAGCTGGTTGGATAAAATTTCAACAGATGCGTCTGAGATTTTCCTGATGGGTGATGTGTTTGATTTCTGGTTTGAGTATAAGTTTGTTGTTCCGAAAGGCTATGTAAGGCTTCTGGGTAAAATTGCTGAAATTACAGATAGCGGGATTCCGGTACATCTTTTTCGGGGAAACCACGACATATGGGCTTTTAATTATTTACATGACGAATTAAATGTTCAGTTGCACCGCAAGCCTGTAGTTCGTGAATTTGATGGAAAAAAATTATTTCTTGCACATGGTGATGGCCTGGGTCTTGGTGATCATGGATATAAGTTACTGAAAAGAGTTTTTGAATTCAAACCCAACCAATTTCTGTTCAAGTGGTTACATCCCGATTTAGGATCGCGGATGGGAATTTATTTTTCAAGAAAAAGCCGTCTGGCCCACTTTTCCAGGGAGGGTAAAACCGATAATATGTCAATCCACAACGAGGAAATACTTATCCATTTCGCTGAAAAAGAGGCTATTGCTAATCCTGAAATTGACTATTTTATTTTCGGACACCGGCATATTCCGATTATTCAGAATGTATCCGACAATGCTGAAGTTGTTATCCTTGGTGATTGGCTGACTCATTTTTCATATGGTGTTTTTGAAGATGGAAAAATGCGGATTGAATATTATAAATAATAATTCTGGCATTTAATTGCTCCACGCTTGAAGAACTACAAAATGACATATTACACTTCAAGCGTGGACGCTTGAAGCTGATTTAGATCAGGCAAATTTCTCGATCAATTCAACCAACCGAGTTGAGTAGCCCATTTCATTATCGTACCAGGCAACCACTTTAACCAGTTTGTTTTTATCACCTAAAACAGCGGTAAGGTTCGCATCAAAAACAGCCGAATGGGTATTTCCGATCACATCCATCGAAACAATCGGGTCTTCGGTATATTCTAAAATGCCTTTTAATCTGTCCTGCGCTGCTTCTTTAAAGGCGCGATTTATTTCTTCAATACTGCTTGATTTTTTTAAGATGCATGTTAAATCTGTTAGCGATCCATCTATAACCGGAACCCGCATGCCTGCGCCACCGAGGTTTTTTGCCAGGTGAGGAAAAATTTTGGTAGCTGCTTTGGCAGCACCTGTTGTTGTGGGAACAATTGAATAAGCAGCCGCACGCCCTCGTCTCCAGTCCTGGTGTGGCCCATCAACCAGATTTTGATCCTTGGTGTATGAATGAATTGTTGTCATAAACCCCTTTTCAATACCCCAAATTTCGTCAAGGATCATGATCAGAGGGGCAACATTGTTGGTTGTACACGATGCATTGGAGATGATGATATCATCCGAATCAATAATATGGTCGTTTACCCCAAGTACAACATATTTAACATTTTCACGCTCGCCTTTTGCCGGCGCCGAAATAATAACCTTTCGTGCACCAGACATTTCAATATGTTTTATAGCATCATCCCTGTCAATAAATTCGCCGGTGGATTCAACTACGACATCAATGTTAAGCGCTCCCCATGGTAATTTACCTGGATCAGGTTCACTAAAGACAAGTACCTTTTTACCATTTATCATCATGTGGTCGCCATTGTGCTCGATCGTCCCTTCGAAGCGCCCCTGCAAGGTGTCGTATTTTAATAAATGGGCCAGGTTGGCCGAGTCGGTAATATCGTTGACAGCAATTACTTCAATGTTTTCGCTTTTTTGAATCTGACGGAATGTGATGCGTCCGATTCTGCCAAATCCATTAATGGCTACCCTGATTTTTTTCATAGATGATGAAAGATTTTACGAAAACAAATTTAGACAATATGATAAGTAAACCATATAAAAAAAGCTGTTCAAAATTATCCCGAAATTGTCATTCTGAACGAAACGAAGTGAAGTGAAGAATCTTGATTGGGGTTTCACAAAGATCCTTCTCCGTCAACCGACGGATCAGGATGACAAATAAGAGGACTTTTGGAAAAGCGTTATAATTTTTCCGTTTTTGGTTTATCGAACAACCGTTACAGAACCTTTTTTGTTGTAATCCCTGTTCAGCATGCTCTTGTAGTTAATGGTATAAACATAAGTTCCGGCCGGAACCAGCTCTCCATTGAATTTACCATCCCATTGGTCTTCAAGGTTTTTCGACTCATAAATCAATTCACCCCAACGGGAATAAACCTGTAAGAGGTATTCATTAATGCCAACACCTTTTATCTCAAAAACATCATTCAAACCATCACCATTTGGCGTAAAGGCATTGGGTGCATGTACTGCAATATCCGGATGTATGATTACTTCTTTTTCAATTTCATTTACGCAATCGTTTGGAGTTGTAACCAAAAGCTTAACAAGGTAAATACCCACTTCGCTGTATGAATGTGAAGGTGATTGTTCCGTTGAAGTATTACCGTCTCCAAAATTCCAATCGTAGAGCAACGATTCGCTACTGGATGAATTATTGGTAAAATCAATAGTTGGTTGTTCCAGAACGGTTTCGGGTGGAACAGGTTCAAAATCAGCAACAGGTGTTTCATTGGCTTTAATGTAGTCAGTTTGCGAGATGGTATTTGAACATTTTCCATCGTTTGTAACAACAAGTGTTACCGAATACAAATTTGGCTGAGTAAAGGTGTAGGTGGGAGCAGCATCCGTGCTCTCATCGCCTGTTCCAAAACTCCACTGGTAACTTACGTTACTGCCCAAGTTGGAAGACGTATTGATAAAATCAACTGTGAATGGTACGCAACCCTCCTGAACATTTGAATCAAATCCTGATACCGGTGTTAGTAATACATCAACATTCGTACTGCTTATTTCACTGAGGCATTCGTCCTCCTCAACCGAAAGTGTTATTGTTTTTAAACCCTCTGTATCCCACGAAATATCGATGGGTCCACCTCCTGACCCTGCAATAATCTGTGCACCATCGAAATCCCAGGTGTAATTTGCTGATACACTTGCATTACCGGTGTACATAACCGTAAATGTTTGTTCCTGGCAAATCTCATCTGCCTGAACATCGAACGTGGATAATAGTTCGGGTTTCACTTCGATTGATTGCGTTAAGGTGGCCGGACAATCAAAACCGGCAACAACACCTACCAATGTATAAATAGTGTTTTCTAAGGGCGTTACAGTTATGGTTTGGTTTGTTTCCTGGCCTGCTAATGTTGGATCTGATGGATCTGCTGTCCAGGTATAGTTTGCGTCACCCACAACAGATAATGTTGCTGATTCTCCATAACACAATAAATCATCATCAACTGCTAAGCTAAGGTTGGGTACCGGATCAACTCGCAAGACCATTGAATCGATATTGGTACATTGGTTATTATCCCAAACCTGAACATAATAAGTATATGGTTCCACTGTTGAAGGAACAACCCAGGGCCTCTGTAAAGTATCCTGTCCGGTTAAGGAATTATCAAAAGGAGACGATGTCCATAGAAAATCTATGCCGCCATCTGCATGTAGCTGATATGCTTGCCCCATGCATATTGAATTATCGGATCCTGCATCAGCATTTGGAAGCGGGTTTACTGTGACTATTACATCATCGAAAGCAAATTTGTCACAATCATTTGTGACTTTTACAGTATAAACTGTTGATGGTGCTGAGGGGCTTATAGTTATGCTCTGATCATTTATCTGACCGCCTATTGATGGATCAGGTGGAACGGATGTCCATTCCCAGGAGTACCCTTCTCCACCATTTGCTGTAAGTGTAACAGAATCATTATAACACATAACCTGGTCATCTCCGGCTAAGGCAACAGCTTCGTCTAAAGTTACATGAACTGAATCCGTATCTTCATTTGTACAATTGTCTGAAACAGTTAAAAGGTAATCGGTTACTTGTGTTGGAGAGACCCATGCTGTATCCAGATTTTCCTGACCGATAAGTGAAGGATCATCAGGAAAAGATTCCCACAAAAAATGCTGTGCCCCTGGCGAGCTACCTTCAATATACACACCATCAACATTACACATTGACTTATCAGGGCCTGCATTGGCAATTAAATCCGGGATAATTATGATTGCTGTGTCGGAGGTAAATTGTTGGCAGGCATCAAATATATTACATGGGATTATCAAAAGGTTATTACCAGATGGGTTAATTTGTACCGTATCAGTTGTTTCACCTAAAGTGTACCAATCGTAGGTATAAGGTGAAACACCCCCAATACTGTCTCCAAAGCCAATGGTTATTTCATTTTCACAATAAGTACTGAAGTAGTAGCTGGAATCCAGAAAATCAGGTGTATCTGATATCATTACAACAGCGGTATCCAGTGCGCCTAACGGACCACCACACATTATCGAATTAAATTTTATACTTACATGCTCAAGGCCTTCTGTAATGTCATCAGTATAGGCTGTAATTTTTATCGAGTCGTAAAGCTTGCCGGCTTCTATATAAATTGTATCTCCTGGATAATTACCATAATCGAGGCGATAATCTACATCACGCGTTGCGGCAGCATTGCCATCGATTGAATCTGTTATCAGATAGAACGGTACTATATAGGGGTCATTTCTTAATGAACCAATAGAGAAATATATTACTGCTTCATTTATGTTGCAACTCTCATACAAAACATCATTAATAATCGGATGCGAAAAATCAGTTTCAGCCGAAATATTACCAGGGTCAAAACTACCCATTTCAAGGAATACGCCACTGTCGTACGCAGCATCCCCGGCATCCCCAATGGCTAGCTTAATATGAAACCATTCACAAGATGCAACACCATTATCGGCCACAAAAGATAGTGTATAAGCATCTAATGCAATTTGTTGAAAGCGACCTTGGGATTGTTGAGTATTATCAACCAAATAACTACATCCCGGACCGCCTCCCAAAGTTGCATTACAACCTGCAGGCGCACTTCCGCAGTTAACATTATTAATGCTGACAGGATTATGTGTTCCCGGAACCTCTGCAATATTGATTGCATCATTAGTAAATGGACCGCTGATACCAGGTCCACTAAGAAAAAACCCAAATACATCATTGAACTGAGTATTCACAAAATCGTGGTATTCTTCCGAACCAAAAATATAATTGAATTTTACACTATCTCCAGATGGCTTAAAATCAAATTCAATAATACATGCATCATCAATTGACAAACTGGTTAAAACATTTAAATCCGTGTCGGAACCTCCACTGGTAGAACTACTTGAATTTTGAGATTCACAGTTATTTGTTGTATCCAAAGTGCCTGCAAATCCAGAAGACATAACAATACCCCGGGGTACCTGAAAACCAAAAATTTGACCCCCGCTAAAATATCCCACAGCACCAGGGTCACCGGTAAACGAAATATTATTGATTTGTGTCGGATGAACACCAGCAAGGAATACGGTATCAATTAATGCTAAAACCGCATCGACATCTGCACATTGGGTGATTGATAAAGTTTCAATTCCCTGGGTATGGGCTTTATTCAGATTCCAGAAGGCAAATAAAACAAATGCCACTAAGAACTTTAAAACGTAACTCTTCTTCATCTCGGTACTCCTGTTTTTTTTGGCAAGCATACAAAAGTAACTATTAACTGCAAATGCGGCAATCATTTGAGGTAATTAGTTGCAAACCCCTTTATTAACTACTTTTGCAAGCCAATATAAAAAATAATAATTTGCTAAAATACAAATCTGTTTTTTTTGATCTCGACCGTACCCTGTGGGATTTCGATCGCAGCGCCCTGATGGCTTTTGAGGAAATTTATGAAAAACATAGATTATCAGATCTGGGGGTTCCTTCGGTAAGCGAATTTTTAAAATCATATACCATTCACAATGAAGAATTGTGGGCTAAGTACCGGGTTGGCAAAATAACAAAAGAAAGGCTCCGTGGTTTACGGTTTTATCTGACTTTAAACGATTTTGAGATTAATAACGAAAAACTGGCCGAATCTATCGGCCATGACTATGTTACGATCAGCCCATTAAAAGTGAGTCTGTTTCCGAATGCCATCGAAATCCTAGAATATTTAAAATCCGGTTACAGATTATACCTGATAACCAATGGGTTCAGCGAAGTCCAAACCACTAAACTTAAAGTTTCGGGATTGGGCAGATATTTTGACAAGGTAATTACCTCGGAAGAAGCAGGTTACAAAAAACCCGATCGGCGAATTTTTGAATATGCAATTAAAAAATCGGGCGCAATTACTGAATACAGCATCATGATAGGCGATGACCCTGATGTGGATATATTGGGGGCAAAAAATTTTGGCATGGACCAGGTTTTATTCGATCCATTTAGCAAGTATGCCCAAAATGGGAGCACGTATTATATCAAAGACCTTGTTGAACTGAAAAAGTTTTTGTAAAGTTTAAATTCACGCAAAGACGCAGAGCCGCAAAGCTAAAGTGAAAAAGCATCCCTAAAATTTTGCAATCACAGTTTTTTGAGCGCGAACATTCTCGTCCATTTTTACTTCAACTTTTACGCTTGTTGGCAGGAAAAAATCAACCCTTGATCCAAACCGGATAATACCCATTTCTTCGCCCTGTTTCACACTATCTCCTTTTACAGCATAACAAATAATCCTGCGTGCCATAATGCCTGCCACCTGGCGGATAAGGACATTATTGCCCGAAGTGTTTTCAAGAACCACACTGGTGCATTCATTAAATTCGGATGATTTTGGGTGATGCGCTATCAGGAACCTGCCGGGATGGTATTTTGAATATTTAATCTTGCCGTCAAATGGATACCAGTTAACATGAACATTGAAAGGTGACATGAAAACAGAGATCATTATCCGTTTATCGTTAAAATATTCCATTTCCATAACTTCTTCGATGGCTACAATTTTTCCATCGGCTGTTGACAAAATATGATCGCCACGATTAATCTTGCGTTTGGGGAAACGAAAAAACCGAACTACCCATAATAACAATATCAACAGGCCAACCAGGAGTATATATCGTACAATAGGTATTGGAATGTATGTTTTAATCAACAACCATGCAGCAATACAGGCAATAGTGGTGATCAAAATAATCTTATATCCTTCACGGTGAGTACGCATAGCTAAATTAAGTTAACATAAACAAAAACAAATGGTGTTGCAAAAATGGTTGCATCAAAGCGGTCGAGTACCCCGCCATGGCCCGGGAAGATACTTCCTGTATCCTTTACACCAGCAATACGCTTTAACAGCGATGCGCTCAAATCGCCCAGGGTTCCGGTAATTACAATGATAACTGCCATGATCATCCATTGATATAGCGTAAGCTCGGTGTAAAAAATTGAAAGAATATAAGCCGCAATCAAAGCGAAAATGAGGCCACCAATACTTCCTTCCCATGATTTTTTGGGAGATATCCTTTCGAACAGACGGTGCCGGCCAAACATCGACCCGCTGAGATATGCAAATATATCGCAGGTCCAGACCAACACAAATAATCCAATCAATATGCCTGAAAAAAAGCCATCTTTCCCCGGGATAAGAAAAAGTGCGTTCAGCAGCCCAAAAGGAACAGAAATGTAAAGATAAGCTGTAAAATAAGTCCCTACCCTAAGCCATGATGCATCATTCTTTCTGAATAGCTCAAATAAAACAGAGAGCGGGAACATTAACAACAAGAAATATGAAAACCGGATATCAATATACCCAAGGCCTATTAAACCCGTAATGGCATAAAATAAAATACCAAATATAAAAAAGAGAATATTGTTTTTTCTGCCATTATTGCTTCCCGAAATAATAAAAAATTCATTTAGCGCCAGAAAAGCAAAAACCAACATCAGTGCAAAAAATGTAAGCGGGTGTAGCAGGATTGAACCAATCACAGCCACAAGAAATAAGGCTCCGGTAATCGTACGTATGTAAATATCTTTCAAACGAAGCGACTATTTTTATGAAAGGTAAAGGTAAAAAAACAATGATTCGCAGCTTATCACACCTCAAGAATTAAATCTGCCTGGGAGAAAATCAGAGGTCATCAACAAAAAATACATAAAGTTCTTTTGGCCCGTGTGCTCCCATGACCAGTGTTTTTTCAATATCGGCTGTTCTGCTTGGCCCACTGATAATTGATATTTGCGAGGGAAGATCTGAGGTATATCTTTTCTGCATACCACGTAAAGCATCTTTTATTTCAGTAACAACCTGTGATGCAGCGGCGATAACAATATGAATTTCAGGAAATGAAAATATCCTCCTGCCGGATAACAGGCCTGAAGAAACCATAATGCTACCAAAACGTGCAATTAAATATTCACAACGTGTTATTCCAACTTTCAAGGATTTAAACTTGTCAGGATCTTTTTCTACGGCAATGCCTTCCTGCGTTAGAAGTCCGTAAATACGTTCGTCAAATGTGAAAATATCCCCCCAGGCCTTTTGCTTCATCAATATCCTGATGTTCTCAGAAATTGCTTTTTCATTTTCGCAATAAACAAAGGTGCCTCCGGTTTCTTTCAGTTGCAGTGCAAACTGAATTTCAGGAGTTTCTGATATTTCATGATAAATGGGGCTGTTGAAATCAACGTCCTTGAATGGGTTCTCCGTATTGCTGATCAATGCACTACGAACTTTTTTCAGGATCTTTTCCTTTGTTGTACTTTCCTCCATTTAATCGTTAAAATGCTGTTTTTATTTGCTTGTTTTAGTTTTCCCCTTTTTTATTTTTGGATCCGGCTCATCTTTTTTGTTTGTTTTTTTATCACCATTTACGGTAGATGAGTCCGTATCAGGTTTTGGTTTCTCTTCTGCTGTAACTGCTACGTCTTTGTGGGCATTTTCTTCTTCATCTAAATCAGTTGATTTAACAAGGGCGGGAGAATCACCCCATGGCCTTTTCCCAAAAATCGCTTCAAGGTCATCGCTAAAAATTACTTCTTTGTCCAATAATTTATTGGCCAGTTTATTAAGGCCTTCCTTATTTTCGGTCAGGATATCTATAGCTTTATTGTAACATTTTTCTACCAATAACCTTACTTCCTTATCAATTACCTCATTGGTTTTTTCACTAAACGGTTTGTTAAAAGCATAATCTTGCTGACCGGAAGAGTCATAGAAACTGATATTGCCTATTTCATTGCTAAAACCGTAATATGCAACCATGGCAAATGCCTGTTTGGTCACGCGTTCGAGGTCATTGAGCGCCCCGGTTGAAACCTGCCCAAATACAACTTGCTCGGCAGCTCTGCCACCTAATGTAGCCGTCATTTCATCAATCATCTGATCAACACTCGTCAATTGCCGTTCTTCGGGCAAATACCAGGCAGCCCCAAGTGATTTCCCACGGGGAACGATGGTAACTTTCACCAGAGGATGCGCATGCTCAAGTAACCAGCTAATGGAGGCATGTCCGGCTTCATGAAAAGCGACTACTTTTTTCTCTTTTGGTGTTACCACCTTATTTTTCTTTTCAAGCCCGCCAATAATCCTGTCGACGGCATCCATAAAATCCTTTTTAGTTATGGATTGATGATCGGCACGTGCAGCGATCAATGCCGACTCATTACACACATTTGCAATATCAGCACCTGAAAATCCAGGGGTTTGTTTTGCCAGAAACTCAATATTCACATTTTTGGCAAGTTTAAGCGGCCTCACGTGCACAAGGAAAATCGCTTTACGCTCTTCAAGGTCAGGCAATTCAACATGTATTTGGCGGTCGAACCTTCCGGCACGCATCAGGGCTTTGTCAAGGATATCTGCCCTGTTTGTTGCTGCTAAAATAATTACTCCTGAATTTGGTGTAAAGCCATCCATCTCGGTAAGGAGCTGGTTCAGTGTGTTTTCTCTTTCATCATTTGCACCTGTAACCGGGTTTTTTCCACGAGCACGGCCAATTGCATCTATCTCATCGATAAAAATAATACTCGGTGCTTTTTCTTTGGCTTGCTTAAATAAATCGCGCACCCTCGATGCGCCAACACCCACAAACATCTCAACAAAATCAGAACCTGAGATAGAATAAAAAGGCACATGCGCCTCGCCTGCAACAGATTTTGCCAGCAGTGTTTTACCTGTTCCGGGAGGGCCAACCAATAACACACCTCTTGGAATTTTACCACCAAGCCTGGTGTATTTTTCAGGTGTTTTTAGGAAATCAACAATTTCCTTAATTTCAACCTTCGCTTCTTCTAAGCCGGCAACATCCTTGAAAGAAATATTTACACTGGTGTTTTTATCATAAACCTGGGCCTTGGATTTGCCAATGTTAAATATCTGACCACCTGCTCCACCGCCGCCCTTGCTCATCATTCGCATAAAAAAGAACCATATTCCAACTAGCAAGGCAATGGGAAATATCCAGCTCAGGATTTCACCACCCCAGTTCTTTCTGGTGTCTGTTTCAACATAAACTTGACTAATAGCACCTTGCTGTGCAGATTCTACTTGCTCGATAAACTTCTCGGGAGAAGCCACGTTATAATAAAACTGAGGGCTGGATTTACCGAATGTAGATTCGTTTTTAACATCCTTGTATTTTTCATCATTCAGTTTTTCAGCTCTGATGAATATCTCTGCATAATCCTTATTGACAAGCACGATTTTATCTACATCACCTGCTTCGAGCATGTCTTTCAGTTCTCTCCAGTCGGTTTGTTTTGCTCCATCGCCCCAGTTTAAAAATTGAATGCCGATAAATACAACGGCAAGCAACCCATAAATCCAATAAAAATTAATTTTTGGCTTTTTTCCGTCACCTTTCCCCATGAAATTACTGAAAGGATTTTTCGACTCCTTGTTTTCGGGCTTATTCTGGTTTTTATTTTTGTTATCTTCTGTCATTCTGTCCAATCGTTAATAAAGTTTCGATCTTAATCGTCACTTGTATATGTTTCCAACTTTGTATCGGCCCATAAATCCTCTAAGTGATAGAAACTTCTGATATCTTCGAGGAAGATATGGACCACAACGTCAACATAGTCTATCAAAATCCATTCCGAATTTTCATAACCTTCTCTATTGAAAGGTTTAACACCACATTGTTTACGTACAAATTCCAGAATGCTATCATAAATTGCATTTACCTGGGTTTTTGAAGGTGCGTGGCAGATCACGAAAAAACGTGTTACAGCGTTTGGAATTTCCGATAAATCGAGGCTGATAATATGTTTGGCCTTTTTATCCTGCATGCCTGCAACTACCTGCTCTACAATTTGTAGTGTGTCATCTTTGGGAACCGTTTTACCCATACTTTTTAATTCAAATTGAATTTTTCGGATGAACCGCAAAAGTAAAGAAAATACAGTATGTTGCCTAAGTTATAATGTCTGGCTATTCCGTATTTTTATATGTTTTTATATTTTTATTGAATTAAAATATGAATTACAGGATAAAACACTTCGAAAGCATCGATTCAACCAACAAGTTAGCGTTGGAATTGATTAACAATTCACCTCCTGATGAAGGGCTGGTAGTATGGGCCGATGAACAAACCGAAGGGAAAGGCCATAGTAATAACCTGTGGGAAAGCGAGAAAGGAAAGAACCTGACTTTTAGCTTAGTATTAAAGCCTTCAGTGATTGATCCCGCTGAACAATTTATCCTGACGCAAATGATTTCGTTAGCCATTCGTACGCTCATTACCAAATTTGTTCCTGATGAAGCAGTAAAGATAAAATGGCCCAATGATATTTACATCGCATATGACAAAGTTGCGGGGATTTTAATACAAAATATTCTAAAAGGAAATGAAATCGACTATTCTGTTATTGGCATTGGCCTGAATGTAAACCAGGAAACATTTCGTTCGGATGCACCTAACCCCATTTCGTTGATCCATTATACCGGAGCATCGGTTTCGGTGGAAGATGTATTATCGAAACTCTTGATCGAAATCAATACAATTTATTCAAGGCTTGGCTCAAAAAACTACCTGGAAAAACTGAATAAATTATACCTTGAAAATCTTTACCTGTACAAAAAACAGGGTAACTTCCGTGAAGGGAAAAATGAATTTAAAGCAACGCTGGAAGGTATTGGCGAATATGGCAGGCTGAAATTAAGGTTGGAGAATGGTAAAATACAGTTGTTTGATTTTAAGGAAGTGGAGTTTGTTCTGTAAATTTCCAGTAAGAGCTTTCAATTATTCTTCAAACGTGGACGTTTGAAGAAGGGAAGGGTTGAATTAAAAATGATCTTTTATAATTTCAATCCGCTAAGTCCAGGTCGACTTAGCGGGTTTAAAGTTTTTTGACAATCAGAGATGAATTGGTTCCGCCAAAGCCAAATGAATTAGAAAGAAAAGTGTCAATTTTATGTTCGGTGGTTTTTGAAATAATGTTCAGTTTTGCTGAATGTTCATCAGGGTTTTCAAAATTGATGTTGGGTGCAATAAAATCGTTATGTGCCATCAGCAACGAATAAATTACTTCGCTGGCGCCACCCATCCACATTTCGTGGCCTGTCATTGATTTTGTTGAGCTTATCGGAACTCGCCCCTGGTTAAATACCTGGAAGATTGCCTGGGCTTCGTTGGTGTCGCCAACAGGTGTTGAAGTAGCGTGCGCATTCAGGTAATCAATATCAGTAGATTTTAAATTTGCTTCCTTTAAAGCCATTTCCAACGATTTTACCGGGCCTTCCACATTAGGAACAGAGATGTGCTCTCCATTGGAACTAAAACCATACCCAAGGATTTCACCAAGAATGGGAGCACCCCTTTTAATTGCTGATTCATAGCTTTCGATGATAACCGTTGCACCACCGCCACTGGGCACAAGCCCATCCCTGTCGCGGTCGAATGGTCTGGAAGCTTTGGTTGGTTCATCCATGCGTACAGAAAAGGCTGCAAGAGCGTCAAAGCTACCGGTTGAAAGTGCATTAACCTCCTGAGCGCCACCACACACAATAACTTTTTGCAAACCCTGTTTGATTAGCAGGGAGCCCAACCCAATAGCGTGAGAACCGCTTGCACAGGCCCCGCTGATGGTAAGATTAATGCCTTTAAGTTTTAATATAACCGAAAGATTCATGCTAATGGTTGAGTTCATGGATTGGAAGATGGAGCCTGACCCCAAAAGCATGGTATCTTTTTTCTCACGCATCAAATCTGCAGCCTCAATTACCGGTATTGCTGAGCTGTCGTTGCCATATAATATTCCTACATCATTATTCGCCAGGAAGTCCTCATCAATATTGGCATTTTTTAAAGCTTCAATAGTTGCAAAGTAAGCATACTCTCCCTGTTCAGGTAAGCCTACACGCATTCTCCGTGGCAAAACACCTTTCATATTTGGTCTTTCAATAAAGCCTGTCAGGGCGGATCTAAAACCCAATTCCTGCCGTTCAGGATCAATAACTATTCCCGATTTGCCACGATACAACGATTCCTTTACTTCATCCAGATTTTTACCGATCGTAGAATAAACCCCCATTCCGGTGATAACAACCCTATGCATAAATCAGTTTTTAATTTTTAGGCATTTGTTTTCACTGGCAATATTAAGAAATTATCGCTTGGAAAAGTTAACTGGCAGGCAACGAAAATCGAGATAACATCTGAATAAAAATTGAGCTGGTGGATGTACTTTGTATCTTAGTTTGATATTCGTGTTTTTATAGGCAGAAAAATCCTAAATTGCAATAATCTGCCAAAGGCGTCCCTTTGGGAGAAACTATTTGGATTTTGATTTTTGGGGTTTGTTTTTTCGGTTTATCCGTGTTAGGTATATAAACCACCGTTGATATTAATCACCTCACCGGTAATATATGATGATCCTTCTGAGGCCAGGAAGCCCACTGCCTCAGCAACTTCTTCAGGAGTTCCAAAACGGTTAACGGGAATCAGTTTTTTCAGTTCTTTTTCGTCCAGTTCTTTGATCATTTCGGTTCTGATATACCCGGGAGCAACTGCATTAACAGTTACTTTTTTCTTGCCTACCTCCTGGGCCAACGCCTTGGTAGCACCAATAACGCCTGCTTTGGCAGCTGAATAATTGGTTTGGCCGGGTAGTCCTTTCAACCCTGATAATGAAACCACATTAATAATTCGGCCAAACTTGTTGATAATCATATCCTGCAATAATTGCGATGTAACATAAAAGAAACTATTGAGGTTGGTGTCAATCACTTTCGACCATTCTTCCTGCTTCATCCAAATCATCAAATTATCTTTAGACATACCGGCATTGTTGACGAGTACTGAGATATGAACATCATTGTTATTCTTCTTCCAATTTGAGAGAGCCAATTGTACATTCTCAAAACCGGTTACATCAAATTGAATTGTTTCGGCTGATCCGTTTGATTCCTCAATAATACTGACAACTTTTTCTGCAGCTACTTTTCCCGAATTATAGTGCACCAATACATGGTATCCCATGCCGGCTAATTTAATACAAATG
Organism: Chlorobiota bacterium; assembly: GCA_030596395.1. Taxonomy (GTDB): domain Bacteria; phylum Bacteroidota; class Bacteroidia; order Bacteroidales; family F082; genus JAADID01. Next base: position 26,596 of record JAUVKF010000005.1, on the reverse strand, counting down.
GCTTGTCCGATACCTCCTGAACCACCAGTTACCAGTGCGTATTTCATATTATTCTTTTACAATTTTTGGATCGTTGGCAAGTAAGAAATCCTTTATCTTTTTAAGGTCATCGTATTTTGGTGAATCATCAACAAAAACAGGAACGACTTTTCTTAAACTGTTATAACTGTTTCGAGTAGAAGTAGCTAATTTGTCCTGAATCTTCAGGTAATCAACGGCCTGGATAATGGCCAGGAATTCTACGGCCAAAACTTCAAATGTGTTTTCAATCACCTTTTTGGTCATTAATGCAGCGTTGGTACCCATGCTGACGATATCCTGGTTATCGTTGTTATTGGGGATGCTGTGGATATACATCGGGTTGGACAATGTTTGATTTTCAGCTACGGTTGAAACCGCAGTAAATTGTGTTCCCTGAAGGCCAAGGTTCAGACCCAGAACACCGAGGTTCACAAATGGCGGCAGGATCTCATTCAGTTTGTGGTTCATCAAAAAGTTGATTTGCCTTTCAGCCAGCATTGACATTTTTGTGATGGCGATCTTCAGTTTGTCCATTTCAAACGAAACATAATCACCATGAAAATTTCCACCATGATAAACGGTTTTACTGTTCATGTCGATTACGGGGTTATCATTAACAGAATTAACCTCATTAACCAACACTTCTTCGGCGCCACGGATAGTGTCACAAACCGGGCCTAATACCTGGGGCACACAACGCAATGAGTAATATTCCTGTATTTTTTGTTTAAAGATTTTTTCCTCGATCTTACCATTATAAAGATGGTCGGTGCGTTTTTCGATCAATTTGCTGTCGGCCAGGGTCAGGCGCATGGCATCAGCAATAATCTGCTGACCATTATGCTTTTTTGTAGAATTTAACTCTTTGGAAAAGTGGTCGTCGAATGACTTTACAATTTCGTTAATTAAAGAAGAAGCCATCACCGACCAGTTGATCAATTGCTTGGCCCTGATAGTATTAACGATACCAATTCCTGACATAACTGAAGTACCATTAATCATACCCAAGCCCTCCCGAAGGTGGATTTTTAAAGGCTTGATATTCAGCTCGTCAAACACTTTTATGGTTTCCTGCCATTTGTTATTGTAATAAACTTTACCCTCACCAATTAAAACAAGGGCAATGTGCGAAAGCTGAACCAAATCGCCACTGGCTCCAACACCACCATGCTCAGGAATATAGGGCATGACGTTAGCATTAATTAAGGTAACTAATAATTCTATTACATCAGGATGAATGCCTGAATAGCCCAGAGCCAGGCTTTTTAAACGGCTGATCATAGAGGCTTTAACATACAATGGTGTAAGGGCATTTCCGCTCCCAGCAGCATGGCTTCTGATCAGGTTGTACTGAAGCTTTTGCTGATCATCAGTTTCAACACGGTATTGCGCCATAGGCCCCAAACCCGTATTTACCCCATAGATAACTTTGTTTTCCAGGAAACCCTTCAAAAAATTGAAGCAACTACCAACATTAACAATGGTAGCTGTATCAACTGAGATATTGCTGTTTTCGAATAAGATATTGAAATAATCAGAAAAAAGTAGCCGTTCCTTAGAAATATTAACCATTATGCAAACAATTGATCTGCCTAGTAATTATAAGCTGCAAAAGTACAATAATGATTGGAAAAACTAAATGAAAGAAAAAAATGAAATAACAGTGGTATAACTAATCATTTTGTTAATCAACTCCTGTTTTATGGTTGACTTAGACCTGATTTGATACCATCTGGTTTACAACCGGGTTAGCATAGATATTTATAAAAAGCTGTCTTATTTTATCCCGATCGCCATTTATTATTTCCTGCGTATAATCAAGGCGTTTAGCAAATATTTTTTTTGTTTCCTCATCGTATTTATCAGCGAATTGCTGTTGGTTGGCCAGTAAGTCGTAAGCATAATAGTTTGATGGCCACAACTTATAGTTCCGATGGATTTGTTTATCAATCAGGTTGGCGATTTCCTGAAGGATTTCATTTTTCCGCAAGCTACGATCTACTTTATCCAGTAATTTATTAAGTTTTTGACCGATATTAATATGAATTCGTCCTTTGTTAGAAACAACACCACCAATAATACTTCTCAGGTCTTCGTGTTCATCTTTAATATATGCGTGATATTCAGACAAATAGAGTTCCCTTACTTTCATTCCATCGCAGGGTTCCCATTCGTAAGAAATGGTAAGCGGTGTAATGTTCAATTCACGGATTGATTGAATGATATCTGCATCGCCTGACAGGCTGAGCATTTTTAAAACACCCACATCAGTTAAATCAATACCGTCCTTGGCCCGTCCTTTTCGTTGCGCTATCCAAACCGACTGATTTCTTTTTGTCACTGACTGCCTGATGTATTTGGAGAGCCTTTGTGAATTCTTAAAAATCTCTTTAGGCGTTCCTTCTCTGAATACAGTGATCATACGATTCGATTTACCGATATCTTCAATAAATTTTGATATTATCAGGTTATCTCCCCAGGCAATTTCACAGGTCTTGAAATCATGCTCAAGCAATAATAAACCCAATATTGCTGAGTCTAAAATAATATCACGATGATTTGCGATGAAAACATTTGAACTTTGATCCGAAATATATTCCATCCCGGAAAGTGTAAGTTCCTCTGCAGTTTTATCTACAATCGACCGTATAACCGGAAACATAAATGCCTTTTGATATTCATCAGTACTTTTTGCCTTCAATAACATTTTTGTCAACTCTTCGTGCTTTTCCACAGGAAACAGGTAACTCATTAGTTGCTGAAAAAGCGGGTCGCTTGCTATTCTTTTTAAGGCTGCAGGAATCTCGTGTTGATGGTAAGGACGAATGGCATCAAAATCATTTTCCGACATATTCATTGGCTTATTATTTTATAAAAATAAGACAATTTATCAGATAAAGAAATTATACCAGGATTAATCATCTTTCAGTAAACAAAAAATTATATTTCCATAAATTTTTTAATGATAACATCCGTATCAACCCTTTCGGCTTCGGCTTTGTAATTTCTAACAATCCGGTGGCGCAGTATAGGCAGTGCAACAGCCCTGACGTCTTCAATATCCGGTGAATATTTTCCCATGATGGCAGCGTGGGTTTTAGCACCGATGATCAGGTATTGCGATGCCCTGGGCCCTGCACCCCAGTTCAGGTATTTATCAGCCCATTCGTGGGCCGAGGAGGTTCCCGGGCGGGTTCTTGAAACAAGTTTTACCGCAAAATCCATTACATTATCTGCAACCGGAATTTTCCGCAACAGTTGCTGAAAATATAAGATCTCCTCAGCATCAAGAATCTTATTCACCATTTCAGGATTTTGAGAAGTAGTCCGTTTAACCACATCCAATTCTTCATCGAATGAGGGATAATCGAGGATTAAATTAAACATGAACCTGTCGAGTTGAGCTTCCGGTAAAGGGTATGTTCCTTCCTGTTCGATTGGGTTTTGGGTAGCCAGAACGAAAAATGGTTCTTCAAGCTTATACGATTCACCGGCAACGGTAACCGATTTTTCCTGCATGGCTTCAAGAAGCGCCGATTGTGTTTTAGGCGGAGTACGATTTATCTCATCAGCAAGTACGATGTTGGCAAAAACCGGCCCTTTGATGAATTTAAAATGGCGTGTCTCATCAAGTATTTCAGTGCCGATAATATCGGAAGGCATCAGGTCGGGGGTAAACTGGATGCGGCTATAGGTCAGGCCAAGTACTTGTCCAATTGTGTTTACCAACAGTGTTTTTGCCAGGCCCGGAACGCCAACCAAAAGAACATGTCCTTGGCTGAAAATGGATAAAAGTGTTTGCATCACTATTTTATCCTGCCCAACAATTACTTTTCCGATTTCGCTTTTCAGCGCTGTATATTTTTCAACAAAGGCATTTATTGCCTCTACGTCTGATTGATAGTTCATTTTTTTAAATTTTACCGGCATCTATTTTAAATGTGCAAAAGTGAAGTCGGTTTTTAATTATTTTTTTAAAATCCAATCGTGGTCGAACTGGCAAGATTGGTAAGACTCAATAATTCTGACATAAGTATCTTTTATTTTATCATCAACCCATTCATCAATGGCTACCATCTTCTTTTGTTGCAGTGCCCATTCCTGGATTCTGGAGTAATCGTCATGAAGGTTAGCACGATGAGGTTGGGTTTTTTCCTTTAATAATAAGATACGGTAAGCATCTTTATGATCTTCGGTTTTCATAGGAACCGGATTTGATACTTCACCAACTGTCATCTTTTCAATGGTAAATGATACCTGTGGATCGAGTTGTTCGGGTTCGAATGTTGTTCCCATTGAATAGGGATTAACTAAAAGCCCACCACTGTTTTTATCATCAGCATCTGAAAACTGGTTAACAGCTTCATCAAAAGTTATGGAGTCGTCGCGGATCAATTGTGCAATGCTATCCAACTGGTTACGGGCTTTTAGCAGATCGACAGGCGAAACTTTTGGCGATAAAAGGATGTGACGGACATTGACGAAATCCCCTTTTCGTTCAATCATCTGAATAATGTGGTAACCAGCTTCAGTTTCAACAATATTGGAAACTTCCCCTTCCTTCAATTTAAAAGCTACGCCTTCAAACTCAGGGTAAAGTTGGCCACGCCCGTAAAATCCAAGTTCGCCTCCTTTTTTTGCCGACCCCGGATCTTCAGAATACAATATGGCCATGGTTGAAAAATTTTCTCCCTTGAGGATCCGTTTCCGTAATTCCATTAATTGTTCCTTCACCCTTAATTTTTCTTCAATGCTGATTGGAGGGTTTTTAACAATCTGTGCAATTACATATTCAGTCTTGATGAGCGGAATACTGTCCTCAGGAATTGACCGGTAAAATGATTTTATTTCAGATGGTGTTACGGTAATATTACTTACTATGGTTTGCTGTACCTGTTGTGCCAGTAATTGTTCTTCGATAATACTAAAAAGTTCGGCTTTGATCTCCACCATTTTCCTACCATAGTATTTCTCCATTTTTTCCTGCGACCCAAATTGGTTGATGAAACTTGATATCCTTCTATCCATTTCGCTGTTCACCTGGCCCTCATTAACAACTACGCTATCAAATTCAGCCTGAGCAACCATCAGTTTTTGGTAGAGGATATCTTCGAGCAATTTGCATCTGATTTCAGAAGCGCTTCCACTTACACCACCCTGCATCCTGTATTGAGCATATTGGTTTTCTATATCCGACTCCAACACAATATTTTTACCAACTACTGCAACTACCTGGTCAATGATATGTTCTTCCCCTTGTTCCTCATCCTGCGCTGCAGCAATTCCAAAAAGCAGATTCAGCAAAATGAATGGTATCGAATAAAAGACTGTAACAGCGTATATGTTTTTTTTAATCATTGTAATAAACTTCAAATTCCTTATTCTCAACTGCTTTTACATATAGGTCTTTTCTGACCTTTTTTATAAGTTCCCTTTTGCGCCTGTTGATGATTATGCTGATTATATCATTACGCTCAAAATCGAGTGGTGAGGCATCGTCCTTAATTTTAAAATCAACAAAATTAAGCAGATAAGTGAACTGGTTATCGGATAATTCAATAAATCTTCGGCCCTTAAGAAATAACTCCTGGTTGTAGGTTTCAATTGGAATTGTCTGCAACAAATCATCAAATCTGAACCAATAAGCCGTATCCAGAAAATAACTTCTGGCGTATAACTTACCAGATGCTTCCAACGAATCAAGCATTAGCGAGTCGGGTAATTTGAATATTTCCCTGAAAAGGGTTTCTTCTTCGCTATCCTGATCGACAATTACATACTGAAGCTTGACAATATTTTCCTTTAACTCAAAATCACTGAGGTGTTCATTGTAATACTTTTCAATTTCCTCGTCATTAACAATAGTATCCAGCATCTGGTTAATCAACTCTGTTTCATACCGGTAAATAATTAGCGAATTTCGGTAATCATCAAGCTGCTGGTCAAAATCAAGCTGTTGTTCCGGGAGGTTTTTTTTGGCCTGTTCCACCATCAGCCGGGTTTTGATCCAGTTGTCGGAAAAGTTTTTTACCATCACAATACTGTCGTGCAACGAAGTTCCCCGTGGAACAAGCCCTTTAATATCACTTTCGTAAAGGTATTTGTTGTGCACTTTGGCAATAACAGTTCCTTTTTCGTTATTGATCGCCGGGTCACAGCCGCCAACAAGTAAAGCCAGACTAACAAAAATGATTAAGCTGTTCAGTTTATATTTCATTTAGAAAACCACTTCTTTGATGGTGGTTATATTCCTCGTTCGTTAAAACATGATAATGATGCCTGGAATAATGCCACCATTCCAATTCTTTCGTTTAATAATAAAAGCGCCCATTCGGTGAAATTCAAAGCCACCTTCTTCAAGGGTAGATATTTCTTGTTTCTATTCAGATGCCAATATTTGCTTAAGCACCTCCTGGTTGATTACAACGGGGTATTTTTCCTTTAATTGTTTAATCCACGCCTCTTCAAGAAAGCCCTGGTAATCAGCAGTTGCAATACCACGCGCCTCATTAAATGCTTTTTGCTGTGGAGGTAAAACCTCTTTTATTTTAACGATGGTTACCAGTTTCTCAACATCTGATGAAGCCTCTTCAAGATTTCCTGCTTTCCACTCTATTCTGTCAATATATTGGTTATCACCTTTTTCAAATTTTCCAGGAATTATTTTAACAGATTGTATGCTATCTTCGTCAAGTATCCGTGCAATGTCGCCATCGCTTTCATTTTCGCTAACTATAGCCCTTACTTTCTCCAAATCGTTTTCATTCCTGATTTGATAAATAGTAGCATCTACTCTATCATCCCAAACATATTTGTCGTTATGTTCGCTAAAATAATTTTCAAGACCAGTGGTGTCTTTTACTGCTTTCGTCCATACTTTTTCATCGGTCAGGTTAAAGAGTAAAATTCCATCATGATATTCGCGCATCAATGCTTTGAATTCAGGATAATTTTCTTCAAGATTCCTATCTTCAAAAGCCAGACAATTTTTATTTACAAATTCAGCAAATAAATTCTCCAGGTAAACGTCCTTATCTATGTCGGTTTGTTTCCGTTGATTTTCCTCAACATACAGGGCAAAATCATACTGGCTGTATTTATCTTTTCCAATTTTCATAATCGGCTTTATAAAAGTAGCAAAAGTATCAGCTTTAAAGGCAGCGTTTAATAAAGATGTATCTATTTCGGCCAATAAAGCCAGTTTCGCCTTACCGTATATCTTGAGTTTATTCTCCGCTTTTATACGCTGCAATACTGCATCTTCACTTTTATGGGAGCGGTCATCTTTTTTAATACGTTCTTTTAGTTTTTCCGATTCTTCCTCAAAAGTTCCCGGTGTGTCGCGACTGATCAATTTAATGATGTGGTAACCATATAAAGTTTTAACCGGATCAGAAACTTCACCTACTTCCAAAGATTGAGCAGCTATTACAAATTCAGGAACAACCCTGTTACAGGTAAAAGGTGAAAGTTTACCATCATTGCGGGCAGAACCTTTATCCTCTGAATATTGTTTAACAGCATCTTCAAATGGCATTCCTTCCTTTATCTTTTGAGAAATATTGTTAATTTTTTCCTGTTTGCTTGCTGAATCCTCAGGTGTTGTTGTGGCCGGGTTAAGGCTAACAAATATATGGGCAACTTCTGCAACACCAAGGGCATCTTTTTTATCGGTAACTTTTACGAGGTGGTAGCCAAACCTTGTACGAATTGTCTGGGACACCTGTCCAACGGGTGTTTTGTAAGCTGCATTCTCGAAAGGATAAACCATGTTGAAAACAGTAAAATAGCCCAGGTCGCCCCTGTTACCCTTGCGATAACGTTGTTTGCCGGGGATCTCTTCGCGGTCGCGGGCAGATGGGTCGTCAGTATATTCAATTGCCGCTTCACCAAAATCTTTTCCGGCAACAATTTCTTCCCTGATCCTGGTAATTTCATTATAGGCTTCGAGGGTGTCTTCCGGAGTGGCATTTTCGTTTACCATAATTAAAATATGGCTGGCACGTACATCATAAAGTTTGCGGTCGTAAGCTTCTTTTAACAAGGCTTCATTTACACTTTCATCCACGAAGTAAGGTTTAGCAAGCTGTTCCCTGTAACCTGCCAGCTCCTTTTGAAATTCACCGATGGTATCCAATTGCAAGTCAACAGCTTCTTTCACTTTCAATTTAAAATTGATAAATAAGTCGAGGTATTCCTCTATTGAACTGGGTTCCTGCATACTCGACTGGGTATTGTTTTTATTATAAATATGCATGAACTCGCCAACTGTTACTGCTTCATCACCAATTGTTACCAATGTTTTATTGTCGGGTGGATTTTGAGCATTAACTTTAATATGATTACCAAAAATTACCAGGACAAAAATGAATAACAGTCCTTTAATAATGATTTGTTTCTTTTTCATATCTGATGTTATGGTTTAATAATTAATATTTAGTGTTTTCTACTGTAATTAGGTGCTTCCCTTGTTATTGTAATATCGTGTGGGTGCCCCTCTGCCACGCCTGCAGCAGTAATTTTTATGAATTTTGCTTTTTGCAGTTCATCGATATTGTGCGAACCGGTATATCCCATACCTGCACGTAATCCGCCAACCATCTGGAGAACCACTTCGCTTAAAGTTCCTTTATAAGGTACCCGGCCAACAATACCTTCCGGAACAAGCTTCTTAATATCATCTTCAGCATCCTGGAAATAACGGTCTTTTGAGCCCTGTTTCATGGCTTCAACAGATCCCATTCCGCGGTATGTTTTGTATTTTCTTCCATCATAAATAATGGTTTCACCAGGAGATTCATCTACACCGGCAAACAGTGAACCGGCCATAATTGAATCGGCTCCTGCGGCAATGGCTTTTACAATATCGCCTGTATAGCGGATGCCTCCGTCGGCAATAACCGGAACACCGGTTCCTTTTACGGCATGGGCAACTTCATAAACTGCTGTTAATTGCGGCATACCAACTCCTGCAATTACCCGGGTTGTACAAATTGAGCCAGGTCCTATTCCAACTTTAATAGCATCGGCGCCGACAGCGATCAGATCGAGTGCCGCTTCGGCTGTGGCAATATTTCCAATTATCAATTCAATTTTAGGATAGTGCTTTTTGATCAATTTAGCCATGTCGAGAACACCCTGCGAGTGCCCGTGAGCAGTATCGACTATAATAGCATCAACGCTAACTTCAACAAGTGCAGCAACGCGGTCCAGGGTATCTCCACTAATACCAACCGCTGCAGCTACACGTAACCTGCCCTGGTTGTCCTTACAACTGTTGGGGTGGGCTTTTATTTTTATGATGTCTTTATAGGTGATTAAGCCTACAAGATGATAATCCTCATCCACCACTGGCAGTTTTTCAATTCTGTGTTTCTGAAGTATATCGCCAGCTTGTTCAAAATCAGTAAACTCTGTAGTAGTGATCAGGTTATCGCTGGTCATGGCCTGAGCTATCGGCTTGTTAATATTTCGTTCAAAACGCAGGTCACGGTTGGTAACAATGCCGACCAGCTTTCCGGCTTTATCAATAACCGGAATGCCTCCGATACTGTTTTCTTCCATGATGTTCAATGCATCCTGAACTACAGCATCTTTATGCAGGGTGATTGGATCGAGTATCATTCCATTTTCAGCCCTTTTAACTTTTCTTACCTCCGTGGCTTGCTGTTCGATGCTCATATTTTTGTGCATCACACCAATGCCACCTTCCTGTGCCATGGCAATGGCCATTTTCGACTCGGTAACGGTATCCATAGCCGCTGAAACAATTGGAATTTTTAACTGAATATTCCGGGTGAATTGCGTCAAAAGATCTGTGTCGCGTGGCATCACGGTACTGTGACCGGGAATAAGGAGGACATCATCGTATGTCAATCCTTCGCCAACAAATTTATCACTATCGAAAGCCATGCCTGCTGGTTTTAAAAATTGTGCAAAAATATCAATTTAAATGGAATAGAAGAGGCTCTGTCAGCAGCTATGATTTCTTTTTAACATCCTTTAATAAATTACTGAGACTGTACCTGTTTTTACAACCGAATTCCGGTCAGGATTCTGATAAACCAGTTTGTAAACATATACGCCTTGCGGAACAACATTTGCCTTATATTTACCATCCCATCCCTGCTCAGGCTTGTTGGTTTCAAAGATCATCTGGCCCCAGCGATTATAAATTTGAAAAAGGTAATTATCGCCGCTGAAAAAGCGGTAGATTGGCTTGAATTCTGGTGTATAACCACCGGGACGGAAAGCATTTGGCAGGAACATTTCTGATGCTACAGCTACCGCAGTTCTGTTTGAATTAGCTTGAGCTTTAAATCCAAATTGGTTGCCATCTTTTTCCAATGCCTGCACCCAGTAAATAAGTTGGCCGGCAACATTGTCAATTGCTGAAACATCATCGGTATATTCCAATGTTGATGCACCGACCGAGTCAATTGGGTTTGTTGGTTCAACCCCATCAATCATTCTGAAAATGTAATATTTTTCAACACCGGCATCCCATCCTTCAAAGGCATTCCATTGTAAATAGTTATTATCGCTATCCGAATTTTCGGCAATTAAATAAATGGTTTTGTTCTCGTTAGAGGTCAAAACATTTTTTCCACAGCTATCCATTACTTCTACATAGTAGTAGTATGTGCCGATATTTGGGTCGGCATTTTCATCGGTGAAAACAAGCGGAATACTACTGATTTCATCACTACGCAAACTATCAATTTTCCAAAACAATGTGGATTGCGGTTCCTTCCTGAAAATATTCAGTGTAAATGAATCAGCACTCGTATCTGCATCTATTGTCAGTTCAATATTGTTTGATGGCAACACATCTGCGTTAGCAAAATAGATGAAAGCCGGTTTTTGATACGCACCGGCTGTAATGGTTTTTTTGCAGGATGAAGAGCTGCCTGCCCCAAAAACTGCCTGGATGTAGTAGGTGTATGTAAAACCCGGTTCAATATTCTCATGAATAAAAACTGTATCACCTGGATTGCTTTGACCGGCTAGTTCAAAAGGGCCACTATCGATACTGCAAAAGATTTTGTAGACTTCCAAATCCGGTGTAGCATTATCATAAGCTGACCATGTTACTGCATTAGTTGCGGAACAAACATTATATATTACATCACTTTGAAGAATTGTGTTTAGCGGTGTTTGAAATGTTCCGGGGCTTTTGTTGGCACAACTATCAAGGGCAGCAATAGCATACGAAAACGATTCGGTGCAGGGATTTGAGACAGAATCAATATAAAAGGTCGAATCCCTGCCGTCAATTCTATCGATCTCCAACCAATTGTCGTTTTCAAAACGGTAAACGATGTAGCCTGTAACATCAGTGCTTTCAGAGGATGTCCATCCCAATACCGGGTATTCATCCTGGTTGATGCTAACTGAATCGAAAAAAGGTTTAATCGGATAATTAACATCCCTGAAAATGGCACCACGTAAATTGGATATTGAACTACATCCTATGCTGTTCTCGATAATGATACGGTATGTTATCGAATCGTAGCAAACGATAACGGGTTCCGAAAATGTAGTTTCGGAAATAAATACAGAATCATGTAAGGTCCAGTTGCCTATTGGATATTCACGTAGTATTTTATACCACTGTGAATAGCCATCAGGAAAAGGATCGTGAATTGCATTCCAGTAAAGGTCGGCCTGGTTGAAATCCGGGTCGTTGTTGTCAACCTGCAGATAAATTGTTTGCAGCGTATCCGACAATGCAAAATCATCGTTGTAAACAGTTTTTAAATAATACCACCTCGATCCAAGGCCTGCATCAGCACCAATGTGCGTATATAAAAAAGAAACTGCGGGCGTAAAATCAATACTATCGAATGTGGTACCGTTGGCAGAATAATAAACTGTGTGATACAAAATACCTGTGCCCTGGGGAATCCAACGAAGAACAACATCACCGTCATCTTCTACTTCGATACAATTAAAAGCTACAGGCTCCTGTGAATGAAGCTTTAATGCAGCGATTATTACGATCAGTATTTGAAAAAACAGTTTCATTTTGGAGTTTGACAGTCAACTTAAAACTGTCTGTTAACTAGTGACCAACCATAAAGTTAGTGTTTGGTTCAGGATGTTCGGGTTCGAGACTTGTGAAGTCTTTAAAATAAAAGAGTTTACTTTTGTAAATGACTGTTTTAAAGACGAGTATAACGAAGAAATCGGACATTATGGACAAACACTAATTAGTCAATGTTACCTACAACCAGTTGCATCATATCATCCGGATTGAGGTATTTTCTGGCAGTTTCAATCAACTGGTCGGCATTAGTTTCCAGCATTTCATCCAGGCTGTTCCTGTAAAAATCAAAACTCAGGCCAAAGTCTTTTACCGACCTGTACCTTTCAGCTAACGCAAAAGGGCCGTCAAAATTTCGTAAGAAGGTGCCGTAAATGTAATTTTTTACCAGTTGAAGTTCTTCCTGTCCAACTTTTTGCTCTCTGAGTTTTTCCAATTCATAGCAAATTTCGTTTAGCGCAGCTGCAGTATGATCTGCGTTGACCTCGGTAGAAATGCTGAAATAACCGGCTTTGATGAAATTGGCAACAAACGAACTGACTCCGTAGGTATAGCCTTTGTCCTCCCTCAGATTCGACATCAATCGCGATCCGAAATAGCCCCCAAGTATAGTGTTCAACAAAACAAAAGTATTATAGTCGGGATGTGTTTTGCTGATAATAGGCCGGCCAACTCTTATGGCAGATTGCAATGCGCCTTCTTTTTTGAATGCTCTTTTTTCGGGGGTTGTATGCAAAGTAAATGCAGGGTCCTTTATACTCGATTGATGGCCTGCCCAACCATTCCCGATATACTTATTCATTAATAAGATGATCTCCTCATTTAATTTACCACTGACAATTGCGTATGCATTTTGAGGGATATACCTGCTCTTATAAAATTCAACAACATCGGGCTTTTGCAGCTTGCTAAAATCCTCTACTTGAAGTTGCTGTCCGTATGCCGAATTTTTGCCAAAAACCATGCTGTTGAATTCGAGCATTGCCCTGTACCTGACTTTTTCGTTGTTGGTTAAAAATTCCTGGCGTTGTCTTTCAATATGAATGTTTAGCTCTTCATCGGGAAACTCAGCTGTGGCAAGCATTTCCCCTATCAAAGGAAGCAATTCGGATAGGTGTTTATTCAATGAATACAGCGTGATTACAGATGAATCTTTTGTAACACCGATGTCAAGATAAGCCCCTCGTTTATCAATTTTCTCAGCAATGTCAATACTACTTAAATTTTTTGTGCCTTCTTTCAGTAATTTACCTGTGCTTGTTGCAACCAATTTTTTATCCTGGTAAGCCGATCCTGCATTAATTATAATGTCAATGCGACTTACTTCTTCCTCTCCGGCATCAATACAATATGCTTCAATCCCATTATCCAATACTGATAGCTCAGGTTCCTTCATCGCCAGATGAACAGGTTTTCCGTGCGAAGGCTTAATTATTCTATTTACTGCTGATGCCTGAACCATTTTCTGTTAATTATTAATAGCCCTGTAATACAAAGTGGTTTGATTCTTTTTTTGAAACAATTCACCTGATTTAACCATAATGTGAGCTTTAGTTACAGCCCTGTATTTTTTCATTTCTTCATTCCAGCTATTTGCATCGCCAAGCATTTCGTAATAAGCCAGTTGCATAGCTTTACTAAGTACTGATAACCTTGAGAAAACAAGATTTGCCTCAATTTTATTTTTGACTTTATCTAACTCCTGATCGCTAACAGACTGATCCGTTAACTTGTTAAGTTCTCCGTAAATAGCATCTTCTGCTTCTTGTTTGCCAGCCCCATTGATCATCTTTCCGGATACAATAAAAAGACCGGGATCCAAATCACCCGTAACAAAGGCATTGATTTCGGAGAATAATTTTTTCCCTTTCACCAGGTTCTGAAACATGCGCGAGGAATTACCATTCGACAACACATCCGAAATCAGGTCGGTGGTATAAAAACCCTGGTCGGTCCTTGCCGGCATTTTCCAGCACATATATATGGCATTTTGCGGGACAGGTCGTTCGACGACCTGTTCATTTATTACGGTTTGTTCAGGTTCTGTCGGGTAATTTCTTTCCGCACCATTTGCTGCGCTTATGTTGTCAAACCATTTTTCCGCTAATGTTCTTATCTGATCAACTGCCACGTCACCGGCAACTGATAAAATGGCATTATTGGGATTGTAATATTTTGCATAAAATGCCTTCACGTCTTCCATTGTAGCGTTTTCAATATGGCTGATGTCCTTTCCGATGGTGTTCCAGCGATAAGGATGTTTTTGATAAGCCATGGGTTTGAGCAGCAAATAAACGTCACCATAAGGTTGATTGAGGTAATTTTGTTTAAATTCCTCAATCACCACCTGACGTTGAACTTCCAGGCTTTTTGTGGTAAATGCCAACGAAAGCATCCGGTCCGATTCAAGCCAGAATGCGGTTTCGAGGTTATTTTTGGGAATGGTAAGATAATAATTGGTAAAATCGTTATTGGTGAAGGCATTGTTTTCACCACCGGCCTGCTGCAATGGCTCATCGTATTTGGGTATGTTAATAGAACCACCAAACATCAAATGTTCAAACAGATGTGCAAAGCCTGTTTTATCAGGATGTTCATCCCTTGAACCGACTTTGTAAATGATATTCATGGCAACCATTGGCGTAGTCCTGTCGCGATGAACAATCACCGTAAGCCCGTTACCCAATGTAAACCTTTCAAATTTTACCATTATTTCCCCTGTTCTCTAAACCTTAAAATAAGCATCAGCACGCCCTCTTTAAAAGATACTGACCGACTTATTTACCTATTGGTTGCAAACATAGCAATGATAACTTAAATTGGTTTGTTTTATTTTCATTATTAGAGACTGTTTGGAATTAATCTTTCAGTTTTCTTATGTGTCTTTTTAGCCATCTCATCGTTATTATTTCGACCCGTAGCTATGGCTATGCGTCTCAAAAATGCCTCGATCTGACAAAAAATACATCATAATAAATTCTAAAAACAAAATCCAAACAGTCTCTTAATCCTGAAATATTAATAATTTTGACGGAAATTAGCGAAAAAAATATATTACAGCATGGAAAGAGACCAAAAAGTATTCGACCTGATTAAACAAGAAAAAAACCGCCAGATGAATGGTATTGAACTGATTGCTTCAGAAAACTTTGTGAGCGATCAGGTTTTGGAGGCCATGGGATCGGTAATGACGAATAAATATGCCGAAGGTTATCCGGGTAAAAGATATTACGGAGGTTGCCAGAATGTGGACGGAACCGAGCAGTTGGCCATTGACCGTGCCTGTGAGCTGTTTGATGCGGTATATGCCAACGTTCAGCCCCATTCGGGTGCCCAGGCCAATATGGCTGTTTTCCTGGCATGCCTTAAACCCGGCGATACTTTTATGGGCCTCGACCTTTCGCATGGCGGGCATCTTTCGCATGGGTCGTTCGTGAACTCATCGGGTATTTTATATAAACCAATTGCATACAAGGTTAAAGAAGAAACCGGCACCATCGACTACGATGAAATGGAAGAATTAGCCCTGAAAGAAAAGCCAAAAATGATCATTGCCGGGGCATCGGCCTATTCTCGCGATTGGGATTACGAACGAATGCGTACACTGGCTGATGAAATCGGTGCTATTCTGATGGCTGATATTACACATCCTGCAGGACTGATTGCCAAAGGCATCCTGAACGATCCAATCGAACATTGTCATGTTGTAACAACTACTACACATAAAACTTTGCGCGGCCCTCGTGGCGGATTGATATTAATGGGTGAAGATTTTGAGAACCCCTGGGAATTGACAACACTGAAGGGCGCCACCAAGATGATGTCGGCGGTGTTCAATTCTGCTGTATTTCCCGGAATTCAGGGTGGCCCACTGGAACATGTGATTGCATCAAAAGCAGTTGCTTTTGGAGAAGCATTAACCGACAGCTATTTTGAATATATCCTCCAGGTTAAAAAGAATGCCGAAGTGATGGCAAAAGCTTTTGTTAACCGCGGGTATAAAGTGATTTCAGATGGGACAGATAACCATTTAATGCTGATCGACCTCAGAAGCAAATTCCCTGATATTACAGGCCGCAAAGTTGAAAACATACTTGAACTTGCTGATATTACCATCAATAAAAACATGGTTCCTTTCGATAGCCGGTCGCCGTTCCAAACCAGCGGTTTGAGGGTTGGAACTCCAGCAATTACAACACGCGGATTGAAGGAAGAACACATGGAACCTATCGTTGGTTTTATTGATGAGGTAATCAGCGATTTTGAAAATGAATCTGTTATTTCTTCTGTGCGTCAGCGGGTTAACGAAATGATGGGAGGTTTTCCTTTATTTGGTTACTAAACTTAAACTCTTCTTTTGAGAATTTTAGATTTACCCATACTGGAAAAGTAATATATAGAACCTTAACAAACACTTGAAAAATAATTTTCGCATTTACTGCGTTGATTAGTTAAAAGTGTATAAATGAAAAAACTCGCAATACTAATTCCAGTCTTACTCTTATTTAGCTCTTTTTCTCAACCATTAAAACCAGGCTGTAATTCTACACCAGATGGCCCTGCAATCAACTGGGCTCCTGATCTTAAGTTAACCTGGACAGATTTTCAAGCCAGGAAAAATCCGAGTATCGATTTTGCTGTTGCCGCCTCTACCTGTGGGTTTGGGTACGATGGTATTATCAATGGCAATGAAATCACCGTAAATGTTTATGTGCGTTTTTACTGTAACGAATCATGGTATCATAAAGATTACAGGATTGGTGAAGTTTTAAAACATGAACAATTGCATTTCGACATCTGTGAGTTATACGGACGTATTTTATACAAAAACATCCTCTTTTTACGAAAAAGCGGCAGCCTCAATGAAAGGACTTTGAAAAAGTTACTGTATAAGCTCCGTGATGAGTATGACGCCATGCAGGATAGATACGATGCCGAGACCAACCACAGCACCAATAGGAAGAAGCAAAGAGAATGGAATGAGAGGATAAAGCTCACATTGGATAATCATTCGGCATACGCCAATTACAAAGAATTATAAATTATTTCCTGAATTTTTATTAATAAATAAACTTTAGTTTTGTGTAAACTACATTGTCTAAATGAAAACACTCCTTATTGTACGTCACGCAAAATCATCCTGGGAAAACCCCTCATTATCTGATCATGACCGGCCGCTTCTCCCGGTAGGTATAAAAAAAACAAAACGCATCGTCAAATTCCTGAAAGAAAAACAAGTGAAACCCGATCTGTTGCTAAGCTCTTCTGCGCTTCGGGCATTTGAAACCGCTAAGATCATTGCAACGGGAATTGGCTACCCTGAAAATGAAATCAAGCAAGAATCTAATTTATACCATGCCTCCTCAGATGAAATTTATTCAGAATTGTTTGGATTACAGGATGACATTAACTCGGTTATGATCTTCGGCCACAATCCAACACTTACTTATTTTGTAAATGATTTTGTGAGTCCGACCATCGAAAACCTGCCTACTTCGAGTGTGGTAAGCATCAATTTTAATTGTGATAAATGGGGACAAATTAACAATTCAAGCTTTCATGTTAACTTTGTGATTTTTCCACGAATGCTTAAGTAAACTAATATGCCCAACGACAAAAACCTGATCAACCGCGAAGTTTCATGGCTCCATTTTAACGAAAGGGTGTTGCAGGAGGCGATGGACCCTAAAAATCCGCTTATTGAAAGACTGAAGTTTTTGGGAATTTTTTCCAACAACCGCGATGAGTTTTTCAGGGTAAGGGTTGCCAGCATTAAAAGGTTGATGGATGTTGAGAAAGTTAAAAATGATCATTTCGATTACAATCCTCGTTCATTGTTTAAAGAAATTTTAAGCATAGTTGAGCAACAGGAAAAAAGATTTACCGATACATTTTATTCCCTTCGGGAAGAAATGACCAAATACAACATCATATTTCTTGATGAAACCAATCTTGACAAAAAACAGGGAGTGTTTGTACAGCAATTCTTTAATAGTGAGGTGCGTCCGTTCCTGTTTCCTATCATGTTGAAGAAACTTGTCAATCCCGATACCATCCATGACGGATCGATCTACTTGGTTGTTTTAATGAAAGATACAAGCGGTGAGATGGAAGATAACTCAGCCTTGATTATGGTTCCTTCGGATGATATTTCACGATTTGTACAGTTGCCTTCCGAGACAGAAAAGAAATATATCATTTTTCTGGATGATGTGATCCGCTTTTGTTTGGGAGAAATATTCAGACCCTTTGGTTATGATAGTTTTGAAGCATTTACCATCAAATTTTCGCGTGATGCAGAATTGGATATTGATGATGATGTGTCGAAGAGCTTTGTAGAACTGATGACCGAGAGCATCAAGAAACGTAAGAAAGGAACACCTGTTCGTTTTGTTTATGACAAGCGTATTCCGGAAGATCTGTTTATACTGCTGACAAAACGCCTGGGAATTACTGAAATTGACACTTTAAGGGGAGGTGGTCGTTATCATAATTTCAAAGATTTTATGTCGTTTCCCAAAGTCAGGCCTAAAACCTTGTTTTATCCAAAAATGCCAGCGCTCAAACATAATCTGTTGCCGCATAATGTAAGTATACTGAGCGTAATAAGGAAACAGGATATCATGTTGCATTATCCTTACCAGTCCTTCCAGTATATTGTGGATCTGCTTCGTGAAGCTGCTATTGATCCGCAGGTAAGGGCCATTAAAATGACGTTTTACCGGGCAGCACGAAATTCAAATGTGATCAATGCACTGATCAATGCAGCACGGAATGGTAAAAATGTTACGGTATTTCTCGAAATCCAGGCCCGGTTCGACGAGGAAGCCAATATTTATTGGGCCGAACGACTAAGCGAAGAAGGGGTGAAGATGATTAAAACCTTACCGGGTTTTAAAGTTCATGCCAAACTTTTATTGATCAGACGAAAAGAAGAAGGTGAAAACATCTATTATGCAAACATCAGTACGGGTAACTTCAACGAATCCACGGCCAAGGTTTATGCCGATGAAAGCCTGCTGACCGCTAATCAGGCTATTGCACGAGAGGTGAATACCATGTTCCATATTTTTGAAGCGCCTTATAATCCACCAAAATTCAAGCACTTGCTGGTAGCGCCATATTATTTAAGGGATAAATTTATCTCGCTTTTAAACAGTGAAATTAAAAATGCCAAAGCAGGTAAAGAAGCATGGGTCATTCTTAAGATGAATAGCCTGGTGGATAAAAAAATAGCAAGAAAACTCTACCAGGCTTCACAGGCCGGTGTTAAGATCAAATTAAATTGCCGTGGTATTTGCGTTATTAAACCCGGGATAAAAGGAATAAGTGATAATATTGAGATTATCAGTATTGTTGACCGTTTTCTGGAACATTCAAGGGTTTTTGTTTTTGCCAATGCAGCTAACCCAAAATATTTCCTTGGCTCAGCTGACTGGATGGTACGCAATTTTGACCACCGTTTTGAAGTTATTACACCTGTTTACGACAAGCATATCCAGGAGGAACTTATGGATATTATTAACATTCAACTGGCTGACAATGTTAAAGCCCGCTATATTAATGGTGAACCAAATAATGTATATCGGCAAAAAAACAAAAATGAACCCGTAAGGGCACAGTTTAAGACTTATGACTATTTGAAGGAGAAGTACGGGTAAGTCTTCAATCTTAAAAGATGAATTGCTTGCCATAGAAATATGATCAGGTTAACAGCAGGCAGAAATGGCTAGAACTTAAATGCCGGTTTACTTTTAAAATAGTATCAAAAATCAATTTTATCTACTGTATAAACCTCAATATATTCCGCATAAGTTATATAAAAATCACTAATAACCTTATCAGGATTTTCGTAGTTCGTAGTATGTGCTTCTTCAGGAACAATGATTCGAAATCCTAGATTATAGGCTGGAATAATTGATTCCGCAATACATAAATTTGTAAGGGTTCCGGTAAGCAGTATCTTGTAAACTCCTAAATTATTCAAAACATCTTCCATTTCTTGAGTCATTGCCGAAATAGTTATTTTTCTTAACAGAATATCATTATCCAGTGGTTGCACCTCACTTTTTATTTGCCATGTATCACTTCCATACTCCCATACGCCGCTATCAGTATGCTGCATAAAAATTGTTATTGCCTTATCACTCAAGGCTGCTTTACTATGCAAAGTGTTGATGTTGGCTAGCAGTTCCTGTTGCTTGTAAACCGGAAAATTCGCATTTTGTAAATCAATGATTAATAGAGCCGTTTTGTTACGGAACTCAAGAATCAGATCATATACTCGTTGAATACCATCTTTAGAAGTAACTGTAATTTGATTATTACCAGTACCGAAACTACTTCCTGACTTGGGTTCAGAGGTAGCGCCATCAGATAAAGAGAAATGCGCAACATATTCATTTTCATCTTTAAAGGGGCTTGCAACAGTTATGGAATTATCAATATTATTTATTACACCCCTGTTCGATATGCTTTCGAGTGCAAACTCTAAAATATAATTATCATACTTTTCCTCGTCAACTTTTATATCCTCTGTTTTACAAGAACCAAATACAATGAGCAATGAAAAAAAGATTATAAAAACATAATTTTCAGTCCTGTTCATGTATGTAAGCGTTGATTTTAAATAACAAATATAGTTGTAATATATATCTGAACGGCCAGATTTTTACGCACTAATCTTTCTGTTTAACGCTGTTCTTAAATTCATGAATTTCATTTTTGTTTTAGCACTTAAGCAGCTATTTTTTATATATGTTGTTAGCCTTTCGTTTTTGATAATTATAGTTTCTTACACATATTTTAAGGTTCCATATTTAACTTGAAGAATATGAAATTGACAGAAATAGAGTACAGGTAGATTGAAAAGGCCCTTTACTCATAATTTAGGGCTTATATATAGCTATAGTTTTATTTATTGAAACTATATTTTATTCCTGCAGCAAAAGAGATTGGATAAGTATTTTCGTAATTACTATTCGTGTATTCAATTGATTCAAACTGCAACCATGGATATTGTGCTTCGTTAATTGTGTTGATCATTTTGGTACACTGGTCATAATCATTACTTGTTGAGAAAGAAAAATGAAGTTTTTTGTTTAGTTTATTTTTCGGAAAATCATCTTTTTCAATCATGTCAACAATAGTTGAATTGAAAGTGCCAGGGGAGTCTGTAGCAATAAAATTATCAAATACAGAAGTTTTTGGATTTTCGAGAAAAAGAGTCATAAGTACTAAGCCTGCTTCACTACCTCTTCCAATAAATGTTCTGGAAGTATTGTTGGTGTATTTACCATCAACATAAGAAGTCATATTTTTAAAAGTATCATAATATTCTTGAAATACTTTCGGTTTAGCATCAATATCAAGATGTTCTTCTAATGTAACAACTAATGCATCAAAACCCTGAATCTGTTGTACACCATCAATTACCATTTCAAATTCATCAGTAGCAAGTTTAAAATGCTGTTCTGTAAAGTCAATTAAATAGATTGCCGGCAGATTTTTGTTTGTTTCATATGAGGCGGGCAAAAATATTTTTCCTTTTATAGCCGTTCCATTTGATGAAAATGTAAAAGTTTCTATTCTTGATGAAGTTGTAGTTTCAGTAGGGTCTACTGTATCATAGCTACGACTTGAAAATGAAACTATTATTAATAACATAAACCCAATTATGATTTTCATTTTTTTAAAGTTTCATTTATTAATAAATAATCCTTTTTCCATTTCCCTAAATAAATGATGTTAAATCATTATCATCCAAAGAATTCCGTATAAATTTGCACTTTCTTCCCCATCTAATTTTAATATATAATACGTTTAGTTGGCTCATGGAAGCATTGAACTATACACGTTGTGGAACATTATATGTTTTCTTCTTTATTCAGATGTGAATGATGTTCGTGTACCAGCTTCCAACCCTTATTTGTTTTAACGAATAACAAAGTAATTTGGTCGTGTACTACAACCAGGTCTTCACCAAATTTCAGGTGAAAATCGGAGTGAAAAGTTACATTGGCTACATCACCATAAACTGCAACTTGCAAATCGTTCGCGTCGAATTTCACTACTTCGGTTACAGAACCAAAAACATTGCGTTCATGAATTTCATTGGCCTCGGCTCCATTGCGCGGCTCTCCATTCTTAAATTCGGTAAACTTTGGGCCATAGGCATGATAAGAGATTAGTTTATCAATGTCTCCGTCTTTAATGCTTTGTGCAATGCCAACAAAGGTATCTATTACCTCTTGCTTTGCTTCTGGAAACTCATCGTTTACAAGGTCAATTTTTACTTCTTCAATTTTTTGCTCTTTTTGTTCGCATCCAGTAATTAAAATTCCTAAGATCATAATCAATACAAATGTTAATCTTGTTTTCATAATTTTATATTTAGTTAATAATTAAAAGATTTACCGCAAATAGATGTTTTTCGAGATAGATAAATTTTGGTTATTGCCTGAATATGATAATATCAAAGCTATACATCGTTAAAAATATAAAACTTAACTACACTGTAACTATTACAGCGCTTTCTTAACTAAAATTTAACATCTCAATATGATAAATATCAGGAAATTGAATCGTCCCATACCAGATTTACTAAATTATTCTTCCTTGTCATTCCGGCAAAAATGAATGAACACTGTGTCGTTGAAAAAGTCGTTTTCTGAACAATAATTTTTGTTTGACATACTTTATTTGTATTTTTATATAATCGTTGTACTGAAACTTTGTAAAAAAGGAGGTTGTTATGCCCATTAATAAATTGAAAGAGTATTTAGACAGTCATAATGTTGAATACATTACGATCAGTCATTCAAAAGCTTATACAGCTCAAACAATTGCAGCCAGCGCGCATATACCGGGAAAAGAATTAGCAAAATCGGTAATTGTAAAAATAGATGGTAACATGGCGATGGCAGTTCTGCCCGCTTCTTATCATGTCGATTTTGATTTGTTGAAAATAGCCTCGGGTGCCAAAAAAGTTGAAATTTCTCATGAAAATGAATTCAGGGATAAGTTTCCTGAATGTGAACTGGGAGCCATGCCTCCTTTTGGTAATTTATATGGCATGGATGTGTATGTGGCAAAAAGTCTGGCCGAAGATGAAGAGATTGCCTTTAATGCATGCTCTCATGTTGAGCTGATAAAAATGAAATACAAGGATTTCGACAGCCTGGTCAGGCCAAAGATTTTAACATTCTCAGCAAAGTAACGCTTGCTGTAATGATCAAAAATTGAATTTATAAATTCGTCTGGCCTTTTTACGAGAAAGAAAGCCCGCAACCTGCATTATAGTCTGCATCTAATCCTTCATCGGGAATATGTGAGTATACATCCAGCAATGAGATAGAGAAAGATTAAAAAAGATTTGAAATTTAGCTCAATTCATTGTTCGCGCAAGTATTCTGCAAATAATTCTAATTTATTTGATATTTCAACTACGGATTTGCTCGATAATGTAGCCCCACTTATTCCGTCAATAATATTTTCACCTTGAATGATGATTTTTTCATTTTGTTTCAAACCGAATGAATGACCATTTATTGGGATTGGAAGATTAATAAATTGTTCTTCAAATTCAGTATTTGTAATTTTAACTCCTAAACCGGGCACTTCCGCTTTATAATAAAATTCAACTTTTTTAATTGTCATAGAATTCCTATCTATCAGGTAGCTAGCCCAAATAGCAGCCCATTGGTTTTTATCACCCACTATCAGTACAGAAATGTTTGAGTTTTTGACTTCAAAAATGGGAAATTCAGTGCATGAATCGGAATGTATTATTTTGGAATAAAGCTCAATTGATTTTTCCAGATCACATTCTTTAATCTTTTTGTTAATATCCAAATACTTAAAATCGACAATTGAACTTAAGTCAGTTGAATCTGTATATGTCGAATTAATGAAATGTCCAATATCTCTCATATACATAGACGTTAATTGTTTTTCTGTTGGTGGTTTTTCTGTTGTTGGGGTTTGAATACAACTAGTTGTAAATATTATTATGATAATACTCATTAATATATTTTTCATATAATTCTTTTTTGTGCATTATTATGAATCTGAATTTTTCATTTTCACTATTTGTGCTACTTGGTGATATGTGGAACAAATGTAATCATATCATACGCTATTTTCTGGATCTCAGGAACTTTTTGATGTTAAGTTCCTGTTTTTAAATTGCGCCATCGGCATTCTTCAGGAGAGATCTTTCGGATTTTTTGAGCTAATTCACATATAAATTTTTCCCACTCATAATATGGACAAGTTAGGGTTGTGGTAATACGCTGTTAACCTACCTTTTCGCGGGTATCCTGTAAAGCGGTATTAGTCCCAAATACATGCAATACATCACCCATGCGAAAATAAGTATCACCGTGCGGAATGTAAAAAGAATTTCCCCTTTTAACCATCATCAGGATGGCATCTTTATGGAAAGGAACTTCTTTAAGCTGTAATCCGTCAACACTTTTATTAGCGATCAAAATTTCTTCAACACTAAAGTTTTCGAACGATTCAACAAGTGCGTGATAAGTTGTTGGCCTTAATATCAGGTTTTCAATCGTAGTAGCCAATGCGCCAATTACATCAATGGTTTCAACACCGAGGTATTTTAATTTGAGTTCAATGTCCGATGTGCTGGATCGTGTAATGATATTGTCATGCAACAACTCATTTCGGAGTAGTTTGCAAATTTCATGGTTCTTGTCCGGCGAGCCTGTTTCTACTATAACAAAATCTGACGAATTCATATTCAGATCTTTGTACAATTCAGCACTACATCCGTCACCTTCAATGCAATAGATTCCTTTAGCTGTTAATTCTTTAGCTCTTACAGTGTCATTTTCAACAATAACTGATTTTTTGCCATGCATAGCCAGCCGCCGGGCCAATAATACAGCAGTACTACTTCCTCCTATTATTATTGTTTTATCGCTTTTTAAAATATTCCCTGGCGATAACCAGTTAAAAATTACGGGAGAGATAAAGCAGGTGATAACAGCCATAATGATAAAACCTGCATTGATGCCTGGTGTAATAACCCCCATTTCAAGGCCAATGGCAGAGGCCGCAATAATCAGGCTTAACCTTGACGACATCAGGAAGCCACCGGCCATTGCTTTTTTTAATCCGAACAATCGCCTCCAAAGAAAGGCTGGAATGAATTTTACAGCAAAAAGGGTAATCAATAGGAAAACAAGAAACCAAATTAACGACTGATCGAATTCCATCAATGCCGAAGGATCAAATTCAATGCCTACCATGATAAAAAAGATAGGGATAAAGAATCCGTAACCCATACCGTCGAGTTTAAGCAGCATGACTGATCTTTCGCGGTGTAGCATGGTTGAAAGGACCAGTCCGATTAAAAAAGCACCAAGCAGCACTGCCTCTTCTCCAATAAATTGAGCAATAACAACAAAAAGCATGATCAGTAAAATTGACCCCCTGATGCGTATTTGTGAAGCAGCGTGCGATAATTGAAATGCTAATTTTTTTAACACCGGCACATTTTTTACCTTGTTGCCAAGTGAATAAAAAACAAAGAAAATGATGAATAAACCAAGTATATAAAGCAATTCGGCCTGAAAACCACTTTTTATAATAAAAGCAGTAAAAGTGAATAATATAATGCTGAAAATATCAGCAACTGCAGCAGCTATGATGATCATCTGTCCATAGCGGTTTTTTATTTCCCCCCTGTCTTTCAACACGGGTAGTACAATACCTACCGAAGTGGTCACCATAATCAATGAAAAATACCAGACATGAGGAATATCAATAAGGTTCGATAACAATAATGTGCCAACATAAGCCAAAATAATCGACAGGAAAAAATACACAATACCTACCAATAAAGGATTCTTGATAAAGCGCACATAAGTCAGCCTCTTTCTTGGCAATGAGGCCATAATCTGATCTACGTCAATTTCGAGACCACTCAGAAACATAAGGAAAATAAAACCGGTAAGGGCAAAAAACTCAAGTATCCTGAAACTCTCATGATCAATTGACCCCAGCAAGTATTGCCCAATAAAGTATCCAAGGATAATTTCAACAATTACCGATGGCACCTTTTTCAATTTAAATAAGGATAATAATACAGGTGTTCCCCAGGCTATGGCAGCAACCACCATTAAAGGAAAATAATCAAAATGAAATGATATGTTGATCAGCATAATTTCATTGAATTAACTGCAAGGACAGGCAAAGATAACCGCTAAGTAATCCGCTAATACCTGTAAGCTGCTTTTTAACACATTCAAATTAATAATAGGAGTGGTGAGAAAAACCCGAAGTTCACCATTTATATTGATTTCTGATTCATTTTATTTTCAATTTCATGCTATAAATTGAACATCGTATAAAATGATAAAATGTGGCGTAATAGACAAAAAGGAGGCTAGGAAGCTCTGTATCCTGTATCTTTATTAGCTTTGAAGCAAATCAAAGGTTTTGAATAAAAAAAGTGCATTTACTGTGGTAGCCCAATCACGAAAAAAAATGGGATTCGAAAAGGCA
>JAUVKF010000018.1 GCA_030596395.1 Chlorobiota bacterium | reverse complement strand
ACCAAACCAGCATTTTCCTGAAAACCTCCCCTATCATACCTATTTCGACTGTGCCGATCCCGACAAAGGTTATGTAGTTGGGTGGATATCTGCAACACTTGATGACCCTGATTGCTGGACCTCATATTAACCTGAAAAACGAATACCATGAAAATCATAAAATATATTTCTCTTTTTCTCATTGCAATTGTTGTTTTATCAAGCTGCAGTCAGAAATCTTCTGTGCATGCTGATGGTGGACAAAACGGCTCGGATGCCGGCAAGGCAGGCTCTATGGCAAAATTTTCCATCAGCGACAGCCATTTGTTCCTGATCAATGATAGCTCACTGCTTGTTTATGATATCAATACGGCTTCAAACCCTGTTGAAGTAAATAAAATCAAGGTAAATTTTGGTATAGAAACAGTTTATACCCTCAAAGGAAAACTCTTTATCGGTGCAATTGACGGTGTTTATATCTACGATATTTCTGATCCGACCAACATCCTTTACCTGAGCCATTACCAGCATGTTACCAGTTGCGATCCGGTGGTAGCAAACGATACGCTTGCATTTGCAACCCTCAACAGCCAAAGCCAATGCCGCTGGCAAACAGGCAACAACCAACTTGACGTAATTAACATCTCCAATATTGTTTATCCGCAACATATCTCAAGCATACAAATGGCAGACCCAAAAGGCCTGGCCATCGACAGTATTTACGTATTTGTATGTAACGGACAATCCGGTGTGGCGATATTTGATTTCTCCAATCCACACAACCTATACCAGGTAAGTGGTATCAGCGGAATTGATGCCTACGATATTATCCTGGACAAACAAATACTTTATTTAATTGGAAAACAAGGACTTTTCCAATACAACTACGAAAACATTAATAACCTGCAACTTTTGTCTAACATTCTATTTTAATCAAAATGAGAACTATCTTAACAATTATTTTCCTGAGTATTTTATTTTCAACAAATGCTCAGGACACGGTGAAGGCGCCTGTTAAAAAAGCAAAACATCTTAACCTGATTAAGGCCGGGGCATCATTCCAGGCTGATTTCATGTTCAACAGCAAGTACGATTATGATGATTACTATGGTCAGCACAAGAGTTATTATCATGAGGGGCTCAATACAAAAGTATTTTTAGGTTATGAGCACATTTGGGAATATTCGAGAATAGCTATTGGTCTTGAACCCATTGCCGGCATTTCATTATATGAAAAAGCAAGTGCTGCTTTTATCGGCAACAATACTAAATTTTACCTGGCCAATACTGATGTATGGAGAATGGGGATAGCTATTTTCACAGGCTACACTTATGCTAACAGAGAAACTTCAATTTCGGTTCCGATGGATGGTGGAAATTATTACCAGCGGATCGACATTAAGATGCATTACCATCTGTTTAGCACGAATATATCAATCATACCATTTCAATTTCGACCGAAGAATACCCCGTTAATTATTGAGGGCCAATTTGCTTTGTTTGGCATAAATGTGCTTACCGAACGAAGTCAATCTTATCAGTCAGCATCAGATGAGAAAGAAAGGTTTTATGAGCGTTACGTGAATCCTTATGCTTTTAAAGCCGAACTTAAAATTGGGTTTGTATTACCTTAACCTCCTAAAATAAAAATCAGGAAAGAAATGCTCTCCTGATTTTCAAAATGAGTATCCGATATTAACCTGGATTATATTTTATCTTATTAACGTGAGATCGGCATAAGGAATAGTCTTAATTGACTGAATATTAATTCCTTATTTCTTGGTCATAATTTGGAATATTGGAGTAGAATTATCGTAAATAACACCTCCAGCACTCCATCTCTCCATTAAGCTATTGCTTAATGAGATGCTGGATATTAAACTGGTCGCGAAAAATATTAAATCAAACCATCGTCAGATTAATATGTCCGTCCGATATTAATTCCTGCCTCAACAGGATTGGTTACTATGCCGTTTAACTTGAGCCTTGTGCCATCTCCCAACCTTAACTCCAGATTTGCATCACCGCTATCCATAACTGTAAGCATAAAATATGGAGAGCCTGAGCCAATCTTTGGGGCAATCCTCGACTCTACAATCATTGGTTTGTTCTTTTCACCTTTTTTAAAGGTATAATTATTCAGAAATCCTTCCATGGTTGCTCCACCAACGCCATTCCATCCCACAACATTATCAAAAGCAAACTGAAAGATAACAAGAGAATCCTGCACGCCCAGGAAATTACGGTCGGGTGGTACGCTGTAGCTATCACCCCGCGGCCCTTGCAATCGTGAAGCCTTAAATACAAAAAATTTATTTTCAAGCAACTTGGCAAGTACCTCCTTTGCTTCAGCTGCCTGCATTTCTTTTTCTTTTTTTTTCTGCTCTTTTTCCAACTTACGCTGTTCCTTTTTTGAGCTTGTTGATTCCTGCGAGTATGCCGGATAATAAGCTAATCCCATCATAAACACAATTAAGAGTGATAAGGTTATTTTCGTTTTCATAATTATAAATTTAATTCGTTAGAAGATAGCAAAAACTATTCCAATTATAATAAAGATTTCGGTTGGAGTACTCTCCTACTGTGAGAAAATTGTCATTGTTATTCTAGTTGGTCAGGAGACCAACAAGGGTCTGGCAATTAAAGAAGAAAACTTAAATCAGAACCTGATGGATATTCAAGCGGATCCTTCCCAAATTCAAATAACCTGAGGTCGCGGCTACCAAGTAGTTTCATCAGGCTACCTTCAACAAACAACAGGCTTGCCTCACGTAAACCAAGCACCTTTATATTTCTGTTAATAACCAGGAATTCTTCAATGCGTTGTTGCCTTGTCTCTCCTCCATGTCCTTCGGGGTTCGCATCGAGGTAGTGCGGATTGATCTGGAAGGGGATCAAGCCCATACAATCGAAACTCTGCGGTTGATAAATCGGCATATCGTTGGTAGTCATTAATGTCGGGCATGCAACATTTGATCCGGCACTCCATCCCATATATGGCGTCCCTGCCCCTACTTTAATTTTAATTGCCTGCATGATGCCGGTTTCCTGCATTTTACCAACCATGTGAAAAGTATTACCTCCACCAACTGCAACTGCTTCGGCATTATTTACCATTTGAACGGGGTCAGTAGTTTGATGAACCGACTCAATTTCAAATCCCAGTTCGCCGAATACATCTGCTACCCTTTCGGTATAAACGTCATATGAGGCGGTCAGGCTCTCCTCTGATAAACCCACGCCTGCATAAGGCACAAAAGTTACTTTTTTAATATTGTTGTTATCCAGGAAATCCTTAATGTATTGTTTAGGCCAGCCCAGGTATGCTTCGCCAGCCATTGTTGAATTACTGATCAATAATAGTTTTTTCATGTGTTTAATTTCGTTATTTTATTTTTTGGTAAAAATATTAAGAAATTTGCCTGATTTGTTCTGATAGGATTTTTTTAAATACTTATACCATTTGTCTGTTCCATCAATGGCTTTCATTAATTCCTTATTCCACCTATCAACAGGTGTATTGTTAGATATAAGTCCTTTTCCTATGCTTTGCTGTAACACTTTCGTCTCTCTTGCTTGCACATTTAGCTGCTTGAGTAACTCCAGGTATTTGAACGCTTCTTTATTTGAACCGGTTTCGGTAAGGTATTCTGAGGCGGCAAAAGTGAGGTCGACATTTCTTCGGCTTTTAATAAAGCGATAAATGTCAGGTTCTTCAATACTAAAACGCTTAATGTTTCCTGAATGATACATTTCATTTAATGCAATAAGATCTACAACTACCGTTTGATAGTTCTGACTTTTTAAATTATTGCTGATTTTTTCTGCGTAAGCGTAATATTCAAAAACATCCTCATTTTGGCTGTACAGGCTGTTGATCTTTTCTGATCTAATATTACAATCCGGATTTTCTGAAATAATTCTTTTGCCCGTTATTAGTAAGTCTTCGGCTTCAACATATTTTTTAGAAGCAATACGGTTATCTGCTTTTTTCTCGATCTCAAAACAGTGATAACTTAAGTTGGTACAATGCCTGTTCTTGATCTTTATACTTAATCCGTTAATGGCTGCAATAACCACTTCATTATTTTGCTGCTGATATTTCGTTTGAATTTCTGTTGCCTCATCAAGAAGATTTTGAGCGTTTTGCATCCGGTTGGCCCACACTTCAAATTCTGCCTTCTCAACAATATCAAGTATTACAGGAACAGTTGCGTTATAGATCAGTGAATCGAGTTGTTCATCGGGTTGATCCATGTATTTTTCATTAATGGTTTTTGCTTTCAGGAATGCAAACAGGGCTTTATCAGCATTTTTTCCCTTCATTAAAGTTTCACCCTGCCTGTAGTAGTTATCGAATAAAGCCTGGGCAAGAACTGTAAAATGCAATTGATTCACATTTTGCAGGTACTGATTTTTTTGTTTTGAGAACGCGCTGGTTTTGGCCATTGCCAACAGTGCCTCATCCGGCTGATGATTATCTAATAATTGTTGTATTGAATCAAGTTTTTTATCATAGATGCCAACATAGCTCAAACGATATGCCGAATCTATTCTGGATTTGTTTTGTAAAATCTGTTGTGCTTCGCTGATTTCCTGTGCTTTGTTTAACAAAATAATGGCCTTGAAATATTCTTCATCCTCAATCATTTTATACGACAGCTCAGTTTGCTGTTCGATAAATGCCAGAAATGCATCAGAAGCAAGTTTGGTGCCGCGCAAATTTCCGCTATGAAGCTCATAAACATCCATTGCTTTCTGGTAATATATCTCGGCCATATAAAATGTTTCTGATCGGTAGGCCATGGTTGCTACTTTCAAATAAGCACTCATCAGGCCATCAATAGCATTAACATAAATTCTGTCGTACTTTTCCGATCTGTCCACCGATTCAAACCATTCCGTCATCAGGTTGGCATTATATAATAAATCAAGTGTTACCACATATCTTTGATTTGCCATTGTACCGGCTGCCAGTTCAACAAAATGATTATAAATTGTCTGTACAGTATTTACACTATCTACCTTGTTAAACACATCGAAAACATTACCGGCTTCAAGCAGCATATCCTTAACCTGTTCATTTGAACATATCCTGGCGACCTCAGAAAATCCTGCAGCGATATAAGGTTGATGATTTCCGGCTAAATCAAGATATTTTTTTGAAAGATTTGCAAACCCCTGACAAAATGCTTGCTTTTCCTCTATTATACTGATGGCCGATTTTCGGTTGATCCAGCTTTTAAGCGTATTGGCCCGCCTTTGCAGCCTGATGGATTTATCGTAGTAGCTAATAAAACCGGCCGGATCGTTAGTGTCCAGGTTCAGGTGGTTAAAAAACTGGTATTTATAAACGTAGTTATTGACGCGCTGTATCTCTTCCCAGGCTATGTACAAATAGGCCGGATTCTGGTCGTGGTTAAGACCATTTTTTTGATAATATTCCAGCATTTCGTCCAGTACCGTCGAAAAAGCATAATAGGTATTGATCAGGTTAGTTGTTTGTTTGAAAGCCTTTAACCTGTCGTTACTGTAATTAAACCGGTTGACTTCCAGTTCAATCCTTAACTTTTTTTCGTTAAAATGAACCGTATCGGGAACAAACATGCGAATATGACCTGTCCTTACTGCGAGAAGCCAGGGTTGGGTAACCAATAATTTATTCCGGTAATAGATATTAAGATTACCTTCAATTAAATCAGGCATTAACAGGCTGTCGA
This sequence comes from Chlorobiota bacterium, assembly GCA_030596395.1. Lineage (GTDB taxonomy): Bacteria > Bacteroidota > Bacteroidia > Bacteroidales > F082 > JAADID01. The sequence goes on along the minus strand of JAUVKF010000018.1, from coordinate 41,876 downwards.
TGGCAAAATCCCTGAAAAATGTTTCGCCATCCAATTGAAAACCGTGTAAGATAATATTTGCTGAAAGTTGGCCAAATTCAGCTTTGTTTAGCTGCACCAAAAGATCGGCCTGGACATTGATTGAAACCCAGTAGAGCGCTGTAATATTGTTGGAGGCCAGCGTAGAAATAATCCGGCTTCCGGGGCTGTCTTCAGGAAAGGACTCATAGTTGAGGTTCTTTTCGAAAAAATAACTCTTCCGAATGATCTCCTGTGAAAACCCATCGAAGGCATTGATTACCAGTAATAAAAAAAGTATATTATTTAAAAAGTTTTTTCTAACCACCACAACTCAATCAATCTGCAAATGTATTGAACGTTTTTATTGTTCCAATTGGTATACGGTAAATATAAAAACAAGTTTTTCACAAATAAATACGAGTATTTCCAGTACGTTTTTTATGCGTTTGAAGTTCGCCAGAGGACCACTTGTTGCGGAACATCGAATGAAGACCAAATCAGGTACTCCCCACTTGCCGTCCGGGAATGGGAGACTTGAGGAAGATGTTAAGCAGGTTTGAATCGGAAAAACATCGGTAGAAAAGGAAAAATAGTCATTGAATAATTCAGACAACACATTATTAATAATTAGATTTGTAATAATCGTTTCAATCATGAAAACAGGAATAAAATATTTACCGGTATTGGTAATCTTAATCATGGTTGCCGCAGCAAAAGCAGCTCCCCCCAATGGTCTGGCTGTTATGTTTAATTTAATAACATCCGACACCTTAAGTTTTAATGAATACAAAGGGAAGGTGGTTGATGCCAAAACAGGTGAGCCCTTATCGTTTGCCACGATTACCGTTGAAGGGGAAAATACAGCAACGGTTTCAAACAATGAAGGCAACTTTATCTTAAAAATCAGTAAAAAGAGCAAACCACAGAATATTATTATATCGTACCTGGGATACAAAAACCTTATATTTTCCATCAGTGACCTTACAAAAAAGAAAAATATACTGAGCCTCGAAGAATCGGTGATCACGCTGAAAGAAATTGTAATTACTCCCGGGCCTGTTTACGATATCATCCTGAAGGTCATGAATAACATAGAAAATAATTATTCCGACATTCCCTACCAGATGACCGGATTTTACCGTGAGTCAGTACAAAAGAAAAACAATTATGTCTCGCTGGCCGAAGCTATCGTAAACATCTATAAAACAGCTTACAGAAGTGCACTAAACGACCAGGTACAAATACTTAAAGGCAGGACAGGTATGAATGTGAAAAAAATGGATACCCTCCTGTTCAAATTGCAGGGAGGACCAGGGACTGGCTTACTACTCGATATAGTTAAAAACCGCGATCTTCTGTTAAACCGCGAAATGCTTGATAAATATAAGTTCAAACTTATCGGGGAGATCATGCTTGACGGAAAGCTGAATTATATTATCGCATTTGATCCGATAAATGAAAACGAGGTGCTGTATTCGGGCAAATTTTATGTGGATGTTAATCGCTATGCGCTTACGGCTGCCGATTTTCATTTAAACCTGAATGACCCTAGGGCAGCAAGCGAAATATTTATCAGGAAAAAACCGATCGGTGTCACTGTTACACCAACATTTACACACTATATTGTAAAATACCATGAACAGGATGGGAAGTGGTATTTCAATTATGCCAAAGGGGAAGTAAAATTTAAGGTGAAATGGAGAAGGAAACTATTTGCAACTCATTATACTACAAAATTAGAAATAGCGATTACCGACAGGAGCCACGAAAATGCCACACGCTTTAAAGCAAGCGAAAGATTTAAAGAGAACCAGGTACTTACCGAAACACTGGCAGCATTTACTGATGAAAATTACTGGGGAAAATACAATTACATCGAACCCGACCAATCCATCGAAGTAACTATTAATAAGTTCAAAAAACTTTTGCAGAAATAGGATAGCGCCTCTGAAAAAGGGGGTTATATCAGGGTTCAATTGCTGATGCTTTGATCAGCACCCTGATTTTAGTTTGTCTCCTACCCGATCTTATTGAATAATTCCTGTGCTTTGATATTTAAATGAGTTTCTTTTTCAATAATTTTTTTAAGGTATAACCTGCACTGATCCACCTTGTTCTCTGAAAGGTAAGCAAGGGCAAGATACCATTCAGCTTGTAGTAAAAACCGGCTGTCTGTATCCAGTAATAGCTGCTCAAATGATTTAATTGCCTGATCTGTATCTCCTGTTGCCAGACTGGTGTTGCCATAATAAAAAAGGACTGTATCGGAAACAACTTCCGGTTTAACTAATTCTTCGAATATTTGATTTGCTTTATTGAATTCCCCTTTATCATAATTATCCAGGGCAACAATAAGTAGTTTGTTATCATATTCCTTTGTAATATTCCTTTCCGTTAGTATATTTGGATAAGGGGAGAAATATTCAGCAAACAAATCCTTATTGTTATTAGTCGGTTTAAATTGAAGCAACAGAACAATTATAATTGATATAAGTAATATAACAGATGCAGCAATTTTAAGCCATAAGTTTGTTGTGTTTCTCGCAGGGCGTTTTTGCTTGTGGACTTCATCTCCGAAATACGGATGCTGAGTGAGGGAGTGGCCTTCCTGATCGAATATTGAAAACGTGTCAATAATAGCTGACTTGCACTCAAGGCAGGTTTCAACATGCGCCCGGATTTTTTGAGGCAATCTCTCCTCGGTTTTATATTGTAACGCATCCACCCATATTGCGATACCTTCTTCCGTCAGGTGACCGCTTTCATTAAACAGCTTGTCTATATTGCTTGTTTCCAACATGCTTTCTTCTTCAATTAATATATACAAAGTTTATCCATCAAAATGGAACTTATTCTTTACATTCTTTAATACTGTAATATTTTTCAACGAAATATTGAAACGTTTCCTTATCAAAATATGCCTGTTGTGAATCTCCATTTAATAAATTGATCAAATCGCAAATTTTATCTGCTAACCATTTTCTGATTGCATCATCTGTGTTGTTTTTATTTTCACAATTATTTATTAACCGAGTAAGAGATTTATACATATCACTTTTTCTCACTTTTACCTTTTCGTAAGAATTCCCGATTAACATTTTCAGGTGTGTATTTGTAGCGTCAGGCCAATAAGCCTTGAGGTCGTTTAAACAGCACGGAATTTGAAATAAATATTTCAGGCACAATTCAATCTTTGCCCTTTGCTTTGTGTATGTATTTAGTATTGCATCAAATCTTCGATACTCGAATTCAAGAATAATTTTCTTTTCAGTTTCGTACCCGGAAGTGTAGATATGATCTTCTTGTAAAAGAGTTGTGTAATACTTTTTTTTATAAACTTTCTTCTTTACACCTGGTGCGGAAAAATCCTCAGGATTAATGGTGTAGATTGTTTCCTGCCTTACCTGCAACCGGCAATATTCCATGCACATGTTTCTGATAATTACTGAAAAATAAGTCCGTAACAAAGAAACACCATTGTAATGCGCCTTTATATATGGTATTTTTATTAAAAGGCGTTCATTAATTGTTTGACAAATATCTTGGCGGCTCTGCCAGTGAAGAAAACCCGGATTGATTAGCGTCTTTTGAATAATGGTATTAATTATATCCTGGTAAATAAGAACCAATTCACCTGGATTATCATTTAACAACCTGATTTCGCTTTTGTTATCTGGCATCTAAATGTTCTTTGTTTGCAAAAAGCTTTTTGCCCATTGCTGCTATAACTGCTAAAATTAAGCTACACACCAAAACTATTCCCCAAATATATTCGGGCAATATCTTGCTTTTCGAAATTATCCCCTGGTTATTTCCATAGTATTCAAAACCTGCCCAAAAATATGGGTTGCTGGTTAAATCATCCGAAGATGTAAGGAATTCAAGTTTTGCCTGATGTAATGCGCTTGGCTTGGTATGACCATCAGCCAGCAATTTGTAAAAGACTGGCATAATTTTCGAAGAGGCATAATCGTTTGCATCCCAAAGACTAATTACAACAGATTTAGCACCAGCTTTTGAAAATGCCCAACCGAGGTTTAAATTACCTTCGCCTTTGTTAAGTTTTCCTATCCCGGTTTTACAAGCACTAATAACCACTAATTCTGCATTCAAATCCAGGTTAAAAACCTCATACATGCTTAAAAAGCCATCTTCAATAGTATCATTACGTTTACTAAATGCAAGCCTTACTGTTTCTTCATTAAACTTACAGGGCACACCATGTGTTGAAAGATGAATGAGCGGAAATTCGGATGACAGAGACTTAAATATATCCTCGGTTGCTTCAAAACCTGTAATTAGTTTTGTGTTTAACAGGCCACTGATTTCCATGCACTCACGTTCGGCACCAGCAAGGTTGATTAAACTTGTATCGCGTTTCGTCAGCATGGCAATCTGTAGTTTGTTTTCTTTGGTGAAACCCGGTGCCATAGCAAGTACCTTCAATTCTTCGGCTTTTCCATCATCTTTGTAATTAACAAATGAGGAGATTGAAAAATCCTTCCAGACAGCATGCTTTTCAATAAGATAAGCCACACGACCTTCTTTGACGAAAGAAACAGGTAAAGCATCAAAAGCTACCAGACTTATATGCTGCGACGGTATAATAATTATATCCTTACCATCAATCAGATTTTCCCAATGACCCAGTAACAGATTATAAAGTTCGTGGCCAATTGAGTCAACTTTTACAGTCGGGTTTCTGTTTGAAATCAAGTTGTAGTATTCAGCTATCAGGTTGTATGCTTGTTCGCCATCGATAGTATAATATGCAATTTGGTTTTGAGTTATTATAAGGCTTAAAATCCTTTCGGGTTTTGAAATATAATCATGGCAAAACTCGGTAAATTGAATTAATACCTGGTCATCCTGCAGCGTTTTACGTATTTGTGCCAGGCTTATGCCAGCCGTTTCTTTTGTCCTGTATTCATGTTTATGATGCACTTGTTCTATTTCCCATTTGAGTTGATCCATTTCAATTTTTATATTGATTTGGCGCTCATTAAAGTACGCTAAATCATTATCTGCATCCCAAAGTGTTGACATATTCAAGAGTTGGTTGTACCTTGCCTGTAATTTCCCTGCTTTTTGCTCATATCCGTAAGATGGATTATCCTCATCGTGATCCGTATTACTTGATGCGAACAACACCATTTGCTTGTTCTTTTCCAGGTATTGAAGCGCCCGTTCAAAATACAAAGCATCATCGGTAAGGGAATAGATTTCTAAGGCATTCTCAGCCAGCTCCACCATCAGATTAGCATGCGAATTTTCATGGTTTAACAAATCCGCATAATTACTTAACTGGTATTTGATATTATCAATAACACGGGAAGCATCTGAATAGCAATTGTAAGCTGCCTTGAGGTATTTTAGTTGGTTAGTGCTGTCTGTTTTCGCTAACTCGATAAAACTCCTTGCTTTCCAAAACAAGACCATTTTTATAACCTGATAAGGATATTCACCAATTTCTTCCGGGTTGGAATAAATATCTTCAGCTTTAAAGCCTGGAAAATAAAGCGGCAGGGTTTTCTGAAAAAATTGAATTGCTTTTAAAAAGTCCCCTTCCCTTTGGTATAACTCCCCCAAATTAAAATAGGTCATCATATAAATATACCTGTTGGGAGCCTCCGATTTGCTGAGTAAATCCAAGGCATAGGCATAAATAATTTTGGTGGTGTCGTATTGTTCAATTACTTCATAAACATCACAAATGTTGTTGAGGCATTTTACCGATTTGTAGTTATACTTTCCGTATTTCAAATCAAATAGCTTTTTTGATTTGTTAAAACAAAGCATGGCAGAATCCAATTGTCCAAACCGCTTGTAATACAATCCAAAATACCTGTAAATGTTGCCAAGGTCCGGATGGTTATTGCCTTTGGTGTTTTTCCAGATTTGCAATGATTTTTTTAGATATCGATAAGCATGCATAGCATTATTTGCGCTTTCGTGTGTACAGCCGAGCCACTCGTAGGCTTCTGCCGTTAAGGGATGATTGTCCCCATATAAACGTTCAGCCAAAATGACTGCTTTTCGAAAATATGTAATACTCATGGGTTTTCCACTGAGAAAGCATATTACGCCATTATTAATATTGCAACGAATTGTTTCAGGGTGCTCTTCCCCAAGCTGTTCTTTGCATATGCCGAGAGTTTTACGGGCAATCTGCTCCGCTTCAGAAAGCTTGCCTTGTCGCCACAGTGAGATGATATATTTATTTGAGATCTTGCAATAATTCTTCCAGTCTTTATTTTTTTCCAGAACCGGCATTAATCCGGACAATATAATCTCCGCACTATCATACTTTAAGCCTTCTAAAAAGGCCTCCCCTTCCAGTGTCTGGTCATGAATAAAACTTTCACTATCGCTAATAGAGAACAGGCTTAAGGAGGGCATTAAAAAAATACAGATCATTAATACTGTAGCTGCTCTTCGAGTTTGTAAGTATCTTTTTAGAGAGCTTAATGAAATTGGTTCAATCATACTTCTCGTAAAAATATAAAAAATGGTGGATTGAAATCTCCAAACCGTTGGCAGAGTTGCATATATATTTTCAGAATCCTTTAACACACAAACCATGGTAGATTTCCAGCAAAACACTGATTACAACCATGAAGAAGTTTTACAAAACATCGGCGCAGCGCTATATATATTTGATATCCGCACATCAAAGCTTGTATGGCTTAATAATAAATTATCTGATATTACCGGTTACGATGAAGATGACCACATATTTTCAGAAATTGAAGTCGACAAAAAGCACTTACATCCTTCAGACAGAACGCTATTAAAATCAAGAATAGACTTTTTTAGGAAAAAGAAAGGTGTGTATTGGTCAGGGGTATACAGGATCAGACACAAAAATGGTAAATGGATTTGGGTTTTCTCAAATGTATCTGTTTTTAAGCATGATTACACTGGTGCTGCAATATTACTTCTGGGTTTGCTTATTGATGTAAGCACACCTCCTGATACCGAAATTCAACTTGACTGCCTTTTTAGGGAGCGAATGCGATTCCGAAACCAGAAACGTATCGAACTGCTAACAATCAGAGAACGGGAGATCATCCCCTTTATCGCTAAAGGCCTTAGTTATACTGAAATAGCAGATAAATTAATGATCCAGCCCAATACAGTGAACAGGCATAGAAAAAACATATTAAAAAAACTCGATTTATCGAATATCGCAACACTGTCTTGTTTTGCCGCTGAAAATGGACTTATTGATGAATGAAAAATGGCCCAATTGGGTAATTGACCTGTGTATATTACTAACATATATTTGAGCAAAGAGAATTAGAATAAACAATGGCTATATCAATAGTAATAAACCAAACTTACGAATATGAAAAAATTACAATCATTTTTCCTCTTAGTGGTGATGTTAACTGTTGCCTTATGTATCGCAAATATAGCATCAGCCCAAACTTATAATGGCGGAATGACCTTTGGGGTGAATTTCGCGAAGTGGAACGGAGACGCTGATAAATTTGCAGATGATTTAAACCAGGGAATGGCTCTGGAAGGATTTAAAGGGTACAACTTTGAGGTGAAACCAAGAACCGGGATTTGCTTTGGAATATTCTACGAGTTCTTAGTGACCAAGCGGTTTATCATAAGGCCCGAATTAAACTATACCTATAAAGGAACAAAATTCAAACATGATGGGACAATCACCTTTACCTATCACTATGATACATACACTTTAGATGTTAAGCATGATATGATCATGCAAACCAACTACATTGAATTGCCCTTATTATTCAGGGTCAATCTGAATGATGATGACAAGAGAACCGTTCCCTATTTTTTTGCCGGGCCATCTGTTAGCTACCTAGTAGTTTCAAAAATGAAAAGCAAAATCACTGTTGATGGGGAAACCGATAAAGACAGCGAAAAATTTGATGAGTTTGAAAAATTTGATGCAGGCCTGTATGGCGGATTTGGGGTGGCTTTCTCAAAAAGTATACTGCTTGAACTTCGCTACAACTATAATTTTTTACCAATAGTAGATGAGGATTTAAATGACGGCTACAAAATGAAGAACAGCATGTTTAGCATAATGATGAATATTGGATTTATGGGTGATTAAGTAATTAAAGTTTCCAAATATATGTTTAACCAAATTAAAATCCTCCAAAGTATTGTTCTTATTGCACTTCTTTTCTTGTTGGTGGCTTCTTGCAAAAAGAACGAAGAATCGAATACTGATTCAGATAATAAGTTCATTGTAGAATTTACAGACGGCTTTGTAAAAGATAAAGTCTGGGTTGTACTGCATTCATTAGACGGCACTCTTGATATTGAAACAAAAATGTTGGAAAAAGGGGGGATTGTTGATTTCGGTAAAATTGTAACAACACAAATATCCTTCTCAATAATAAATGCGAATCTACTCTATAAAAACTTCGAGATTGAATCCTTTTATTATGTACCTGTAGGCAAGTATCGTTTTGTTGGTAATGAAAATTCACTATTACGGAACAGCTATAATTTGAAATTAAGTTACCCTGAAGGGCAATATAATGAGTGCTATGTTGGTAGGAGTTATGGAGGGGTGTATTGGCCGGATGTACCGGAAGAAGGAAGCATTACCCACTACAACAATATCAATTCTTATGACGAATACATTGAACGAAAGTATATGACAGGAACTGATAATAATTTTTCATATAACTCAAAGTTCATTTACTCATTGTCAATAAATTATGGGAATTAATAATAAATCACAGATAACTTTAAATCATTAAATATCAGAAGCCATATGAAAAAATTTAGTTTTTTACTTTTAGTTCTGTTTTTCTGCATTTCATTATTTGCACAAGAAGAATATATGCAAAAAAATAAGAACTATTCTTCAGCCAGAATTCGTCAGAAAAACAACAAAATCCTTAAAGTGCGTAACCTGAAGCTGATTAATGACACGATCATCAGCTATAAGGTATCCGGTTCGCCACTAACTTTGCAATTACCGGTGGATGAAATTAATTATGTTACTGTTAAAAAAGGATCAAAGGCATTGTCATATGGACTGTGGGGAGCCGGTATTGGCCTCTTTTCAGTAGGAATAACCCATTTAATATATAGCTCTGATCCACTTTATGATGGTTTTAATTGGGCACCTATGTATATTGGATTTACTGTAGGTTGTGGAGCCATTGGTGCAGTAATTGGTGCATTTAGTTATAAATGGAAAAGGCTCTATTTCCATGATAAATCAACAGCTTCACTAATGATCTACCCAAATATTCAACCTAACTCATATAGAATAGGTATTGTATTAACATTTTAAAACAATTGTTATGATAAAAAAAGCTTTTCTGTTATCCGTAATAATGCTCTTCACATTTTGCGTATTCGCTCAAAAATGCAAAATAAAAGAAAAAAAAGCTGAAGATGGTAATCCAATCTATATAACAAAACTAACCGGATTACTAAAATCAGGAATGACGGAAGCGATGGCTTATAGTTTTACTAAAACTATTTCCGCTGACACAGTTATATACCTTTTTTACTTGTATTACAACCACTCATTATTTAAAGGGATTTATGTAAACCAGGATAACCACCTTTATTTCAATTTAGATAATGGCGAAAGCCTGGAAGTAAAACCTATTACAAATTATGATTTTGACAATTCCTATTTTCACTACTTCATATCTGTTGAGCAGCTCAATCAGTTGTCATCTCACATTTGCAGTTTTGTCACTTTTGAAAGTCATGATAAAGAGGGTGGCGAAATTAGTGATGATTGGATTCTAAAGGAATCATCACAAGAAAGGTTAATACATAATGCAAGTTGCATATTAAAATGAAAAAAAAAGGAACAGGTTTTTTAATATGGGGAGGTTTTTTGCTTTTGTATGCATTGTACCCACTTTTTGTGCTGGAGCCTATTCAACAATATGAAAGCATATCGCTAAATGATTTAGCCGGGCGGAGGTTAAGTATATCAGGTTCGGTTGAAATGAAACTTCTTACAGTTGCCGGGGGCATTATTTCCCTCGCCCTTTGTTATTTATTCTATCGGATTGCGCAAAAACATGAGCAGCGAAAACCGTTCGCCAAAATACCTGGCTATTTTTTCTGCGTATTTGGTACAGCATCACCTTATTATGGGATGGCTGAAATAGCAAAAACTTCATTTCTGAACTCAAGAGGAATTGAGCACCCCGGAGGGGATATGTTTTCAATATTGATTTATGTATTTATGACAGTTTTATTCTGCGGATTGGCTTATGTACTCATTTTCAAAAGTCATAAACAGGATGTAATAGTTAACAAAAAATAAAACAAGCTACTATGAAAAAGACAGCTGCACTATTGCTTTGTTTGAGCTTTGTTACCCTTTTTGCGCAAACAAGAAAAGAAAAAAAATTATTTGAATATTGTAAAACGGGTGACATTGCAAAAATCCAAAAATTACTCGAAAAGGGCGTCGACATTAATACTACAAATTATCGTAAGGAGACACCCTTACATATCAGTATCTGGAAAAATAATAGTGAGTTGTTTAACTACTTGATTAATCAGGGTGTTAAAGTTGATGCGGTTGACGTTAAGGGTCAAACCCCTCTGCTCATTGCAATTGGAAATGAGAACTTTCAATTTGTAAAAACATTACTGGAGCATAAAGCTGATCCGACTCATGCTCTCCCTAATTACTTTCTGAGCTATTTAAAAGAAAGGTCTGATGGATATTTTGATGTAATTATTCATAAGGAAAATCACGGATACACTCCATTAATAATGTCCATCGACAGAAAAAATTTTAAAATCTTCAGTGAAATTCTAAAATACACATCAAACGTTGATTTTGAATTTAAAACCGATATATTTATTAAAGGTGAGAGCGTGCAAGAACTTTATGAAATTCCCAGAATGATGGATAAATCCTGGGTGGCGCGATCAGGAAATATCAATCTAAATGGGGTTAATATGTATTATTCGAATGATACAATTTTTTGTGTGGTAAAAAACAAACCAATAAAAGCTAAAACCTTAACTTCTCTTCTCTATTCAATTTATATGCAGGAATACCAAATTATTGAAAAGCTGGCACAAATTTCAACTCAAGAAAAAAATAAGGAAGCCATGAAAATAGCAATGAAAATAAATGATCAAACCATTATTAGTATCTTAGAAAAACATGGATATAATTAAAAACGATGGATAAAAAAATATATAAAATAATTGATGTAAGATAAACCAAAAACACAAACATGAAAAATTCTGCATATAAGATAAAACTATTTTTCACCACCTGTTTATTGATCTTTGTATTGATACCATTATCTGGTTGTAAAAAGATGGGATGGTGTGTTTGCGAGTGTGGATATATAACTATGTACGAAGAAAACACAGAAGAAGAATGCCTTAAAAAAGCAAAAGATACGGGATGCGATTGTGAGTGGAGTGATTGATTGTTCGGATTTCAATTATAGAATATAAAAGAAGCAATTATCAAACTCGTAAGTGAAAAGGTTTTCAGGAGGAAGATGATGGTAGAATAAAACTGATTGATTGAAGGTTAAAATACAATAAATTACAACATTAAAAATTATAATGTATGAAAAAGATATTTTTGTTTATAGGCATCTCATTAGTTATCATCGCATTAGGATATAAAGCAAATGCCCAGACAGATTATTTTGATTTTGGTTCTATAGTTACATATTTACCGGGTAGTCAATGTTACGGTGCTGGAGATGCGATATTGCCATTTTCAATGAATAACGGTGATATTTTGTGTTTCTATAGGAATGCTTCCGATTATCCGATGCAGTACTATAACTATACAATCATATACTCCAATCTTCAGAATAATACTTCCCCATATCCTGTTTTCAATAACGACAGAAATGGTTTTCCAATCGGATATATGAATGAAATCTTTACTTATATCGTTTCGATATATCAAACACCCTGGAGGGATCAGTTGCTTTTTGCAAGATATAATAATATTGATGATTATATTGAATTTATTGGTGAGAAATCCTGGTATCCGACTTCGGCCTTTTCTGATCATTGGCTTATGGGCTTGATTGAAGCACCTAATAATAAGTTTTATTTAGTAAGTGCATGGAGATATGTAGATTGGTCAATTCCGCTGGAAGATTTATATATTTCATATTCTTCTGACTTAATGAATACATGGAGTGACTGGATTGGTGGCGGACATATTAATGATGAAGGTGATATCCATTCTGCATCTGTTGTCTGTGACCAAAATTCTAATCTATATGTTTGTATGAATACTACATGGGGAGGAAAAAAAATTGTATTATATGTTTTCGATCCAATTTTGGAAACTTTCTCCACTAAAATCAATATTGCTACCGGATTTGGCGGAACTATATATTTGAACCAAAATACAGGGAAGTTAGCTATCTGTTATATACGGGAAGACAAACTAACAGTTAGATATTCAAATGTATCTGATCCTTCAGTATGGTCTCTCCCAATTATCATTGATAGTAGTCTGACAAATGCAATTCAGGGAATCGGCAACACAGCAATAGGGGGGCTTTATGATTTCCAAAATATGTTCTACTTATGGAATTCCAAAGACGAACAGTATTTATTTGATTGGGATGGTAATGAAACATGGAAAAACAAAGGCATTATTCCAAAATCATTAAATGAAAACTATGATACACTTAATAAAGTATTATCCGATCAAAGTGGAAATGCTGTAATCTTCCAATCATATATAAATGCTAATTCTGAGCGATTTGTTCATGTAAAACGATATAGTGACTCAACAAATACTGTAGCAGAAATGCCTAAATATTCTGAGGGAATAATTCAAAATTACCCAAACCCTTTCTCCAACAATACAACACTTGAGTTCTCCAATCCCAACCACTCAAATTACAAACTATCAGTTTTCAATATTTCCGGACATAAAGTTTTTGAAAAGGATGATATCACAACTGATAAAATTGAATTTGAAAAAGGGAACCTTAAACCGGGAGTTTACTTTGTTGAATTGAAAGGAGAAAAGGTTTTTAGGGGCAAGATAATTATCGAATGAAAAATCTCATGTTAATATTTGTAAAACCAAAAAACAACAACCATGAAAAATAATATCGGTGTATTTACAATCCTTTTTCTTGCAATTATTTTTCTTGCCGTTTCAGCTTGCAAAAAAGAAGAAAATGATCGGTCATCAATTACCGATCCACGCGATGGACAAACATATAAAATTGTTACCAGTGGTGAACAAATCTGGTTTGCTGAAAACCTAAACTATGAGACTCCCGATTCATGGTGGTATGAAAACGATCCTGCAAATGGGGAAATCTATGGCAAGCTATATACTTGGGAAAAAGCTCTTTATGCATGCCCAAGTGGTTGGCACCTACCTAATGATGACGAGTGGAAAACATTGGAAATGTATCTGGGCATGAATCAAAGTGAGGTTGATAAATTAGATGGGCGCGGGACCGATGAAGGTAAGAAAATGAAATCAACCTCTGGTTGGGATAATAATGGAAATGGCACAAACAGTAGTGGTTTTAATGCCTTACAGGGAGGGTTTTACCACATTGACGAGTTCGTAAACTTTGGTGGTGGCAACTGGTGGACAGCGACCGAGAATGACCAGATATTGAATGGAACCACCGCATGGAGCCGAAGTTTGTGGTTCAATTCTGATCAAGTGTACCGAAGACATTATTACAAATGGCACGGGTTCTCTGTCCGTTGTCTGAAAGATTAGGTGTGCATTGAAGATAATGTAGAGTACTAAAGCACAACGTACAAATACAAACTGTATTATCTAACTATATACAAGATGGTGGACTGTAACTTATCTATAAAGCGTATTAAATGAAAGGTATGACTGCGGAGGTCGAGCTAACAGACTGGCTGAGCTACCCAAACAAAGAACTTTATAAATAGTAGGTACAAGAATGAACCACTGACAGGGGATTTTCAGGAGAATCTATCAAACCACCCTGCGGTGCTTTTGTCTAAGGACATAGGTATTGAGCGGACAGGGAAAAGGTATGTTGAAAGAAACATTTCAGGTGTTTATACAAGAGCTGAACGAAAGTGAACTGACCGATGAGGTGTCGAAACTTATATAGACAGTGTCAGAAACCGGGGGAACCTAGTCTGTCTCGGGACGAGTGCAGGGGTTGCCTGAGAAATTAATTGCCTGCGTTGGCACTCGGCATAAAGGCAGCAGGAATTGTATATGGGCTTGTATATGGAACAGTAGAAGCCAACTGGTGGTGTTAATCGAAACGACACAAGCGGATAAGCCGTTAGGTCAAAAGTAGAGATATGCCAGTTGGTGACGGACTAACTCGTAGTAGTGATGAATCTTCTGTAATGGAAGTGGAGCGAAGGGGTTAGATTGACAATATTTAATTAACTTACAACTTGAAAGAGGACGATTAACATATTAAATACTTGTCAAGAAGAGCCGTATGACGGGAGACTGTCACGTACGGTTCTGTGAGAGGCTCGGGGTGAAATTCCCCTTGCCTACTTGGCATTATTTGACCTAGGTTAATAAAGCAGTGTTGAATATTAACTGATAATAATACTGATGACAGAGAGTAGCGAAACAATAATGTTTTTTAAAATGAGATTAGTTTTGGAATAATAGTTCATTATACTAAATAAAAAAGCCCAGATAAAATTTTATAAAAAACAACAACCATGAAAAAAATTATCAATGTATTTACAATCCTTTGTATTACAGTTGTCATACTCAGCATTTCATCCTGCAAAAAAGACGATGATAATGGCAACGGGAATGATAGTTATCCGTTTTCCGTTGAGCTGAAAGATGGCTATTTCAGGGATTACGGCTATGTTGTTTTACACTCGTTGGATGGCAAGCAAGTGATTGATTATAAAAAAATAGTTGGTGATGGCATTGCTGATTTCGGAAAATTGAATGAGGACAAAGTTACCGTTACTACAATCAGAATTGAATCATTGAAAAGCGGGGAATACATCAGGATATATACCGATTTGTCCTCACCAACTGGCCATTGGATATTCAAT
This sequence comes from Chlorobiota bacterium, assembly GCA_030596395.1. Classification (GTDB taxonomy): domain Bacteria; phylum Bacteroidota; class Bacteroidia; order Bacteroidales; family F082; genus JAADID01. The sequence goes on along the minus strand of JAUVKF010000018.1, from coordinate 26,849 downwards.
GGGGAGACATCTGGCGACCAAACAGAGACGAAAGCCGATATAACGATGAATTATCCAAATGAAAACTTTCAAATTTTAATGCTTTCTTCGACACTTGGTTATAATTATAGTTACTCCGTCAATGTGCCTGATGACCAAACAAATAGAGAGTTTAAACTAACTGGCTTTCAATCTGGCGATAAATTATCGATATACGGTGCTGTTTATACCCAACAAGGCGGCTACTACAACTGGTTGCCCGATCAGAGTTTTCAGCCAAATATTACCAATTATTATTCTTTTGAGGCAGATAAGCAAATAGACAATAAATTTGTTAGTATTAACAAACCCATATATAACTTCGGGTTAAGCGGATTTACAAAATCGAGATCCGGACAAAATTCTTTCAAGCTTTTCAAATACAATAATTATACAGAACCTTTTACTAATATAAATGTGCGATATCCTTTTAATCTATCCCTGACAGATTTACTACTTCTGTGTAGCGGAAATACTTCAGATGGATGGTTTTCATACACTAATTTTATCAATCCTAGTGAACCTGTTCCCGATAATATTACAATACCCGGCAAATCAATTACAGCGGAGTATAACAGCCTCAACGATGAAATTACCAACATCCAAATAAGCGGGGAATCCGATCAGACTGGTGCGATTTGGAGCTATTCAGTTCACGACCCGGACTATTTGAGGGTTAACTGGTTTGTGTATGCAGAAAATGACATTCCCGCTTTAAAACGGCCGGAACTTCCGCAAGAAATAATGAATGATATCGGCGATAAAATTAGTTTATTGAAAGTCACCAGTATCCTACTGACTGATTATGATTTAACAAGCAGTCATGCTGACATTATAAAACGTTTCTTTATTGAAGATGTACCTGTGTATGAAAGGTATAATGAAGGTTTTAGCTATTACTATTTTTTGTCTGATGACAAAAGTCATACCCATTCGACAGATTATAATGACAGACATATTTATTCAAATTATTAAAATCTATTATCATGAAAAATACATGGACATATACAGTAATTAGCATATGCTTTGCTTTAACTCTTTTATTTCTTTTCGATGCATGTAAAAAGGATAGTGATCAGAATAATAATGGAAATACGCCATCTTGTTACATACTAAGGCTGACAGATAATCTTGAAGAATATCTCCTAATAACATTTAGCTATAACAACCAAAACCAACTGATAAGAATGGATGCTACTGAGGATGAATATCATAAGTATAAAACCATGCAATATGATGATAACGGGAATGTTATAAGGGTTGACTATTATGATGATGAAGGTAGCTTAACTGCTTACCAGACATTTGAATACAATAATGGTAAGGTGACAAAAGGATATGAACACTCCAACAGTTCTGCAGTATATGAGTATAAGTATAACGCTGACGGCATGCTGGGATCAATTGATGTGTCATTTGGTAAATCTGTTGCTGCAATTAGCAATACCATTACTAAAGATTACGCCGGCCTTCTTTCATCCCGTTTATTAAACACGGGAACCAACAAGAGGAGTATAAATGCTATAATTGGGTTCCAATGGAGTAATGGTAGTATTGTTAAAGAATCATGGATGAGTGGGGAAACCATGCTGGAAAGTTATGATTATACTTACGACAACAAGACCAATCCATATAAACAATTCAAATTCCCTGTTCCATTAGTCGGGGGAGCATACGCAAAAACTCTTTCATCAAATAACTTTATAAAAGAAGTCCGGTATTCAGCTATTAATGGTGATTCCCAAACCACTACTGCAACTTATCAATACAATAGCAAAGGTTATCCTACATCAATATCTGAAGATGACGAATATCGCATGGAGTACCGGTGCAACTGATTTTTACTGAACTAATTTCCTGATATGATCGAAGTAATCAAAAAAACAGACTGAACACTAAATAAATCATCATGGGAGAGCGAAGCGGTTCCATCTGAGCAAAAAATTTGGAATAGCTTCAATTTTAACAAATTACAAAATTTTAAACAGATGAAAATCCGGATTATCATTATTAGCCTGCTATTAATTCCCATCATTTTGTTTTCGCAAGGGAAATGGACATACTTCACAGAAAAGGACGGTTTGCTTTCAAATAAAGTCTACGGGTCATTAGCTGACCAAAGGGGTAATGTTTGGTTTCTCACCCATAAGGGGATATCAAGATTTGATGGAACAGGGTGGTTTAACTATAATAGCGCTGAATTAAAAATGAAAGACAAATTTAAAGCTTTTGAAGATAGTAAAGGCAATATTTGGTTTTGGCCGGATTTTTATGCGAATGGCCTGGCAATGTTTGATGGTAACGATTTTTCCTATCCTTCAAAAAAAGCCGGATTGACTTGTGATGTTATTGAAATGATTACTGAGGATAGTATGGGCAGGATTTGGATTGGAGGACGTAATGGCTGGAGAAAAGGGCAAATCGATGTTTTTGATGGTGAAAAGTGGTATTATTACAATAGAAAAGATGGTGTTGCAGAAGGGGAGATTACTAACATGCTCTATGACTCTCATAGCAATATATGGGTAACAACATGGGGAAGTTCACTTAATGGAGCTAATGGTGCCGGCTTTATCAGCAAATTCGATGGGACAACATGGACTTCCTATATCGAATCTGATGATCTGCCCGTAAACCACACCAAATTGGGATTAGACTCCTGGATATTTGAAGACAGTAAAGGGAATGTATGGATTGGGGGGGGGTATTATTTAAATATATATCAACAATATAGTGCCCTGCTAAAATTTTCTGATAATTCATGGGAATCATACATGGATCAGATAAAGGGTATCGTTTATCGAATAGAGGAAGACAGTGAGCAAAATATATGGGTTTTTACAAGTACCGGTACTTATATATACACTGGTGATAAATGGAAACCGGCAACTGGAATGAGTAAAATAAATTCTTTTTTGAAAGACGATGACACCATTTGGATAGGAATGGATGTCGGTTTTGGGAGATATAATAATGGCAAATGGAAATATTTCAGGCCAAGTAAAGGATTTGGCGGTGTAAATGTTATTTTTAAAGATAGCAAAGGAAACATTTGGTTTGGCGGCGATAATGTTTATTTGTTTAAGAACGATGAGTGGGTTATGAAAAATGGCAAACCGGGTTTAATAAAACTTTCAGATGTCAGTAATATTATTGAAGATAAAGCCGGTAATATCTGGATAAGTACAAAAAAAGGAGTTGTAAGATACACTGAATAATAAATTTAAATCTATTATCATGAAAACAATGCTAACCTTTTCAATGATTATGCTGGGCATAACATTAAGTCATTTAACGGTAAATGCCCAGGAAAAAGATGTTGTATTTTTTGAAGATTTTGAATCGGGCTGGGGCAGCTGGTATGCGGATAACGGATTATGGGAAGTCGGCATTCCGATTGTAGGCCCTGAGAATACACATTCCGGACAGAATTGTGCCGGTACTGATTTGGATGCAAACTATCCATATTCAGCAAATACTCGCTTAATTAGCCCACAAATTTCACTGCCATCTGGATACATACGACTTCAATTCTGGCATTATCATGATATTGGGTATGGTGATTGGGGAAAGATACAGGTATCTACTGATGGCATTAACTGGGAAACTGTATCTCCCAGAAATTATATTTATACTTCACAGACCTGGACTCAGGTTTGTATTGATATCTCAGCATTTACAGATGAGACAATACGAATTGGATTTTATTTTACTGCAAATAATGATCTTAGTTTCGGCGAAGGTTGGTATATTGATGATCTTAAAATAATCGAAGGTGATGAACTTTTTAATAATCCGGAAGATTTTGAGAATGGAACAGGTGATTGGTCCGCTGATAATGGCCTCTGGCAAGTCGGCATACCTTCCAACGGGCCTTCATACACACATTCCGGTCAGAATTGTGCCAGTACTGATCTTGATGCAAATTATCCTAGTTATGCAAACACACGTTTGGTAAGTCCATTAATTACCTTAACTACTGTAACAGGTCAACAACCTGAATTGTTTTTCTGGCATTGGTATATTATGAATGGCGGGGAATTGGGACAAGTTGAGATTTCAGTAAATGATGGAGAATGGCAGACAGTTCCCGGATTTGGCGGGCCATATAATGGAAGTAATGAAACATGGTCACAGGCTTACGTCCCCCTATCTGCATTTATTGATTCCACAATTAGACTAGGATTCTACTTTACCTCGGATTATTACGACCTTGATGCAGGATGGTACATTGATGATGTCAGAATTGAAGGGGCAACAGTAAGTATTAATGAGTATATTGCTGGTTCAAATAATCCATCACTTATTCTTCATCAAAACTATCCTAATCCGTTTAGTAACCAAACCACAATCAGTTTTAAAATAACAGAAAATGACGTGGATATAAATCTTTCTGTGTACAATTCTTTCGGGCAGTTAGTCAAATCACTGATGAACACGAGATATAAGAAAGGTAATTATTCCTTTACATGGAATGGGCGTGATGAAAGTGGAATGAAAGCATTACCCGGAATTTACTTTTTAAAACTAAAATCAGAAAGGTATTCCGAAACGATGAGAATTGCTATTGTCAATTAGATTGTTGTATAGCGTTATTGAAAGATAATTCCAAAAGAATAGTATTAACCCTGTAATAAATTATCATGAAAACAAAATTATTTTTCACCGGCTTCTTCCTGCTCAGTTTCTTTTATTATACTGTAAATGCCCAAACATACCGAATAGCAGTTATTCCCAAAGGGGAAAAGAAGTGGGGCTATATGAATTTAAAAGGTGAGTTAATAATACCGCCACAATGGTACCTGGGCTTACCGTGTACGAAAGACGGAACTGTTTTGACAACCGAAACAGGTTTTAAAACTACACCTAAACTTCTCTTTGACAAAGATGGTAATGAAATTATACCTGAAGTTAAAATAAAGCTTCTTAATACTGATTGGGAAATGAGCGAAGAGAAATTAGGATTTAAAGACGAAATATTAGGATTTAGTGGGGGTATGCTCAGACAAAAAAAAGCTGGGAAATGGGGAGCAATAAACTCCAGGGGTAAGTTAACAATACCCTTTATTTACTCTGAACTCACTGAATTTGATGCTGGCTATGCATTGGGTAAAAGAGAAAAGAAGTTTTACGTGTTGGATTCAGATGGAAATGAAACGCTCATTGAAAGAAACAATGAAATTACTTATATCAAACACTTTACAGAGGGATTAGCCCCAATTGAATTAAACAACAAACGCTTTGGTTTTGTGGATACATTGGGCAAAATCGTTATTGAACCGGAGTATATCACCGTTGGTTATTTTAGCGGTGGATATACCTGGGTACGTGTAAGGAACAATACACTTGGTTTCATCAACAAAAAAGGTGAATGGATTATTGAGCCCCGGTTTGCTAAAGTTAAAGGATTCGACAGAGATGCCGGAATGGCACTGGTTAAAAACAGCCTTTCAGAATCCTATTGGTCGTATGTTGATACTACAGGAAAAGTTTCCTCTTTCAAGGTAGCGGATCAATATTTCGGGTTTTCAGAGGGATTAGCCATAGCAAAACTGAATAGCAAATATGGCTACCTTAACAATACTGGTGTTTGGGAGATCATGCCTTTTTTTGATGATGCGCAGCCCTTCATAAATGGTTATGCAGCTGTAAAAATGGGCAAACGCTGGGGGCTAATCAATAAAAAGGGCGAATGGGTTTTGCAGCCTGAATATAAAGCTATTGGGGAGGTGGTTGTTGTCAAATAAAAACTTTGCCATTATGAATAATCAGTAACTTTGTCATAACCGTAAATTCAATAATCAATTTATTTACAGCATAGTGATATACAGCACAAGATCATTATTATCATACCATTATCTATAAAAAATCAAACAAATGAAAAAATTAGCCATTGTTTCGTTGATCACTATTTTCGCAGGAGTTTTAAACGCCCAGGATTATTTAGCACCGGTTAAAAGCGGAAGTTTGTGGGGTTATATTGATATGGAAGGGAACTGGGTGATCAAACCCCAATTTACTTCAGCCTGGCGGTTTTATAGTGGTTTTGCACGAATCGAGATAGGCGCTAATTCCTTCTATATTGACAAAACCGGTGAAATTAAGACTGTAAACAAAAGTTATAAAGTGATCCGAAATTTCAAAAACGGATATGCCAGGGTAAAAGTCCGCAAGAAAATAGGATTCATTGATACCACTTTGAATTTGGTAATTGAAGCGGCTTATGATGAGGCAAAAGACTTTTCCGAAGGATTGTTTCCTGTACAGTTTAAGAAGTTATGGGGCTATATTGACGAAAATAATAACTGGCTGATTGAACCCAGATTCGAAATGGCATACTCCTTTCACGGAGATATTGCAATGGTTAGAATCGAAGGAGTATGGTACTTTATCGATAAAGAAGGAAAGGCATTAACAAATCCGGTCAACTACAGGATAGTAAAAATATTCTCGGATGGATTAACAAAAGTTCAGAAAGGTGAAAAATGGGGATATATTGATAAAAATTTCAAAATTGTTATCCCTCCTGAATTTGATGCCGGCAAGGATTATACGGAAGGTGTTATTTCAGTAAGGCAGGATGATAAGTGGGGTTATGTTGACAGAGATGGCAATTGGCTGCAAGAACCATTTTTTGATAAAGCTTATGAATTTCATGATGGAATGGCTATGGCTAAAATCAAGAAAACGTGGTATTATATTGATAAGAACTTCCAGATAATAGATTGGTCGAGAAAAACCGAACCCACAAACTGTTTCTCTAATGGCCTGGCCCGTATTAAAATAAAAGGTTATTGGGGTTTTATTGATAAAAATGGAAATTTTATTCTTAAACCCCAGTTTAGCTCTGTTCATGATTTTACAAAAATTAATGATTAATACCAAATTAACCCCAAAATGACGCATATAAATCGTTTATTTTTCTCTGTATTGGCGTTAAAAAAATGTTCCGTAGCGCTGCTATGCAAAAGTTTTTTGCCTAAATACAGAGAAAAATATTCCAATTTCTTTATACATCATTTTGGGATCAAATTGGTATAATGGCAGAGCATCAACATCCGATACGGTAAAAACTATTCAGTACCTGCTTTCGTCATCTTAAAAAAGCGATAAAACACCCAACTGTAAATAATAACATTAATCACGATTACAAAAATGCCGAAAATGATTTGTGTTTCCAGGGTGAGTTTGTCAGGATAGATAATCGGAATAATATAATGTTCAATAAACCCGCCGGTGTATCCCGCCTCTCCCCCAGCCTGCCTGAGTTGGTTTTCCCAGGGTGTTAAGGGGCATATCCATCCTTTAAATTCGATCAGTGCAGCCCATATCACCGCAGGGATATGCAGATAAATAATCCATCTCCATTTAAAAATCAGGATACCTCCAAATATCACGAAAATGATAAATGCAAGATGGATAAGCACCAAGAGATCGGCAACAGTTGAATGAATCAAAATAGTTACATATTACTCAATGTAAAGTTACTCTATAAACTTAAAGTGAGATTTATTCAGGATAGCTAAAACAAAAAGTCACCCGATATTTACCAGATGACTTTGTACCCAAGATAAGACTCGAACTTACACGACCTTGCGGTCACTGGTCCCTGAAACCAGCGCGTCTACCAATTTCGCCACTTGGGCTTTTTGATTTGTGATTTGTGATTTTCGATTTTTGATGTGTGAATACATCTAATATCATAAATCAAAAATCTTCAATCCCACTTGTGCCCAGGACAAGAATCGAACTTGCACTCACTTGCATGAACATGGCCCTCAACCATGCGCGTCTACCATTTCCGCCACCTGGGCTTTTAGCGGCTGCAAAAATAATATTTATTCTTATTTTACCAACAAATACTGTAAGGCTTTTTTAGCTTAATTCTTTGATTCTGTTTCCTTAAAGAAATGTGGATAATTATTCATAAAAATAAAGGGGTTTTTCTTAACTGACACGGAATATTACTGAATTTTACTTCATATAATTAACGAATAATTTCTTTAAAACCAATGAAAAAATACGCTACACTTTTTTTGATTTTTCTTTTCATCGGCACGATTAATGCAAAAGAACACACCTTCTCCTCTCCAGACAGGACATTAACAGTAAAAGTATCGGTTAGCAGTATCCTTACCTACTCTGTTTCGATGGACGGACAGCAAATCATTTCGCCTTCAGCTATTTCTATGGAACTTGACAACGGACTGACAATGGGTGAACAGGCACGGGTAAAAAAAGTGCACCGGCGAAGTATCAATGAAATTCTCAGGCCGGTTATCCCGCGGAAATACAAATTGGTTAAAGACAGTTTCAACGAAATGACCCTCGATTTCAAAGACAGCTACAGCCTTGTTTTCAGGGCTTATGATGACGGCATTGCCTGGCACTGGGTTACCCGGCTTCGTGATTCAGTGGTCGTGCTCAACGAACAGGCTAATTTCAACTTCTCCAATGATCATTTTATCTGGTTCCCTGAAGAGGAAAGCATGTACTCGCACCAGGAAAGGGAATACAAGTATATTCAACTGTCAACAATCACACCTTCCCGATTTTGTTCCACAGGTACACTGGTCGACCTGGGTGGCGGTAAAAAAGTATTTATATCCGAAGCAGACCTTTATGATTACCCCGGCATGTTCCTTACAGGGATCAAAGAAAACCCTTACGGACTGAAAGGCAAATTCGCTGGTTATCCGTTGGTAACCAAACAAACCGGTGACCGGGACGTGAAAGTAACAAAACATGCCCCCTACCTGGCTAAAACAAATGGCAAACGTGAATTTCCCTGGCGTGTTATGATCATCACCCGGGAAGACAAAGATCTGGCTCAGTCGGAAATGATCTGGAAACTCGCACGGCCGCTGCAGTTGGATGATGTTTCGTGGATCAAACCCGGTAAAGTAGCCTGGGACTGGTGGAATGCGCTGAATGTGTATGGTGTGGATTTCAAAGCGGGGGTGAATACAGAAACCTACAAATACTTCATTGATTTTGCCCATGATTACGGCATTGAATACATCATTCTGGATGAGGGATGGTATTATCTTGAAGATGTTTTAAAGATTAAAGAGGAAGTTGATCTGTCCGAAATCCTAAGCTATGCAAACAGTAAAGATGTGGGTGTAATCCTTTGGGTAACATGGAAAGCGTTGGATGACCAACTTGACGAAGCACTTGAACAGTTTGAGCAATGGGGTGTGAAAGGCATCAAAGTGGACTTTATGCAGCGTGATGACCAGTGGATGGTTGACTATTATTGGAAAGTTGCCCGTAAAGCAGCGAAGCACCATTTGCTGGTTGATTTTCACGGGGCGTACAAACCTGCAGGCTTGCGCCGGGCTTTTCCCAACGTGATCACCCGTGAGGGCGTTGCCGGACTGGAACAAAACAAATGGGGAAACAAAGCCAATCCCGAACATGATGTTACCCTGCCTTTCATCCGGATGGTGGCAGGGCCGATGGATTACACCCCCGGCGCGATGATCAATGCCACAAAAGAGAATTTCAGACCGGTGTGGGGAAAGCCCATGAGCCAGGGTACCCGATGCCACCAACTGGCCATGTATGTTGTATTTGAAAGCCCTTTACAGATGCTGTCGGATAGCCCTTCCAATTACATGAAAGAAAAAGATGCCATGGTTTTTCTTTCACAGGTCCCCACAATATGGGATACAACAATTGTACTCGATGCAAAGGTTTCGGATTATATTTTGATGGCAAGGAAAAAAGGCAGCAAGTGGTTTGTAGGCGGTATGACCGACTGGGATATGAGGAACATTAAATTATCTTTTAACTTCCTCGAAAGTGGGAACTATAAATTAATGGTCTGGCAAGACGGAAGGAATGCCAACCGGCAAGCATTTGATTATCAAACACTCGAACAAATTATTTCAAACGAAACTGAGTTGTCTGTCAAACTTGCTAAAGGTGGTGGTTGGGTTGCCATTATTAGTCCGCATTTCGATTCCGAATAATACTATTTTTGCACTCCTTAAAATAAAATCTACACAGCATGTTCAACGATAAAGACCTCAAACAAATAGAAGCTAAAGGCCAGTCAACCGAAGCCATCGAATTACAGATCAATCACTTTAAGTTGGGTTTTCCATTTATCAACCTTGCTGCTCCTGCAACTCCTGCAAAAGGATTACACCAGTATTCTGATGCAGATGCTTCAGATCTTGCTGCTTATTTCGATGAGCATTATTCTGATTATATGATATTGAAGTTTGTTCCGGCTTCGGGTGCAGCCAGCCGTATGTTCAAAACCTTGTTTGAGTTTATGGAATCATATGGAGGATCACCTGATGACATTTCAAAATATGAAGCTGATCAATCGTTTAATTCCCCTTTTTATTTCTTTACAAACATTCATAAATTCGCTTTTTATGATCAGTTAAAAAGCACACTTGCTGAAGCAGGGTATTCTTTAGATCAATTGCTGGAAACAAAAGCCTATAACACCATTCTTGAATTTTTCTTAATGGATAAGGGCTTGGGCTATACTTCATTGCCAAAAGGATTGCTCAAGTTTCATGATTATAAGGATGAAGCCCGCCTTGCTGTTGAAGAACACATGGTTGAGGGTGCACATTATGCTAACGATAAAGAAAACATCTCGCGCGTGCATTTAACAGTTTCACCCGAACACCAGGGGAAATTTAATGATGCCATCAACAGCAAAAAACCGAAGTATGAAAATCGTTTTGATGTTAAATATGACATTGGCTTTTCGCAACAGAAACCTTCGACAGATACCATAGCTGTTGATCCGGCTAATGAACCGTTCCGAAATCCGGATGGCAGTCTTTTGTTCCGACCCGGCGGACATGGTGCGTTAATTGAAAATTTAAATGATTTAAGAGGTGAAATTATTTTCATAAAGAACATCGACAATATCGTTCCCGACCGTCTAAAAGGAGAAACTTTTCTCTATAAAAAAGTGATCGGCGGTTTATTGTTCAAACTTCAGGAACAGAACTTTCAATTCCTTGAAATGCTCGAGGATGGCAACTTACTTGACGAAGAACTGAAACAAATAAAGAAATTCGCTGAAAAAGAAATGAATATTTTCATACCTGATGCTTATGAAGGATATGATAAGATGGAGCAAATTGATTTCCTCTACAATAAGATGAACAGGCCAATGCGTATTTGCGGAATGGTGAAAAATGAGGGTGAACCCGGTGGGGGGCCATTCTGGGTGATTGACGAAAATGATTTCGAATCGTTGCAAATTGTGGAAGCTTCGCAAATTGATTTTTCAGACGAACACCAAAAAGAAATTGTTCATCAATCAACTCATTTTAACCCGGTTGACCTGGTTTGTGGTGTTAAAGATTTCAAAGGGAATAATTTCGACCTTCACGAATTCATTGATCCGGAAACAGGCTTCATTTCCACAAAATCGAAAGACGGGAAGGATTTAAAAGCACAGGAATTACCTGGATTGTGGAATGGTGCCATGGCTGACTGGATCACTGTTTTTGTTGAAACACCATTGATCACTTTTAACCCGGTAAAAACAATAAATGATTTATTACGTCCTCAACATCAACCTGATTGAAACAATATTGATTTTAATTTCGTTTAACACAATATTGTTAACATTTTAATAAAACAACAAATTAATACCTTTTCAAGTTTAATAGTTTTATCCTATCAAACCATATACAATGACATCACCTGAAATAACAAAGGAAATACTCATAGAAGAATTAGTAGATACATATTCATTTTCTGTCCGTTTTCTGATGGAGAAAGGCATCCGGTGCATTATGTGTGGCGAACCCATCTGGGGCACCCTTGAAGAAGCAGCCAAAGAAAAAAGCTTCACTGATGAAGAAATAAACAAAGTTGTGATGGAGCTTAAGGAGTTGGCGCTAATTGAAAAGAGGGATGGAACCGATGCAGTTTTAGTCGAAGTGAATAAGATTAATCTTAATTAGTGTTAAGGAGCCAGCCGAACACGTTTCCATATATTTCTCATTAATCTGTAACTGATCCTGTCGTGCATACGGTTTTTTCCGCCCTGCCAGAATTCATAATAATTTGGATGAATACTATAGCCGCCCCAGTAATCAGGAAGTTTAACCTTGCTTTTATCAAATTCATTGGCTTGTTTCTTCAAATCTTCCAGACTATCAATTTCTTTACTTTTGACAAATGTAATATTAACAGCAAACAAAAAGTGGACAAGTACAATTCAGTATCAGGCATTCAGGTAATCAGTTTATTTTCAGCATTTCTCACATTGTTTTTATTCGTTTTTATTGTCAGTTGTGATGATCATCATGCTAACATCTCAGGGTCGGAATATATCGACAGCTTATTAAAAGAAAGAAAACAAAAAGATTATGATTTAATCGATACAACAACTTCAAGGTTTAATGAAGATGAGCGGACTCATTTTGCAGAAAAAGGATTACAATATTTCTACCCGGATATGCAGTATCTGATTGATGCCAGGATAAAAGTTGATACAACTTATCCTCCTTTTAAAATGCCAACAACCACTGACAGGCAACCGAATTACCGGATATACGGCTTTCTGGAGTTTGCATTAAAAGATACCCTCTGTGAATTAATTGCCTATCAGAATATGGATTATAAAGATCATCCCGAGTATGGCGGAATGCTGTTCATTCCTTTTTATGACAACACCAACGAGTTTACTACTTACGGCGGTGGAAGGTATATTGATATCAAGATACCCGAATCAGAGCAATTTAAACTTGACTTTAATAACGTGTACAATCCATATTGTGCTTATTCCGACCGTTGGTCCTGTCCGCTTGTACCATTTAATAATACTTTGGAATTATCTGTGTTTGCAGGGGAGAAGGCTTATAAATAGCACATTACAACTCTCGTTTAGCTCCGAAGGAGTTCCATTCCGAAAAGAATGGTAGCGACTGAGGGAGTCCCAAACAATTGAAATTGGATAGTAAGTTGGTTAATTGAAATTTCATAACATTGGGATTCTCACGGCACTCCATTGCTTATGCCTACCTGATAGTGCCTCAGAATTAAACGATTCTTTTATTTAGCACAAAAAACTTGACATGAGGCAAGGTAAACTGACAACTGAAAAACCAAGCCTCCAACTCTCGTTTAGCTCCGAAGGAGTTCCATTCCGAAAAGAATGGTAGCGACTGCGGGAGTCCCAAATAACTGAAATTGGATAGTGAATTGGTTAATTGAAATTTCATAACATTGGGATTCTCACGGCACTCCATTGCTTATGCCTGCCTGATAGTGCCTCAGAATTAAACGATTCTTTTATTTAACACAAAAAACTTGACATGAGGCAGGGTAAACTGACAATTGAAAAACCAAGCCTCCAACTCTCGTTTAGCTCCGAAGGAGTTCCATTCCGAAAAGAATGGTAGCGATTGCGGAAGTCCCAAATAACTGAAATTGAATAATAAATTGGTTAATTGAAATTTCATAAGTTTAGGACTGTCCGCCCGACCGTAGCGTAGCGAAGGCGGGTCGTGGCATGCTATCACACAATCCTACCTGAAGATGCCTCACGATTAAACGGTTATTTTCCTCGGCTTCAACCGTTGACATGAGGCAGGGTAAACTGACAATTGAAAAACCAAGCCTCCAACTAACGTTTAACTCCGAAGGAGTCCGTCAGCTGACGGACGACTGCGGGAGTCCCAAACAACTGAAATTGGATAGTAAATTGGTTAATTGAAATTTCATAAGTTTGGGATTGTCGCGGCATGCTATCGCACAATCCTGCCTGAAGATGCCTCACCTGCCTGCGCGAAGCCGCTTCGGCAAAGGCAGGCAATTTAACGGTTATTTTCAAACAAAAAACTCCGGCCACTTTCGCAACCGGAGTCTCCTTTTAAATATCTGTAAGTTTACTTCACAGCATCCACGATGGCTTTGAAAGCTTCGGGATTATTCATGGCCAGGTCGGCCAGCACTTTACGGCTGATCTCGATGTTTTTAGCATGAAGTTTACCCATAAATACGGAGTAAGACATTCCATGCTCCCTGGCTCCTGCATTGATCCTCTGGATCCACAATGCTCTGAAATTGCGTTTCTTGGTGCGTCTGTCGCGGTAGGCATATACCATGCCTTTTTCGTAAGCATTTTTTGCGATCGTCCAGACGTTCTTCCGGCGACCAAATTGTCCTTTGGTCTCCTTCATGATCTTTTTTCTACGTGCCCTTGAGGCAACTGTATTTACTGATCTTGGCATTTTTACTTAATTTTTTCACTATGGCGCTTCGTCAGCTGACGAAAACTTTATCGGGCCATAATAAAAGTTAAACATTGATTTAATTAACTGTGAAGCATCCGTCTGATGTTCTTTTCATCTGCTTTGTCAACAGTCGTAAAATAAGTCAGGTTACGTTTCCGCTTTTTTGACTTCTTTGTCAGAATGTGACTTTTGTAAGCATGCTTCCTTTTGATTTTACCGGAACCCGTCAACTTGAACCTTTTTTTGGCCCCGGATTTTGTTTTCATTTTTGGCATTACTTAATACTATTTATATAATTAAAATTAAAAGGTTTACTTTTTTGGTGCAATGATCATGATCATCCTTTTCCCTTCGAGTTTCGGCAGTCTCTCAACCTTGCCAAACTCTTCTAACTCTTGTGCAAAACGTAATAGTACAACTTCTCCTTTGTCTTTGTAAATGATCGATCGGCCTTTAAAAAATACATCGACTTTAACCTTTGCGCCGTCCTGCAGGAATTTTTCAGCATGTTTCAATTTAAAATTGAAATCATGGTCGTCGATGTTAGGCCCAAGCCTGATCTCTTTAACAATTACCTTAGCTGTTTTGGCTTTGATCTCCTTTTGCTTTTTCTTTTGTTCGTACAAAAACTTTTTGTAGTCCATCACCTTGCAAACCGGCGGATTGGCAGTGGGTGATATTTCCACAAGGTCAAGATCCTGCTGATCAGCAATATCCAAAGCTTCTCGTAACTGATATATTCCACTTTCAATATTCTCGCCAACAACCCGAACGACGGGTGCGGTTATTCGTTGGTTTATCTTGTTTGGATCTTCAGGTCTTTTCCAGGGCTTCCGTGGCCTTCTACCTCTAAATTGTGCTATTGTTTTGTCCTCCTATGTTTATTAATACTTTATTTAATTAGTGTTTGTCTATAAAGTCCGTTTTCTTCGTTACGCTTGTCACAAAAATGCTCATTTACATTAGTAGACTCCGCTTTTTGTGACTTCACAAGCCTTGAAAACGAACTTTCTCGATCAAACACTTGAATTTATGAACAGAATTTAATTTATGTTGATCAATTCCTCAACTTCATCATTTACCATTTTTGTAAACATATCAATTGAAAATGATCCTATATCGCCTTTTCCATGCCTTCTTACTGATATTGTTCCTTCACTTTCTTCACGCTCTCCAACGATCAGCATAAAAGGTATTTTTTTAATCTCAGCATCCCTGATCTTCCTTCCTGTCTTTTCGCTCCTTCCGTCAATCCCTCCTCGAATATTCTGCTGTTTAAGCAAATGTAAAACTTTTTCAGCGTATTCCTGATATTTTTCACTGATTGGTAAAATTACAACCTGATCAGGGGTTAACCAGAGGGGGAAATTACCGGCACAATGTTCGATCAATACTGCAACAAAGCGTTCCATCGAACCAAACGGGGCTCTATGAATCATCACCGGTCGATGTTTTTCATTGTCGGCTCCAACATAAGTCAGATCAAACCTGTCAGGCAAATTGTAATCAACCTGGATGGTTCCCAACTGCCATTCACGGCCAATGGCATCCCTTACCATAAAGTCCATCTTGGGGCCGTAAAATGCTGCTTCGCCAATTATAGTATCTGCATTTAATCCTCTTTCTTCAGCAACTTCGATGATGGCTCTTTCTGCCTTTTCCCAATTCTCCCTGTCGCCAATGTATTTTTCAGGCTGGTCAGGATCACCTAACGATATTTGAACTTTTACATCCTTAAAATCAAGCGCCCTGAATATCTGTTGTATAATGTCAATAACATTATTAAACTCAGGTTTAATTTGTTCAGGAGTACAGAAAATATGAGCGTCATCCTGTGTAAAGCTCCTCACACGTGTTAGGCCATGCAATTCGCCACTTTGTTCGTAACGGTACACTGTACCAAATTCGGCGTACCTGATAGGAAGTTCTTTATAGGAATGTGGTTTTGAATTATAAATTTCGCAATGGTGCGGACAATTCATCGGTTTCAGAAAAAACTCCTCACCCTCAACCGGTGTTTTGATAGGTTGAAACGATTCTTTACCATACTTGTCGAAATGCCCCGACTTTTTATAGAGGTTCACATTACCAATATGCGGCGTGATCACAGGTTCATAGCCGGCTTCTTTCTGAACACGTTTCAGATATTGTTCAAGCCTCTCACGCAACTCAGCGCCTTTGGGTAACCACAATGGCAAACCCAGGCCAACATTTTGCGAAAATGTGAACAATTCCAGTTCTTTTCCCAATACCCTGTGATCGCGTTTTTTGGCCTCTTCCAGCATCAGAAGGTACTCATCAAGTTCTTTCTTTTTAGGGAAAGTGATGCCATAAATACGGGTGAGCTGTTTGCGGTTTTCATCGCCACGCCAGTAGGCTCCGGCAACTTTTAAAAGTTTTATTGCCTTCACCCAACTGGTATCAGGTATATGTGGTCCACGGCACAAATCAGTAAAATAACCGCTGGTGTAAAAAGTAATATCTCCATCCTCAAGACCATCGATCAATTCCAGCTTGTACTCGTCATTTTTTTTGGTGAAATAAGCAATAGCTTCCTTTTTAGGCACTTCCTTTCTAACAAAAGTCTGTTTCTCGCGTGCCAGTTCTAACATCTTAGTTTCTATTTTTCCAAAATCTTTTTCAGATATCTCGTAATCCATAAAATCGATGTCGTAATAAAAGCCATTTTCAATATCAGGACCAATACCGAATTTAACGCCGGGATAAAGCAACTCAATAGCTTCAGCCATCAGGTGAGCCGAAGAGTGCCACATGGCAGCTTTACCATCCCTGTCATTCCATGTAAGCAATTGCACGCTGGCATCTTCAGTAATTGGCATGTTGGCGCCTATGACCTCTCCATTTACTTTAGCTGCCAGTACATTACGTGCCAATCCTTCGCTGATATCACGGGCAATTTCCATAGAAGTTACACGCGATTCGTATTGCTTAACTGAATTATCCGGTAATGTTATTTTGATCATTTATTGTTTTTCTAAGGAGAAAATTGGCCGCAAAAATACAAAAATAGAATTGATTACCAAGTGTTAAGGCAACATTTTTAAAGTAATCGTTGTTAACAAATTATATTTTGAATGAGGGGTGGAACGACATATTATTCTCTCAGTGTAAATTAAGTTTCATTGAAGCGGATTAAGGTTTCTCTTTTTTTACTCTTTTCAGGGTCAATAAATTAATCGGATTAGCTGTCAGGCCTTCAATATTATTACGGACAAAACGCAGGGACTGGTCATAATAAAGTACTACGACAGGCGCCTCTTGCATCACGATGCTATCCATTTCACGGTATAAAGCAAGACGAATGCTTTTATTTGTTTCCTGAATGGTTTGTACATAAAGCGAATCAAACAGAGCATTGGAGAAATGAGTGTAATTAGGCCCGTTGGGCGCAAAATTTTTGGAATAAAATAGCGAGAGGTAATTTTCCTCATCAGGGTAGTCGGCAATCCAAGACGCCCTGAAAAAATTTATTCGCGACTGTGCCCTTCTTTCAATAACCGCCGCAGGAGCTGAGACTTCAATCTCAATTGTAAAACCAATATCCTGTAATTGTGCCTGCACAAATTTGCATAAATCAAGGTAATCAGCAGTTGTAACCAAAGTAATGGGTGGCATGGGATTGCCGGAGTTGTATCCTGCCTCAGCAACTAACTCCCTGGCCTTTTCAGGATTGTAGGAATAACCATAATTTGCCTGCTCGTTAAAAGCGGGCATACCTTTCGGGATCATCCCTTTCGTTCCCGGAATTCCGATCCCGTTGCGTAAATACCTGATCATCTTTGTCCGGTCGAAACCGTAATTAATGGCCTGTCTGATTGCTTTATATTGCAAAGGGCTGGTTTTTACGTTTGTCAGGTTTTTATCAACGAGGATCCCAAAATATTCAGTATTCAGGTAGGCCACGCTAATCATCCGAAACATGGCATTATACTTTTCCCTAAGCTGTCCGTCCCTTGTTAAAACTTCATCTTTATAGGAGGCGTCAATACCTGAAATGAAATCGAGATTACCCTGTGTAAATTCCAGAAATGCAGTCATTTTATCTCTCAGGAAAGAGATGGATATAGCATCGAGCCAGGGTAATTGTTGTCCGTTTTCTTTTTCAAAATACTGCTGGTTTTTCTGCAACACCATTTTAATATTTTCTTCCCATTTTTTGAGAAAGAAAGGGCCTGTACCTACCGGATTTTTTCGAAACTCACTACCAAATTCTTCAACAGCTTCCCGGGGAATTACAGAACAGTATTGCATGGTAAGAATCCCCAAAAATGGAGGATAAGGCTTATCCAGTTTTATAACGAGAGTTGAATCATTATCAGCAAAAAAAGCAGCCTCCTCCCCTTTTCTCTGCACTTGTGCAAAAACCCACGATCCGGGTGAAGCAGTTGCAGGATCAATAAGACGGTTAAAGCTGTATACAAAATCATGGGCTGTTACTCTTCTTGTTCCCTTTTCAAATACGCCATTCTGATGAAAGAATACATCGTTAAGTAAATGAAATATATAAGTCAAGCCATCCTCTGAAATATCCCATCGTTTTGCAACACAGGGTAATACATTCAAGCTGTCATCTAATTGCACCAACCCATTATACAACTGGTTACAAACCCATATATGTGCCTGGTCGCGCGCAAAGGCAGGATCAAGGTTAACGATACCTGCAGCTTCGTTGTATCGAAAGATTGATTTTTTAGTATGTTGATGAGTATTAGAATTACATCCATTTATTACAATAACTATTAATAATCCAGGGAATAGATAAAATAGGTTTTTAATTGTATGATGATATTTTTCCAGCAGATATCTGATCATTAGACAAATCTAAGTAGTTTTATCAATCAACGACCGATATAAATTTCTAAGTATTGTAAAAATAACATGAAAACTATAAAAATGGTTGCAGATAAAAATTATTTAGATTAAATCTAAAAACCTATTTTTGCACAGTCTATTTAGACTTGACTTTATTCTAATTTTTCAAAAACAAATTCAATCTTAATTTTTATCCTATGAAAAAACTATCATTTTTAATTTTGATTCTTGCTGTACCATTTATTATGATGGCACAGGAGAATGACAAGCCCAACATCCTTGTTATCTGGGGTGATGACATCGGGCAATCAAACATCAGCGCCTATACCATGGGGCTGGTTGGATACCAAACACCAAACATTGACCGTATCGCTGACGAAGGAATGATCTTTACTGATTATTACGCCGAGCAAAGTTGTACAGCAGGACGTTCCACTTTTATTTTAGGTCAAAGTGTATTACGTACCGGTTTAAGTAAAGTGGGTATGCCCGGAGCCAAGGAGGGCATTAATGAAGAAGACCCAACTATTGCTGAATTATTAAAACCATTGGGTTATGTAACGGGGCAATTTGGTAAAAATCACCTTGGAGATGGAAATGAACACCTACCAACAAATCACGGATTTGATGAGTTTTTTGGTAATTTGTATCATTTGAATGCTGAAGAAGAGCCTGAATTACTGGATTATCCTGATCCTGAGAAGTTTCCAAATTTTGCTAAGAATTATGGGCCACGAGGTGTTATTCACTCTTATGCTGGTGGTGATATTGAAGACACAGGCCCATTAACAAAAAAAAGAATGGAAACTGTTGATGATGAAACTATAGCTGCTGCTGAAAAATTTATCAGAGATGCTGTAGAGTCAGGAAAACCGTTTTTTGTTTGGTGGAACGGAACAAGAATGCATTTTCGTACGCATGTAAAAGCCGAACTTAGAGGTATATCCGGGCAAGATGAATATGCCGATGGTATGGTTGAACATGACATGCATGTTGGTCAATTACTTGACCTGTTAGATGAGTTAGGTATTGCTGAGAATACAATCGTGCAATATGGTACAGATAATGGCCCTCACAAAAATTCCTGGCCTGACGCTGGTGTAAATGCTTTCAGGGGTGAAAAGAATACCAACTGGGAAGGTGGTTGGAGAACGCCATCTATGGTACGTTGGCCTGGTCACATTGAAGCAGGTTCTGTTTCAAATGAAATAATGTCGGGCATGGATTGGATGCCTACATTTCTTGCCGCAGCTGGAGATGATAAGGTTAAAGAAAAATTATTGGATGGTTATGAAGGTTTTAAAGTGCACTTGGATGGGTATAATTTTTTACCTTATCTAACCGGGGAAACAGAGAAAGGCCCGCGACAAGAGTTATTTTATTTCTCTGATGATGGTGATTTAACTGCTCTGCGCTACAACGATTGGAAAGTTATTTTCATGGAGCAACGCTCTACAGGAACTTTACAAACCTGGGCTGAACCTTTTATTACTTTACGAATACCTCTTTTATATAATTTAAGAAGGGACCCTTATGAGTTTGCGACTATAACATCCAACACCTATTGGGATTGGTACTTAAACCATGTGTTTTTATTGTTGCCTGCCTCTGAATATGTTGGTAGTTTTATTGGAACATTTAAAGAATACCCACCAAGAATGAAAGCTGCAAGCTTTAATTTAGGCGATACAATGGATCAATTAACGAAACCAATAAGTAATTAAAAACAACGAACCTAAAAGCTCAGATAATCTCAGTTATCTGAGCTTTTTTAATATCAAAAAAGATGAAAAAAATAATCTATATTTTTGGTCTTATTACTTTATTAAGTGTAGTTGTTTCCTGTTCATCAACACCAGGAAACACTAACGAAGATAACAATCAGGTAAGCGAGAATGTGGAAGAATCAGATCCACTGCCATCGTGGAACGAAGGAGCAACCAAAACTGCTATTTTCAATTATGTAAATGATGTAACCAATACTGAAAGTGAAAATTTTATCCCAGTTTCAGAACGTATCGCAACCTTTGATAACGACGGAACTTTATGGAGCGAACAACCTGCTTATTTTCAATTGTTTTTCGCCATTGATCGTGTAAAAGTTATGGCTAAAGATTATCCCGAATGGAAAAACAAACAACCTTTTAAAGCAGTGCTTGAAGATGATATGGAAGAACTTAAAAAATCAGGGATGAAAGGTTTATTGGAAATAATAATGACCACACATGCAGGAGTAACTACCGATGAATTTGAAGCATCTGTACAAGAATGGATCAAAACCGCAAAACACTCTACAAAAGGAAAATCTTATACCGGTCTGGTATTTCAACCTATGTTAGAATTGTTGGATTATTTGAGAGCCAATGATTTTAAAACATATATTGTTTCAGGCGGTGAAGTAGATTTTATGCGAGCATTAGTTACAGAAGTTTATGGTATTCCTGCTGAGCAAATTATTGGCACAAGAGTTAAAACAGAATTTGATTATAACAATGGAAATCCTGTAATTAAACGATTACCCGCCTTAGATTTTTATGATGATAATGAAGGTAAACCTATCAATATTCACAATATCATAGGTAAAAAGCCGGTTTTTGCTTCAGGAAATTCTGATGGTGATTTGCAAATGTTGCAATGGACTGCTTCTAATAAACTAAGAAGTTTTATGCTTTATGTTCATCATACCGATTCTATAAGAGAATGGGCTTATGATAGAGAATCCGACATTGGAAGACTGGATAAAGGACTGGATGAAGCTATTGAGAAAGGATGGACAGTTATTGATATGGAAAAGGATTGGAAAGTAATTTATCCGTTTGAGCTATAAAATTAACCAGACTCATTGTTATTCTAAAATCTTTAAATAATAGATGGTGAGCAAAAAACCCTATTTATATATATTTTTCATTTTAATTTTATTGATTTTAGGACATTTCTTTACAGGCTGTAATACAATCGATCTGCAACAAAAAGCCACCTTTGCCGGCAGCCAAACATGCCTCGAATGCCACGAAACCGAATACCATCTCTGGCAAGGTTCCGATCATGACAATGCCATGGATACAGCTATTGCCTCGACGGTCTTGGGTGATTTTAACAATGCTGAGTTTACTCGTGAGGGATTTACCAGCCGGTTTTATACCGAAAACGGGAAATACTTTGTCCATACCCAGGGGCCGGAAGGAAAGCCCGGCGATTTCCAGATTGCCTACACATTCGGTGTCAGGCCATTGCAGCAATACCTCATCCCCTTTGAAGACGGCCGCTATCAGTGCCTGCAGATTACATGGGATACAGAAAAGAAACAGTGGTATCATCTTGCCGATTCGGTTTATAAAGGGCAGGAAATTCTTCCTGACGATTGGCTGTACTGGACAAACAATGCCCAAAACTGGAATGGCATGTGTGCAGAGTGTCACTCCACCAACCTGCAAAAAAATTACAATCCCGAAACCCATGTTTACAATACCACATGGTCGGAGATTGATGTGAGCTGTGAAGCATGCCATGGACCGGGTTCCTGGCACAATTCCTGGGCTGCCATCGATTCATTAAGCCGTCCGGAAATTGTCTATTACGGACTTGTGGTTCAAACAAGCAATATTACTTCACGGCAACTTGTTGACCAATGTGCATACTGTCATGCACGACGGACTTCGTTTGGCGACTTTGTTCATCCCCACGATGAAGTGTTTGATATTATGAGCCCTCAACTTCCAATCGAACCATTCTACTATCCCGACGGCCAGATTCTGGAAGAAGATTATGTTTATGCATCCTTTACGCAAAGTAAAATGCATCAGAATAATGTACGCTGTACCAACTGCCACGATGCGCATAGCTTAAAGTTAAAATTCGATGGCAACAAGCTATGTTACCAATGTCATAAACAGGAAGACTATGCAAATTACGACCATCATTTTCATAAAGGTTTTAACGAAGATGGAGAGTCTCTTATCCTGGATAATGGTAAAAAGATTGTTGCAGTAGGCGAAGGATCGGAGTGTATCACGTGTCATATGCCAGGGCAATATTTTATGGGTGTGGACTACAGAAGGGATCACAGCATGCGGATACCCAGGCCCGATTTAAGTGATAAACTTGGAACTCCAAATGCATGTAATCAATGTCACACAGATCAAACATCGAAATGGGCAGCGTCTTACACAGAAAAATGGTATGGCAAATCTACTTTGTTTCATTTTGGCGAAACCATGTACCTTGCCAACAGAGGCGACACCAACTCCATTCAAATGCTGGTAAATTTGATTCAAAGTGAATTGACCTCTCCCCTGGTCAAAGCAGCTGCCACTTCTTACCTTGAGATTTTCCCGAACGATAGAACAAATAAATTAAACCGTGATTTACTGAATGACAAAGAAGCCTTAGTGCGCAGAGAGGCAATAAGAACGTTTATTCCATATGACTTACAGGATATTGTTCAGTCGTTGACTCCTTTGCTAAACGACTCAACCAGAATGGTTAGGATGGAAGCTGCTGCCCGCCTGGCGGGAATTCCACATGAGAACTTTGATACCATCCAACGAAAACAACTGGAGGCCGGAATTGAAGAATATATTGCAGCGATGGAGTATTTAGCTGACTTTGCAAGCAGCAGGCACAACCTGGGAAACCTCTATGGAAACATGGGATTAACTGAAAAAGCAGTTAACCAATACCGGGAAGCCATAAGAATTGATGTTGATTTTTTCCCTGCAAAGGTGAACCTCGCGATGTTGTACAACCGAATGGGTAAAAATGCCGAAGCAGAATTGTTGTTGAAAGATGTTATCCTTGGTTACCCCGAAATGGGGGATATATATTATTCGCTTGGCCTTTTGTTGGCGGAAATGCAAAAGTACAGCGAGGCAATACAGTATTTAAAAAATGCTGCTGAATTGCTTCCCGGTAACGCAAGGGTTTTCTATAATCTTGGACAATTGCAGGATTTTGTTGGCGATACAATTACCGCTGAAACATCACTGATCGCTGCCTGTAACATTGATCTGTCAACTGTAGATTTTCAAATTGCACTCATCGATTTTTATCTCAAACACAAGCAATTCAATAAAGCTAAACCACTCGCTATTAGGTACAAAAAATCCTTTCCGGAGGACCAATCAATTGATCAGGTAATAGATTACATCAACAGTCAGTATATCAATAAATAATATCAATATTAAAAGCATATCTTTTCTTCTTGCATAGGCTGATTTATAGTAATTTTAAAATTCATTAAAAAAATACGCAACCATGAAAAACCACCTTATTGTTTTAACATCAGTTACTTTTTTCCTTTTCACATTCACTAATTTTATTAATGCCCAATTTGAATCGGAAAGCGGAGCCTGGTATTGCTCCCAGAAAAAGCAACATGCGCATAATCATGTAAATCCGATGATGGGGCCTAATTCGCCTGTGCATTCATTTGATGTATTAAAATACACCATGGATATGGACCTGTACAACAATTTTGATTCACCCTATCCGCATGATTTTACTTCGGATATTGTTGTAAAATTTAAAGTTGATTCAACCCTCAGTAGCATTGAATTGAATGCTTATCAAAATTCTCTTCAAATTAACTCGGTTGGCCTGGCCGGGACAGCATTTACACATCAGAATGATATGCTTGAAATCACACTGGATAATACTTATCAGCCTGGTGATATTGTTGAAGTAAGTATCGACTATTACCACAAGGATGTTTATGATGGCGCTTTTTATTCAGGTAGCGGATTTATTTTTACCGATTGCGAACCGGAAGGCGCCCGCAGGTGGTTCCCCTGCTGGGACAAGCCCAGCGATAAAGCTGCACTGGAAGTCACCGCAATTGTTCCTTCAAGTGTACGGCTTGGATCAAACGGCGTGCTGGTCGATTCAACCTTTGTAGGCGACAGCCTTTATTACCATTGGAGAAGTGACAATCCAATCGCAACTTACATTATGGTGTTAACAGCCAAAAAGAACTATAACCTTGATATTTATTATTGGGAACGTCCGTCTGACAGTGCCATGGTGCCGTTCCGGTTTTATTACAACAACGGTGAAAATCCCTCCACTATGGCCAATATGTCTCTCGATATGTGCGACTGGTTTTCAGATGGATATGGAGAGTATCCTTTCGAGAAAAATGGGTTTGCCACATTAAGTAGTGAATTCCAGTGGGGAGGCATGGAAAACCAGACCCTGACCAGTTTATGCCCTAACTGTTGGTATGAAAGTTTAGTTGCGCACGAATTTGCCCACCAGTGGTTTGGTGATATGATCAGCCCAGGCACATGGGCCGACCTGTGGTTGAATGAAGGATTTGCCTCCTGGTCGGAAAAATACTGGCAAGAATCATATGGTGGTTACATGACATATCTAAGCGGTATTCAAGGTAATGCATCATATTATCTTGCCCCAGGTAATAATCCTGGCTGGCCTATTTACAATCCTGAGTGGATTGAGGAAACACCTCCCAATAGTACTCTATTCAATTATGCTATTACTTATATGAAGTCATCCTGTGTAATCCACCAATTCAGGTACATTGTGGGCGATAGTTTATTTTTTGAGGCGATCAATCAATATGCAACCGATACCGTAAATTTTAAACATAAAACAGCTGTTACCGAAGATTTTGTTGATAAGATGAGTGATGTTGTTGGCGAAGATATGGGCTGGTATTTCTATCCCTGGCTTGAACAACCCAACCACCCGGTTTATAAAAACGAATATTACTTCAATAAGATATCTGATGAACAATGGGATGTGCATTTCCTCGCCACACAAATCCAGACCAAAGCTCCATTCTTTCCAATGGTTCTGAATATTTATGTTGCTTTCGATGATCTTTCGGATACAACTGTGCGTTTTTTAAACATGGAGAATGAAGAAGAGTTTGTATTTAGTTTTGAAAAAGAACCTATTTACCTGGCTTTTGATAATACCAATGAGATTGTTTTGAAACAGGCAACTTTGATTTTGTCAACCGATCAAAATATAATGGATGAAGCTGTTACGCATATCAGCGTACATCCCAATCCTGTCAGCGGACAAGCTTATGCAATAATTGATCTGGAGGATAATGGCGAGGTTTTAATCGAAGTTTTTGACCTGGCAGGCAAACCGGTTAAACAGTTGTGGAATGGCATGAAAGATAAGGGTTCTCATCAAATTGCCATTGAAACCACTAATCTGTCCAAAGGAATTTACGTATGCCGGATGTCATTTCAGAATAAATCTTATTACAGTAAAATTATCATTCAACATTAAAAGACTGTTTGGATTTTGTTTTTAGAATTTATTATGATGTATTTTTTGTCAGATCGAGGCATTTTTGAGACGCATAGCCGTAGCTACGTGTCGAAAAAAAAACAATGAGATGGCAAAAAAGACACATAATAAAACTGATGGATGAATTTTAGACAGCTTCTTAAATAAGAAGAAAATTGAACTTACACTCATTTAATTATTCATACATTTAACCAACTAATAATGACAATACAAGAAAAATCACAAGCAGTTATAGATGAATTCTCATTATTTGATGACTGGATGGATAAATATTCATACCTAATTGAACTGGGTAAAGAGCTTCCATTGATTAATGAAAAATATAAAAATCAAACTCATTTAATTTCGGGATGTCAGTCGCGGGTTTGGTTGCATGCTGAAGAAATAAACGGGGTAGTTAATTTTACAGCTGATAGCGATGCTGTTATCACAAAAGGGATTATATCACTATTAATCAGAGTGCTATCAGGCAGTTCACCGTCTGAGGTT
>JAUVKF010000016.1 GCA_030596395.1 Chlorobiota bacterium | reverse complement strand
ATAACAATGAGTTGGAAGGTGATTGGGATCAAAATCATGGAACGCATGTTGCTGGTATTGTGGTGGCAGAGTCCAATGATCAACAAGGTGTTGCAGGGATTGCTGGCTGATGGTCTTCCTCAGATAAAGGTTGTAGATTGATGATTTGCGGAGTTGGTGATAAGTGGTTGAATCCGAGCGTTATTGATAATGCCATACTTTATGCTGCTGAAGAAGGTGCCAATGTAATACAGATAAACGCTGAAATAGGATACTCACAAAGAATAGAAGATGCAATTAATGCGGCCTCCAATGATGGTGTTTTTATTGTTTGTGCCTCGGGCAACTCTAACCTAGGTAGTGTATCATTTCCGGCAAATGCTGAAAATTGTTTTGCTGTCGGGGCAAGTACAAAGAAAGCAAATGAAGGTGATCCCATTAAAAGAAAATCTAATTCAAATTATGGAGATGATTTAATGTTGGTTGCCCCAGGGGAATACATTAAAAGTACATATAATAACAATATGTATGGTACTATGGATCAAACCTCCACTGCTGCACCTCAGGTATCCGCAACTGCAGGTTTAATCCTTTCACGGTTTCCTGATTTTACTGATGATGATATAGCCGAAGTATTGTGTATAACTGCAATGAAACTTCCTTATTATGATTTTACTGAAGGGTATGAGTATGGTTCCTGGAATATTAAAGTTGGATATGGCAAGCTAAATGCAAACAGAGCCCTTGGAATTATAGATGACATTAGTTCAAACCTGACATTGAAGGAGGGAAACTATATCGTGGATGAAGTGCATGTAACTAATAATTCTACTTTAACACTTGCTGAAAATTCAAGATTTTATTTGTTAAAACCAGACAGCAAATTGATTATTGATGAAGGGTCAACCCTGATAATAGAGAATGATGCAACAATATTTGGCGATTCTCCAAATAACATTACAGTCAACGGCAACATCCAGGTTGGAACGGATGTGACATTTCAAAAAAATGATAATGGCAGCAATCCGTTTTATGGCTTGGTATTAAGTAACAGTCAAATGATAACAAATTTGGATCAGGTTACCTTTAACGAAACGCAACTCCACAACTATGGTGCTGAACTAAACATAACTCATTCTAACTTTATTGATTGTTTCGTTATATACTCTTATTCCGGTAATGTAACAGTATCAAATAATACCAATTTTACAAATACCTGGCTATACCTCGAAAATCAAACCGGTAACCCCAACTATATTGCAAGTGTCGAAAATTCTATTTTTACTACCGAGTTTATCAATGTTGGTATCGATATTTTGAATTACGACAACTTTTCCATTGAAGGAAATACCATTATTGGTCACAATAATGGCATCCAGTTATGGTATTCAGGTGGTGCTTCATTAACTAACCAGAATATTTCCAATAATGAAATATATAACTGTGCTTGGTCAGGGATAATGACTTACAATTCAACCGTTTACTTTTTTGAAAACCACCTGCATAACAACCAGGTCGGGGTAAAGCTGTTTAATAACAGTAATAATGCTTTTTTTGGCAACTACGAGGCTGAAACAAATGATGAAACAAATTTTCTTACTGATAATGGCAGTTATGAACTATATGCTTCTCCGGGCAGCTTCCCCTGGTACTTCAGGTACAATGTGATTATAGACGAAGACAACCTTGGAAACCCAACTGACCCAATGATTTATTGGGAAGCGCCACCTCCACCTATACCATTAAAGGACATTCGCTACAACTGCTGGGGAACCAATTTTGATCCTGAAGAAGATTTGTATCCCGGTTTTATGGTTTATCCAACCTGGTGCCCCGGTGAGGGTGGAAATAAATCAAGTGAAATTGCCCTGCAAACCTTTTTGGATGGCAAAGAGCATTTTGAAAACGAGGAGTATGCCGATGCAGAATCAACCTTTGAATCGGTTATCGAACTTTATCCTGTTACACAATATGCAAGCACTGCCATGAAAGAGTTGTTTGCCCTGGAAAAGTTTACAGATAATGATTACAATACGTTAAAACAGTATTACGAAACAAACGACAGCATTCAAGTGGATACTGTTTTAACAAAATTGGCAACCTTTTTAGCTAACAAGTGTGAAATAGAAATGGAAAACTGGCAAACCGCCATTGATCATTATGAGGATATAATCGATAACCCTGAAACAACTGCAGACAGTATTTTTGCGATCATTGATTTGGGTTACACTTATTTTCTGATGGGAGACAGTACAAATAGGTCGGTAGCACAGGGCAAGATGTTAGAGCACATACCCACATCAAAGGAAGAATTTGCAGAAAAGCGCAATTACCTGCTTTCGCTGCTGCCAATAACCAAAACACAGCAAGCGGCTGACAATATGCTGGAAACATTAAAGGCAGGAGAGTTGTTACAAAATGTGCCCAATCCGTTTTCAAATACAACTACTGTTTACTACAAGCTTAATGAGCAAAGCTCAGTTTTATTTAAGGTTTATGACCATATCGGAAAAGAAGTGAGAATAATAGACCAATCAACAAAAGATAAGGGAATTAATAAAATTGAATTGGATATGAGTGGTTTTTCTTCCGGTATTTATTTCTATTCGCTATTCATCAACGGACAATTGTCGGATACAAAGAAGATGGTAGTGAAATAAGTATGTTTGTATAAAACCTATTATAGTTGACTTTATAGTAACGAAAAACGCCCGGTCATATGATCAGGCGTTTTTTATTCCGTTATTTAAAGATTGGTGTTTATTTGGTATTTAGTAAAAAATGGCAAAATTTATTTCCCGTTCCTTTGTCATCAATTATCTGATATTGTGATAGTAACAATACTTTTGTCATTTTTTATGAATTATTCAAGCCATATGCTTTAGTCCTGATATTACTAACAATAGCAAGGTTTTATAAACTTTTTCTTTAACAATTATAGGAAATACTGTAGAATTTCTATTTTTGTTAGGTTAACCTATTTATCCAAAAACGACATAGGAGCAGGATGGAAGAAAAAGAAAAACAGGAAAGAAGAGAAGACATTTTTTCCAGAGTAGTAAGAGCTGGGAAGAGAACTTATTTTTTTGATGTTAAAGCAACAAAAACCAACCAGTATTACCTTACCATTACCGAAAGTAAGCGAAGGTTTAATCCTGAACAGGGTAAGTTCTTTTATGAGAAGCATAAAGTTTTCCTTTACCAGGAAGATTTTGAAAAATTCACACGCGGTTACTCAGAGGCAGTGAAATTCATTGAAACCGGTGAGGTGCCGGTGGATGAAGTGAAACCGGATGAGCATGTTTCAACAGACAACAAAACCGATGAAGTTGAAGTAAGTTTTGAAGACCTCGGTAAAGAAGATTAGTAATTTGATCGTAAGATAGTTTGGATTTGCGTTTTGATTTGCCCTTAATGACTTTTCAAGTAGAGGCTTTTGGTGCTGTATAAGTGCCTGTTATAAAAGTCTTTGCGTATGTTGAAAACTTCCTTTTTCATCGAATAACACGCTGGCTTAATATTGTACTTTTGTATAAATGGTAATCATTAATTGATTTATTTATTCATGGGAAAAACCATCGCAATAACAAACCAAAAAGGAGGAGTTGGCAAAACCACCACAGCTATAAATCTTGCCGCCAGCCTGGCTGTGCTTGAGTACAAAACATTGTTGGTAGATGCTGATCCACAGGCTAATGCAACCTCGGGTATTGGTTTCGATCCGAAAAATGTACAAACAAGTATATACGAGTGTATCATTGATGATATTGATCCGAAGAATGTAATACTACAAACTGATACACCTTACCTCTCGCTAATTCCGGCGCATATCGACCTGGTTGGAGCAGAAATTGAGATCATTAACCGCCCAAACCGGGAAAAAATGATGCGGCGATCTTTGTCAAAGATTAAAGATGAATATGATTTCATAATTCTTGATTGTTCACCTTCACTTGGTTTGATTACTGTTAATGCACTAACTGCTGCCGATTCGGTGATTATCCCGGTACAATGTGAGTATTTTGCACTGGAAGGACTCGGTAAATTATTAAATACCATTAAAATTGTTCAATCAAGGTTAAATACTGAATTGAGTATCGAGGGTATTTTACTTACTATGTTCGACGTACGGCTCAATTTGTCAAAACAAGTTGTTGAGGAGGTAAAAACCCATTTCCAGCAAATGGTTTTCAATACATTGATCAATCGCAATACAAAGCTTGGTGAAGCCCCCAGTTATGGTTCTTCAATTATAATGTACGATGCAGGCAGTACAGGCGCTATCAACTATCTGAACCTGGCCCGTGAAATCCTGCAGAAGAACAACATGACGATTATGAGCGAGGCGGATAAACAAATTGACCTTTCAGATGAGCAAAATTAAGGGAAAGAAAAAAGCATTGGGAAGAGGACTGGACGCGATTTTGCAAAGCCCCGAAACGGACATTACAGCAGCCGATATTTCCGGTGAATTTGTTGCAGGCGCCATTGCTGAGATTGAAATCAGTAAAATTGAAGCCAATCCGTTTCAACCCCGTACTGATTTTGATGAAATGCAATTGCGCGAGATGGCCGAATCAATTAAAGTACAGGGAATAATACAGCCGGTTACGGTGCGTAAACTGGGATTTAATAAATTTCAACTGATATCGGGTGAACGGAGATTAAGGGCATCACAACTGGTAAACCTGGAGCGTATTCCTGCATTTATCCGCATTGCCAATGATGAACAAATGCTCGAAATGGCATTGATTGAAAATATTCACCGGAAGAATCTGAATGCCATCGAGGTAGCGATAAGCTACCAGCGGCTGATTGACGAATGTAAGCTAACGCAGGAAAAATTAAGTGGTAAACTGGGCAAGAACCGGTCGACAATCACCAATTTCCTGAGGCTCCTAAAATTGCCGCCTGATGTGCAGGTTGCTTTACGGGATGGATTCATCACCATGGGGCATGCAAGGGCATTGATCACCATTGAGAACGAAATCCGGCAGCTTGAATTACTTAATCAAATACTGAAGAAGGGTCTGAACGTCAGGCAGGTAGAAAGTCTGGTGAGGGAATTAAATGGTAAAACCGAATCCCAACCGACAAAGGCAACTGAGGTAAGCATTCCTGTTAAATACAAACAAACCCCTGCCATGCTAAGCAATCGTTTTGGTACAAAAGTAAGCCTGAAACGCAACAATAAAGGGCAGGGTAGCATCGTTATCAGCTTTAAGAATGATGATGAACTGGATAAGATTATCGGTCTTATCAAAGAATAGTAAGCCGTGAGGTCAATTTCTAAAAAAACCTTTTTGTGGTGCCTTGTGCTGCTTGTGAGTATTGTGCTTATTGGCCTGCCTTCCGCTTATGCACAGAAAGAGAAAAAGAAAGAAAAAAAAGCAAAGAATACCTCTGTTGAAAAAAAAGAACACTCACCGCACAAAGCAACACTGTGGGCGCTGATTCCCGGAGCAGGGCAGATCTATAATAAAAAATACTGGAAACTTCCTATTGTCTATGCAGGTTTTGGGGTTATCGGTTATTTTATCCTGGCCAACAGAAGTGAATATATAAAATATAATAATGCGTACATCTGTTCAGCAAAAGCAGATGCCGATACCTCATTTGTTTGTACCGACCCATTGGGTATTGATTACGAAACGTCATATTTGCAATCCTATCGGGATTATTATCGTCGAAACCTGGAACTGTCCTTTATTATCCTGGGAGGCTGGTATCTTTTACAGATTTTAGATGCCACGGTGGATGCCCATCTGTTTTACTGGGAAGTGGATGATAACATATCACTTCGTGTTGATCCTATTTATCATCCGCCTTTCATTCCAACCCGTCAACCGGCTTACAATGGTTTTCGATTAACTTTACGATTCTAATTTCACAGAATTCATGAATATTATTATTTCAGGCTACGGACGAATGGGCAAAGAAGTTGAAAAAATTGCTTTGCAAAGGAAGCACCGGATCATAGCAAAGTTTGATACTGAAGAGGAATGGGAACAACTGGATACGCTGAAACAGGATATTGATGTAGTTGTTGATTTCAGCTTTCCTGAAACTGCCGTTGAAAATATAATGCATTGTTTCAGATCGGGTATCCCAGTCGTAACGGGAACAACAGGATGGTACGGTGAATTGGATGAAATTAAAAAACAATGCAACAATTTTGAAGGAACACTTTTTTACGCACCTAATTTCAGTATAGGTATCAACATTTTTTTCAGGGCGAATAAGCAACTGGCAAAGCTGATGAAAGGAGTTGAAGGATATCAAGTTTCGATGAAAGAAACCCACCATATTCACAAACTGGATGCCCCCAGTGGCACAGCTATTAAAGCGGCTGAAGATATTATCGAAGCAAATGATGAATTGACATCATGGGTGAACAGACCTTCGTTTGGCGATGGCGCTCTTCCAATTTTGTCGCATAGGGAAGGTGAAGTGCCGGGTACCCATGAAGTGATATATGAATCGGACGCCGACCTGATAAGCTTAAAACATGAAGCCAAAAACCGCAGTGGTTTTGCTTTGGGTGCGGTTTTAGCAGCAGAATTTTCTGTAGATAAAAACGGAGTGTTTACGATGGATGAGCTTCTGCAATTTGGATAAGAATAAGCATAAATTCTTACAAAAACTTTGTGAAACTCTAAGCTGCTCTGTGTTACTTTTACCGTAGGTATCCCTTTGGGAGTGCAATAGCTATTTCACAGAGTTGCACAAAGAAGACCCAAAGGTACACGGAGAATAATTAATTTTGGTAAATACTTTTCGATTTTATAAAATTGCACCATTCGTTCAAAAAATTAATTGCATAACCTGGACGAGCCAGAAGAGTTCTGACGCAGATTAATACTGATTGTTTATGATAAAAAAACTTCACTTTTCTATCAATAACGATTTGTTGAACAATCATAATAAACCTGTGTAAATTAGCGTCAAAAAATTTTAATGTAAAATATTCTGCCAAAGAATACATGAACACTAGAAATAAGATACTAATAGATATACAATGAGATTTTTACTCTTCTTTCTCTTAACAACTTTATTATTAACTGCATGCAGCACGAAAAAACAATCTGCAAATACCAATCAACCCAAAACATCAGATTGTAAAGAAATGCTCATGCTGGAAAAACCAGCTGATAGTCTTAGGATAGATTTCTATGACATCGATAGCTTAAACATCAAAGATCAATGTTTGGAAATACTGGTAAACTATGGAGGAGGTTGTGGCGAAGCCAGGTTTGATCTGTACTATACCAATCAGGTACTGGAATCCATGCCTCCCCAAACTATATTGCACCTCGCTTTTAAAGACAATGACCCATGTCGTTCAATAGTTCAGAAAAAATTAACATTCAGCCTTGAACCTTTTAAACGCTTTGCTGACCGGGGCGGGATTTATTTTAAGATTGCCGGAACTGAGAAATCTGTATTATATCAGATACCGAAATAACACTTATTGTTTCACCAGCTTTATTACATCAACCTCATTATCATCGTAATACATCACCACATGATAAATGCCCTTGGGCAAGGGATTGTTGTTTTCATCATTTCCTGTCCATTGCATCTCTGAGCGGCCCGAGAGGTTTTGAACATTAAGCAATACTTTTACCAATCGACCGTAATTATTAAAAACGACTACTTTAATATTTCCATCGTGTTTGTATTTAGCGGTAACATAGGTTCCCCAATCAAAAGGGTTAGGTGCTGCTTCTAATAGTTTTTCTTTTTGTTTTTCGATGGGTTGGTATTCGCCAATACTTACCGGCGACCACTCATAGGCACCCATATCTACTGTTTCGCCGTAAATGCGCGGGTTGCCTGCCAGATCGTATTCGGGTAGTTCGATGCCTTCCGGTAAATCCAGCGTGCCTTCATCAATGCAGGGTGAAGAAGAAGAAAGCATATACGGGAAATCGCCCTGGCCGAAAAACTGTGGGTTTTCTTCTATGTTACTTTCATCGTAAATAACCGTGTTATACGGGCTTAACTGTGCAATACCATCATAACCATCCTCAATGCATGAATTAAATATTTCAATAGTGTTTGGATGATCTTCAGATGTGTTATTTGAAACTATCTGAAAAGGTCGATTTCCCCAAAAAACGCTGTTGTAAATTTTTACATGGTTGTCGCGTGCCATGCCAAGTGCGGCGCCTGATATCCCGTTTTCTTCGATATTATCTGCAAATGTACAATTCACAAATGTGGCCTCTGTTTTTGAACTGATACCTATCGCCGGCCAATGTGGCCAGCCTCCTTCGTAAATAGAATAATTGTTGTGAAAAAGGGTATTTACCACTAACGGGAAACAATTGATTGGTTGAGCCTCCTGTCCCAGGAAGTAAACTGATGAATGATAGTTTGCCTCCTCAGGATTTGGCCCGTTATTATAAAATACGCAGGATATCAACTTCAATCTGCCAAGGTAATCAGGAGGGGTATTAACAAAGCCAATTTCCTTCGTGCCAAGATTATTGTAAAAAATACAATTTGATATAATTACGGAATCAATTCTTCTCAAACCTAATGAATTGGCATCTTTAAGTGAAATATTATCGTGAAAAACAATACTGTCGAATTCAACAAAATTATTGTACCTGCAAAGTATGCTTGGGTCGTTATAGGCCCAGCCTGATTTTGCATTGATAAATGAAATGTTTTTAATCTTCATCTCTTTTTCACCGGGGTTGAATAAGGCAAAAAGGCCCTGATTGTAAATTACCCCGGATTTTTCGGCATCGATTATGGTTGTTTCACATTCAGCCCCCCGGAGTGTAATATAGCTTTTCAGGTTTACCGGCATCTTTTCACCGGTTGTTGTGGCTGAATAGGTACCTTCGGTAAGATGAATGGTGTTGTATTTTGTGCTGTCGGGCTTTATCTTTAGCAGGGCAAAACTGAACGATTGAAGAGGTTCGTCAGGTGTTAACCCCGAATTGTTATTGTTACCTTCCGGGCTAACAAACAAATCGTTGTTGACTGCTGTGGTTTTACCCTGCAGGGCTTCAACTTCCAGGTTGCCTGTCTGGAAACCATTTGGATTTATGGCCGAATAAAAATAGTGATCAGGCTCCAAAACCGTTGCCGTATCAAGTATAATATTAGTAAACGGTACCTCCCAGTTTTGATGGTAGTCGTTGCCAACTTCCGAATAATTCAAATATATCGAATTAAGGTTAACAGTGTCAAAAATAATTCCTTCCTCTGTATTTGTTGCAACGGTAATCCCTCCGCCAGCCCCTGTGGCGTGGTTAAACCTGATAATATTACCTGACAGGGTAACAATAGAACTTCGGGCATTAATACCTCCGCCAGAGCTGCTGAAATTTTTTTGAATAATGCAATTTTGTATCAACGCTGTGCCTTCTTTAATGAATATTCCACCACCTCTATAATACTTCTCATAATCATTGTATCCGGTACCGTTTGTTATCGTGAAACCGTTAATGATCAAATCCTGCTCGCCCTTGTTGGCCAGTATGCAACTGCCTGCACTGTCTCCGTCAATCACGGTTTGCCATACAATTGAATCCGCCGGGTTGTAAAGGTATGTACTGCTCAGCATCAGGGTTTTTCCCATTAAATCAAGGTTTTCAATGTAAACGCCCGGGTAAACTACAATTGTATCACCGTTAACAGCATTGTTAATGGCTGTTTGTATTACTGTGTAATCACCCGTGCCGTCCTGCTTAACGCTTAAGGTATCAGCCATAGAAAATAAGGCAATCAGCATGAGCAAATCGGTAGCAATGATTTTTATTATGATATTTCGGAAATATGAGTTCATAAGTTAAAAGTTAACCCTCCCCCCGGTTTTTCCTCCACGGGGGGAAGGGCATTGTTGTTAATTATTTGACTATTATCTTTTTATTTGTCGTTGCTCCATCTGCATTTACCCTTATTATATATAAACCCTGTATGAGTTTGTTGCCTTGCCCGTCAAAAGGTTCCCAGTTAATTGTGTGTACACCTTTTGTTAAATAACCGGTAAAGGGTTTTGTTATTAATCTACCCAGCCGGTCGAATATTTCAATTGAAATTTGGGTTTCTGTATTTAAGGTAATTTCAATATTACCGCTTTCATGAACAGGATTCGGGTAAAATTCAATTTGCAAATCCTCATCAACTAGAATTGAATTGTTGATTTGTTTGAATGAAACCAAATAATGACTTTTCGCTTCACCAATTCTGATAGCACGTTGCTCCTTTAGATGTTTTTCCCTGTTTAAAACATAATAGTCATTTATCCTCTTGTTTTGAGATGATTTTGTTCCGTAATAAGTTTCAAACTCCAGGCTGTCATTCTCTTCGCCAATCATATAACATCGTATCATGGTCAGCGTATCTGTCGCTACTACCACAGTGGCACCTATGCAGGTATCATTTACAAAAGCACCTATTTCAACAGGCCGGTTTGCTGTGTCAAGCTCAATAAAAACAGGTGTATAGTCAGGTTCTTCCGAATAGCTGTAATACTCCGGATCAGTTAAACTACCCCCCTCGGCCTTTTGCACCTGGTTCCAGTGGAAACTGCGGTCGGTAGTAGTTGTTATAACAGCCATTTCCCCGTAGTTTATCGTGGCATCTTCGGGGAATACAACCCACAAAGGTATAGTAGGATTCATGCCCATATCAACAACAGACCAGTCATAACCTTTGGCAATTTCCATGTCGGGCAATATATCCAAAAGCGCATCCAGTGGGCTTTGTGGGTACGGTAAATAATAGCCCACCCAGTTTTCGGTATCGGGGTCCGAATACAAGGCAATTTCATGGTCAGCCGGCAGTACGGTTCCTGACATGGGTACGTAAGTGAAGCCCGTGTTATCGGTTAAAATTTTATACCCCCTTGAAGAATATATGTCTGTCAATCCATCATTTGACCATCCATGCTCGTAATCATACCTGATATGCTGGCCACTAAAGGCTCCAGGCTCCCATCCATCCTGTTGTAAAGAAGACGGGAACGGGTACATATTCGACAGAAAACTTTGAGCATCAACAGGGTCATCGCCCTCATCTATTCGCTGTAGCCTGGGGTAGCTAACCCAGTTGTAGCCGGTTTTTAGAATCAAACATGATTCATTACTTTTTTCATAATCCTGACTTTTATTATTGAAAGGAAAGCATAATATTAAGCACAGGGTTAAACCGAGATAAATAAGATGCAATAAATCGATTACGTATGAATGTTTAGTAAAGGCAAAGCATTGATTAATCATTGTTATTATTAATTTTTTTTGATTGATTATTAATACCATAAATTTAAGACTTTTATCAGAATAAATACCAGGAATAATCTTTTAAATTATATGTTTAGTAGCAAAACCATTAATTTTCATTTTCGAGATATATGTATGTTTAACGAACAGATTTTTAGCAAATGAAAATGTTTAGAATTTTTTAGCTTTGCGCCCTTAAAACCATTAACAATAATTAAAGGCATTTAACATTAATTAACTGCATTACATACTGAAAGGTAGTACATTGCGCACATATTAAATCCAAATATCATGCTCGAATTAATCATATTGATCCCACTGTCGTTTACCATTCCAACAATTTTTGGCTGGATGGTTTTTGAAAAAGCAGGCCGCAAAGGCTGGGAAACCCTTATCCCTTTTTATAATCTCTATGTTTTCCTGAAGATCATCAAAAAACCCATGTGGTGGTATTTGCTGCTTATTTTCCCATTCATCAACGTGTTCATGTATATGTTGATGTTGGTGGAAATTGCAAAATGCTTTAACAAGTTTAAACTTTGGGAACAATTTGTGGCAGTGGTTTTTCCTTTCATTTATCTTCCATATCTGGGTTTAAATGATGATGAAAAATTTGTGGATCCGGATGACCGGCCCGAAATCAAAAAAGGCTGGGTACGCGAATGGGTGGATGCCATTATTTTTGCAGTGGTAGCAGCCACAATTATCAGAACTTTCCTCTTTGAAGCATACACCATTCCGACTTCTTCAATGGAAAAATCGATGCTGGTTGGTGATTATCTTTTTGTAAGCAAAATTGCTTACGGTCCCCGGATGCCCATGACACCGGTTGCTTTTCCATTTGTCCATCATACCATGCCGTTTTCCGAAACAACTAAGTCATTTGTCGAGTGGGTTAAGTTTCCTTATTACCGGTTTGCCGGTTTTAAAAAGGTTGAAAGAAACGACCCGATAGTTTTTAATTATCCTGAAGGGGATACGGTAAGTACGGTATGGCAAAGCAATATGAGCTATTACCGCCTGGTGAAAATGCGTGGGCGCGACCGTGTGTGGAACGACAAAAGGAATTTTGGTGATATTGTTTACCGTCCGGTGGATAAGCGCGAGAATTATGTAAAACGTTGTATCGGGCTGCCGGGCGACAGTTTGCAAATCATCAACAGACAGGTTTATATTAATGGAGAAATGGGGATAAACCCTGAAAGACTTCAATACATGCACTATGTCCATACTGACGGGACAAGTGTCAACCCGAAAATACTTGACAAGTTCAATATCACCGGATTTGATCGCACCAATCAACCCGGCCTGTTTCAGTCAGCTTTAACCGAAGAAGCTAAACAGGGTATTGAAAGGCTGGCAATCGTTAAAAAGGTAGAGGTAAGGAATGAACCTGCCGGACAATGGAATCCCGAGACCTTCCCGTTCGACCAGCGATTTTCGTGGAATCGTGATAATTACGGACCTATTTATGTTCCAAAGAAAGGAGTTCCAATTGAAATTGACATCAATAGCATTCCGCTTTATAATCGCCTTATTACGGTTTATGAGGGTCATGACCTGGAGATTGATGGCAGTAAAATCCTGATTGATGGGCAGGAAGCAACTTCCTTTACTCCGGAATTAAATTATTACTGGATGATGGGCGATAACCGCCATAATTCGGTCGACTCGAGGTACTGGGGTTTTGTTCCTGAAGATCATGTTGTTGGAAAGCCTGAAATCGTTTGGTTATCACTCGATCAGAACAAAGGCTGGCTCGATGGTAAGATCAGGTGGAGACGATTGTTCTCTTTTGTAAAATAAAAAATATCTTCCATTTATTTCCTTTGATTTCACCATTCACTTTGTGGCTTTTAATTTGTTAATTTTGCGATCATTAAAGCAAACCATTAATGCCAGACAGATCAAATACGCGTAAAAGCAATATACTTAAACAACCTGTAAAAAAAAGAACAGGAAATTCAAAAAAGCAAGCTGTTAAAAAACGGAAGAAAGCAGGCAGTAACAAAAACTACAGTCCGCAACTTAAGCGAATCGGTGGTTTCTTTTTAGTCCTTGTAGGGGTTTACCTTTTTCTGGCTTTTCTCTCTTTTTTCGTGAATTGGTTCGAAGCTACCGATGTCGGTAAAGTCTTTAAAGACCATGCCGAAGAAGTTCAAAACTGGACGGGAAAACTGGGCGTATTTTTTTCATACTGGTTCATACAACGAGGTGTAGGTTTGGGTGCTTTTTTCTTTCCGTTGCTGTTTATCGGATTGGGTTTGAAAATGCTGCTTCGCATACCCATGTTTAAATTGTGGATATGGTTCCAGATGATTGTAGTTTGCTTACTCTGGCTTCCGATGGCATTAAACCTGATTTTCCCTGCCGATCCAATGAATATTCTGGCCGGTGAAGCAGGTAAACAGTTAAACGATTGGCTTGTACCTGTACTGGGCAAAGTGGGATTGATTTTTGTCCTGATTTTTGTGCCTGCAATTTTTATCTTTATCGATTTCAGGTTTTCATCAAAAAGGTTTAGCTTTAATTTCAAGAAAGATGATGACCTGAGCCCGGGAAGCAAAAGGCAAGTTCCAAAAGAAGATCTTTATAATACCGTTGAGTTCTCGGTAAATGACGAAACCGGAGATGTAGAATATTCAGATAATGAGCAGACAACAAAAGAAAATTCCTTTAAGGTTGAAGTAGATACTAAGATAGAAAAGGAATTGGCAGACACTAAAAAATCAAAAGAGGAAATAGAATTAACCATCGAAAGACCTATTGAAGAAGAGAAAGTTAAGCCGGGCGATCATTTTGGTATTGATACTGAATTTGATCCTACACTCGATCTGCCCGATTTTAAACTGCCACCACTGGATTTGCTGAACGATTATGCCGAGGATACCATTAAGGTTGACAAGGATGAGCTGGATGCCAACAAGAACAAAATTGTTGAAACGCTGAACCATTATGCCATAAGCATCATAAAAATAAAAGCAACCATTGGCCCAACAGTTACTCTTTATGAAATTATTCCTGCACCCGGTATCCGCATCTCCAAAATCAAAAACCTGGAAGACGATATTGCGCTGAGCCTTTCGGCGATGGGCATCAGGATTATTGCACCTATCCCCGGAAAAGGTACAGTGGGTATTGAAGTTCCAAACAGGAACCCCACCATTGTTTCTATGCGTTCAATCCTGGCATCCGATAAATTTCAGAACAATAATTACGAATTGCCGTTTGGCTTAGGTAAAACCATTGCCAACGAAAGCTATGTTGCCGACCTGACAAAAATGCCGCATATCCTTATGGCGGGAGCAACAGGGCAGGGGAAATCGGTTGGCCTCAATGCCATTATCGCTTCGTTGCTTTACAAAAAGCATCCGTCTGAACTTAAATTTATCCTGGTTGACCCCAAGAAAGTGGAACTGACACTTTATTCAAAGATCGAACGACACTATCTTGCCAAATTGCCCGATTCGGAAGAAGCAATTATTACTGATACAAGGGTAGTTGTACGGACATTGAATAGTATGAGCATCGAAATGGACAACCGGTATGAGTTATTGAAAGATGCACAGGTAAGAAATGTAAAAGAATATAATCAGAAATTTACTGCACGAAAGTTAAACCCCAATAACGGACACCGATATTTACCTTACCTTGTACTTGTCATCGATGAATTTGCCGACCTGATCATGATGGCAGGCAAGGAGATTGAAGGCCCAATTACACGATTGGCACAATTGGCAAGGGCGGTGGGTATCCATCTGATTATTGCCACCCAGCGACCTTCGGTAAATATCATAACAGGAACTATTAAGGCAAACTTCCCGGCAAGGATAGCCTTCCGTGTTATCTCTAAGATTGATTCACGAACAATTCTGGATACAGGCGGTGCCGATCAGTTAGTTGGCCGGGGGGATATGTTGCTTTCTACCGGAAACGACCTCGTCCGCCTTCAATGTGCATTTATCGATACCCCCGAAGTGGATGAGGTTACAGAATATATAGGTGGGCAGCGTGCATTTCCTGAAGCCTGGCAACTCCCTGAATACTACGAAGAAGAGGTGGATACGAAAAATGATTTCAATCCTAATGAACGGGATGAACTTTTTGAGGATGCAGCCAGGATCATCGTTCAGACACAGCAAGGATCAACCTCATTATTACAGCGAAAATTAAAATTGGGCTATAACCGGGCAGGCAGGATCATCGATCAGCTTGAAGCTGCGGGAATTGTTGGGCCATTTGAGGGCAGCAAAGCCAGGGAAGTAAAAGTAGCCAACGAAATGGCTTTGGAACAATTCTTGAAAGATATTGATTCGTACAACACTTAATTCGATACCTAAAATGATTAAAATGAGAATAATACTAATTACAGTTATCCTGTTTATTACAACTGTTATTTCCGCGCAAAGCGACAAGAAAGCTGAAGAATTGTTGCAGAAAGTAATTGATAAGATGTCCTCGTACAATAATTTTAAAGCCGAATTATCCTACACCATGGTAAACAAAGAAATGGACATAGACGAGAAAAAAACAGGCTTAATCTATGTGATGGATGACAGTTATCGTATTGAAATGGAAGGCCAGATCATTATCTCCGACTCGAAAACTATATGGACCTACCTGGTTGATTCGGATGAGGTGATGATTAGCAACGTGGAAGAAGAAGACGAAGGTATTTCACCAACCAAAATATTAACAACCTATAACGAAAACTACAAAGCAAAGTTTGATAACAATAGCAAGTATAAAAATGCCGATCTTAAGGTGATCAACCTGAAACCCAATGATAGAAAGCAATTCGAACATATGAGTATTTTGGTAAATGAGAAAAACTTAAGACTTGAGAACTTCTCGGTATATGATAAAAACGGAAATGTTTTCACTTATCATATCATTAACCTTAAGCCAAATCTTGATCTTCCACCGGATACATTTGTATTCGATGAATCAAAACACCCCGATGTTGATGTTATAGATATGCGATAATACGATGAAAAAAGTTAATTGTTAATAGTTATATTTTAAACGATAACATAATCCTCCATTTCAGTTATAACCAAATAACTAATTACATATAACAAATAACAAATGGCTGTTATTCCGGGTGGATTAGTGACGATTCCAAACCCTGAGAAATTGAAAAACCTCTATTTGCTCTGGTTGTGGATCGAATGCTTTTTATGTTTGTATGTAAAACCGGTATACAAAACCATTAACCAACCCAGTAAAAGTCCGAGTCCACCGAAAATGGATAAAGGTTTAAAAACTCCCATTACAATATTTGTAACTTCTTCTGTTGCGATTAAATAAAGCGGAACCGAAAATAACACGGCTCCTAAACTGAAAAAATAATAGACTATCTCAAGGTTCGACCTGCTTACATAACGGTTCATAAATGTCATGGCGAACAAAGCAACAGTGTGTGCCATTAATACATTGGTAGCCAGGTCGTAAAAGTTTTGATTTTCAGGTGTTAGTGCTCCAATCATAAACTGAACATCAAGGACGACCATCACCATTGAAAAAAGCCCTAAGGAGGCAACAGTTATTAAATATTTACGGGTCATAATTCTTATTTAAAAATGTGCGGCGAAAATATAAATTTTCTCTATTTAGTTTCGGAATAAAATTGCTGACTGATAGTTTATTTGACAAAATTAAGTAAAAATATCTTACATCATTTCATAATGAACAAAGCGTTCGTCAAACCTCTAATAAATTTTAACTTTGCATGCTTTAAAAACCCGTTTAAAGATGAAAGTATCAGTTGAAATGAGTTATTACCCGCTTCATGATGAGTTTATTCCGCCAATAAAAAGTTTTATCGACAGGCTGAATGAATATGGAAACATCCAGGTTCGAACCAATGGTATGAGCACACAGGTTTTTGGTGACTATTTTGAGGTAATGGACATACTGAAGAATGAGATATACAAATCCTTCGAGAACCCCCATTCGGTATTTGTTATGAAGGTCATCAATGCTGATTTGAATATTGTTAATTAGTCAATAGTGATTGGTGATTGGTGATTTGTGAATAATGATTTGTGAATAGTGATTTGTGATTGGTTATAATGATTAATGAAGGAAGAGTGAATTGTCTGTTGACTGCCAAAAATCTGGCTAAAGAATAAAAATTTATAGATAGTTGTGGAATATAGTTTTTTCGATATGCTTTACCAGAACCTTATTGATACCTCATGGCTCGAAGTTATTGCGGTGATCTTCGGCTTATTGAGTGTATGGTTTGCAAAAAAAGCGAACATCCTTGTCTACCCAACCGGGATAGTCAGCGTTTTAATTTATGTGTTCATCTGCCTGAATGCCCAGCTTTATGCCGATATGGGTATCAATGCCTTTTACTTTGTGATGAGCGTTTATGGCTGGATCATGTGGACCCGTAAAGTGGAAAACAAAAAAGTGAGGCC
This sequence comes from Chlorobiota bacterium, assembly GCA_030596395.1. Lineage (GTDB taxonomy): Bacteria > Bacteroidota > Bacteroidia > Bacteroidales > F082 > JAADID01. The sequence continues at coordinate 32,254 of JAUVKF010000016.1, read as the reverse complement.
AATCACCTTTAATACCAAAAAAGATAATCTGATATCTGTCGCATTTTTTGCTTTTTCGCTGGTTGTCATTATGCTGTTGCTGATGTATTTTAAAGCTGATGATGAACAATACTGGTCAACAAATATCCCATATATTGATACGTTTACAACGGCGATCTTTATAGTTGGTATGTGGTTGATGGCCATGAAAAAAGTGGAAAACTGGATTTACTGGATTATCGGTGATTTAATCTCGATACCTATGTATTTATATAAGGGGCTAATATTTACCAGTTTGCAGTTTATTATTTTTTTGATTATTGCCACCTTGGGATATATCGAATGGAAACAAAGAGCCAAAATAAATACCAATCGTGCTTAAACGAATTGCAATAACAGGGCCTGAATGTACCGGAAAATCGTGGCTGGCAAAACAGTTGTCAGATTATTATCATACGGTTTGGGTTCCTGAGTATTCGGTTGAGTACCTTCAACAGAAAGGAACTGATTACAGCCTGGATGACATTTTGAAGATTGCCAGAGGACAATTAAGCGCTGAGGATAAATTGGCTGCTAAAGCAAAGGGTTTTCTTTTTTGTGATACAGATTTGATTGTAAATAAGATATGGAGTAAAATAGTTTTTGATGAAGTGCATGAGTGGATTGACAGTATGGTTATCGAACATCGTTATGACCTTTACTTATTGTGTTATCCCGACCTGGAATGGCAACCGAGCCCTTTTCGCGAAAATCCCACGAACAGGGAATATTTATTCGGACTTTACGAGGATGAATTAAAAAATCAGGGTTTTCCGTATCGGATAGTTACCGGCTTGGGAGACGAACGATTGAAAAATGCCGTTAACTTTGTGGATAAACTTTTATAAACTGTATCTAATGCCCAAAGGCATAACCTATTTCAACCGCTTGGAATTGGTTATTTGAAGGGCATAATTTATCTCAAACGTTCACGCTTGACAGAATGCATAAAAAGGTAACAAACAACGAATTAAAAAGTGAGCCAGCCTCAAAATAATATCAAAGTCCTCTACCTCGCCCGATGGTATCCCAACCGCTACGATCCCATGCCGGGCCTTTTCATTCAACGGCATGCCGAAGCAGCAAATAAGCTTTGTAAAATAGGCGTGGTTTACACGCATGTTGTTGAAAGTGAAAAAATAGAAGGATTTGAAACTGATCTTTCATTGATCAATAGTGTGGTTACAGCGAAGGTTTATTACAGTAATTCAAAAATCAATTTCCCAATTATTTCGCCTTTAATGAAAGCTTTCCGGTTTTTTCGTGCCAATGTCATCGGGATAAAGAAAATCAGTGAAGAACTTGAAGGTTTCAATATACTTCATGTTCATGTGCTGACAAGGCTGGGTGTTATCGCTTTGTGGTATAAATGGTTTAAAAACAAACCTTACATGATCAGCGAACACTGGTCGAGGTATTTGCCGCTAACAGGCGATTTCAAAGGAGGGTTCAGAAAATGGATTACAAAACTTGTTGTTAAGAATGCATCATCAGTTACCACAGTCACACAAAACCTGGCTAATGCCATGCAAAGTCATGGGTTGAAGAACCCAAGTTATCGTGTCATGGCCAATGTAGTGACCGATAATTTTTTAATGCATCCTATTCAAAAAAAACTGAAACAGAAAAAAACCACCTTTATCCATGTCAGTTGTTTCGAAGACAAATCGAAAAATATCAGCGGTTTGTTGCATGTAATTAAGTCGTTATCCAAAAAAAGAGATGATTTTATATTCAAACTTGTTGGAGAAGGGATGGACTTTGATTTTATAAAACAATACTCAACAGACATCGGTTTGAATAAAAAAACGGTAATCTTCACAGGCTTGCTGGAAGGAAAACTCCTGGTAAAAGCAATGGCTTCCGCCGATTTGATGGTTGTTTTCAGCAATTATGAGAATTTCCCGGTGGTGATCAATGAAAGTTTTGTGCTAGGGGTACCTGTAATTGCCACAAATGTAGGAGGGATACCTGAATTTGTTGACGACAGTAAAGGTCGTTTGATCAATGCCGGTGATGAAAAAGCCCTGGAAAACCTACTCACTGCTTATCTTAATAAAAAACTCTCTTTTAACAACCAGAAAATACGTTCTGAATCACTTAATGCATTTTCTCCTGAAACAATAGGGCAGGAACTTTGTTCTATTTACCAAAACTTGTTGAAGCCTTGAAGTATTAACTTAATTAGCGATACAGAATATAAATCATTTTCAAAACCCCAAACTTTAAACCCGCCTCCGCTGCGCTACGGTCGGGCAGGCATTAAACTTTAGACTTCAAACTTTAGGCTTAATCTTCATGCAATGCCAGCATCGGTAATTCCAGTTTGAAGAAATCTTTTTTATGTATCTGACGGCTGAACAGGTTCTGGAAAAAACTGGTTTTGTGCGCAATAAACGTGATCAGGTCAATCTGGAAAACTTCACTAATGTCTCTCAAAGCAATAGATTTATCAGAACCATTTAATACATGAAAATTAAATTTAATATCGGGGTACGATGCCTCTAAACTGTGTTGAAGTGCTTCCATCATCCTTTCTTCTTCGCTCATCTTTTCATGTAATTCGATGTGAATCACAAATATTTCTTTTTCAACATGGCTAAAAAGGTCAAGAACTGCTTTAATAGTATTAAAATCATGTTCACTAAAGTTTAGTGCGTACATGATTTTGTTGATTGTCAATTTTGTAAATGAGTCAGGAACAGCCAGTAATGGTGTTTTTGTTGTCGCCATAAGTTTTTTGGCCATGCTGCCTTCAAGGAATCCCTTTTTGCCTTCACCACGGGTTCCCATCACAATCAAATCCGGGTTTAATTCTTCGCATATCCGGTTGATTTCATATTCAGGCTCGCCACCCGATATCATGTGATCAATTGAAATGTTTGATTGAATACCTTCAGGTATTAACAACCTGACCTCTTTAACCAGCTTTAGTATATTCTGCTCTGCCTGCTCACGGAGTTCTTTAATAAACTCAGCATTGATAAATGTATCACTATCAATTCCTGTGGGAAAACTGGAATCAGCAACCATCAGTTGATTGGGGTATATATGAAATAGAAATAGCTTGGCAGATTCAACGCCGACAAGATTAATTGCATATTTACAGGTAGTTAATGTACTTTCAGAAAAATCAACTGGAATTAATATGGTTTTCATCTGTATAAACTTTATGTTCGTTTCATTCTATTTTTTTATAAAATTAAGAAATTTAACTTTTATTCATACCATTTTTCGGAATTTGAGTTTTTAAAAAGTAAATAGATTAACTTCGGCAAGGAGATGAGAATACATTTTATAGCCATCGGCGGAAGCGCCATGCATAACCTGGCAATTGCGTTACAAGGCAATGGCCACAGTATTTCGGGCTCTGACGATGAGATTTTTGAACCTTCCCGGTCAAGGCTTAAAAATTATGGCCTGTTACCAGATGCTGACGGATGGTATCCTGAAAAATTGACTGCTGATATTGATGCTGTTGTTTTAGGTATGCACGCAAAAGCTGATAATCCTGAACTATTAAGGGCACAGGAATTGGGATTGAAAATTTATTCATACCCTGAATACCTTTATTTCCATGCCAGAAATAAACAACGTGTTGTTATCGGTGGAAGCCATGGTAAAACCACCATCACCGGTATGGTTATGCATGTACTGAAAAAGCTCGGGTACAATTTCGATTATATGGTGGGCTCCAAGTTAAAGGATTTTGATGTGATGGTTCAATTAACTGAAGAAGCGCCTGTAATGATTTTTGAAGGAGACGAATACCTGACTTCACCTATCGACCGAAGGCCGAAATTCCATTGGTATAAGCCTCATATTGCATTGATTAGCGGAATAGCATGGGACCATATCAATGTTTTTCCAACTTTTGAAAATTATATTGATCAGTTCAGGATATTCATCGATTTGATGGTGGACAATGGAACATTGATCTATAACATTGATGATGAAGTGCTGAAAAAAATGGTTGAAACACAAACAGGTAATTTGAAAAAGATCCCGTACTCAACCCCCGGTTATAAAATTAAAGATGGCGTAACATATCTGGACAATAACGGGAATGTAATACCGCTCAAAATATTTGGGCGTCATAACCTGATGAACCTGAATGGAGCAAGGTTAATTTGTAATTCTCTGGGTATTCGTGATGATGCCTTTTACAATTCGATTTTAGATTTTGAAGGTGCTGCAAACAGGTTGGAATTGCTTGCTAATAAGGATAATAACTTATTTTTTAAAGATTTTGCACATGCACCATCAAAAGTAATTGCCACTGTACAGGCTGTGCGGGAACAATTTCCCGAGCATAAAATGATAGTATGCCTCGAATTACATACATATAGCAGTTTGAGTAATGAATTCCTGAGCGAATACAGAGGAAGTCTGAAGCTGGCCGATGTGGCTTGCGTATATTTTAATCCACATGCACTTTCGCTTAAACGTTTACCTGATTTGGAAGCTCAAAAAATAAAAGAATCCTTTGATAATGAAAATCTTACTATTTTTGCAGATTCGAAAAAGTTAGTTAACTGGCTTGAGAAACATAAAGGCCCAAAAAGCGTATACCTGTGCATGAGCTCAGGCAATTTTGATGGAATCGATCTGTTCAATATATCGGGAAAACTGGTTTAGTGTGTCGATTAAAAAACACCTTTTATTGATTCCTGTTTTGTGTTTCCTGAGCTTGGTTCAAGTCCTGTCTCAAACTGCTGATTCCACTTTACTTAAAACATATCCTTATTCAATTGGAAATGTTGGCTTTGCGGTTGACAGCATGGAATTTGTTGTTGGTGACATCAATCATGGAGAAATATTTGAATACAGCCTTGGTTTTATAAACTTCGGAAAAAAAACTGTTAACTTCAAGGGAGGCAGGATTAGCAGGTTTGTTACCCTGAAATATGAACCGGCAACGCTTCTTCCCGGTCAAACCGGATTGATCCAAATAGAGTTTGAGGTGGTTAAAGAGTTGCCGCTTGGCGACATACATGCCGAAATTGCTGTTGATTCGGATGATACCGACAGCCCTTATAAATTTTTATACCTCGTTGGAAATATTATTGAAGGAAAAGGACAGTATGGAACAGGGGAATTGATTCTGGATACGGTTCCCCGGATGATTTTTAACGAGTACAATTTCGATTTTGGATATTTGTGGAAAGGGAAAAAGTTTGTGCATAGTTTCAATTTTACAAATATGGGCTCACAGGATCTCGTAATTGATAAGATCGCAAGTTCGGATGGGATTAGTATAATAGGCACACCAAAGTCGGTAATTCCACCCGGAGGTTATGGAAGCGTAGTAGTAAAAGTGAATACATATGGAGATTACGGAGTACAGCACCGAATTATAAGTATTTCCACTAACGATCCTGTAAACCCTTTGATAACACTTGGTGTTCATGGTACTGTAAAAGCCCAGACCCCATCAAGACAAAACCCCGATTTCTGCTACGAGTAACCGGGGTTCCATTAAAAAAATTATCTTTCGTTATCCATTCATCGAGATCAGGAATTCCTGATTATTTTGAGTGAACCTCATTTTATCTGTTAAAAAATTCATTGCTTCAACAGTATTCATGTCTGCAAGGTGATTCCTAAGAATCCAGATACGTTGTAAGGTTTCTTTGTCAAGCAGTAAATCCTCGCGCCTTGTGCTGGAAGCAACAATGTCGATAGCAGGGTAGATACGTTTGTTGGAGAGTTTGCGATCAAGTTGCAATTCCATATTACCTGTTCCTTTAAACTCCTCAAAAATAACCTCATCCATTTTCGAACCTGTATCGATGAGTGCAGTAGCAAGAATGGTTAGTGAACCGCCATTCTCAATCTGGCGAGCTGCACCAAAGAAACGTTTTGGCTTTTGAAGTGCATTAGCTTCAACCCCACCGGAAAGTACTTTTCCTGAAGCAGGGGACATGGTATTGTATGCTCTTGCCAGACGGGTAATAGAGTCGAGCAGGATTACAACATCATGACCACATTCGGTTAACCTTTTTGCTTTTTCCAAAACAAGGTTAGCAATTTTTACATGTTTTTCGGCAGGTTCATCAAAAGTAGAAGCAACCACTTCTGCATTTACGCTGCGTTTCATATCGGTAACTTCCTCAGGCCTTTCGTCAATTAAAAGGATAATTAAATAGGCTTCAGGGTGGTTGCCGGCAATTGCATTGGCAATCTCTTTCAACAATACTGTTTTACCTGTTTTGGGCTGCGAAACGATCAATCCACGCTGGCCTTTTCCAATCGGGCAGAACATATCCATCACCCTTGTAGAAGTGCTTTCTTCTTTATGCCCTGTAAGTTTAAATTTTTCTTCAGGGAATAAGGGAGTAAGAAAGTCGAATGGAATACGGTCGCGAACCTCTTCAGGGAGCTTTCCATTGATCTTTTCAACTTTTATTAATGGAAAATACTTTTCACTTTCCTTTGGCGGACGAATATTTCCTCTGACCGTATCACCTGTTTTTAGTCCGAATAGTTTGATTTGCGACTGCGAAACATAAACATCATCCGGCGAATTAAGGTAATTGTAATCAGATGACCTTAAAAAACCATAACCATCGGGCATGATCTCCAGCACGCCTTCAGCTGATACCATGCCTTCAAATTCAAATGCGTATTCTTTACGCTGCCTTTGCTGATCATGATTACTTTCTCGTTTTTGCTGGAATTTTTGATCTCTTCGTTCAAATCTTCTTTCCTTTTCCTGTCGGTCTTCTTCAGGTCTTTTTACTCGATCATGGGAAACAACTTCCGGCGTTTTTTCATCCCTGCTTTTTGATTGTGGCTTTGCAGAGATAGTTTCATCGTCCATCACGGTCAAATCAGATTTTTGCCTTTCACTGCTTGTGCTTGAAGCCAAAAGTGGTTTTCTTTGTCTTTCTCTTTTTTCGGGTTGCCTTTCCCTTTTATCGGGCTGTCTTCCCCTTTTTTCGGGACGTTTTTCTTCTTTCTGCTCTTTGTTTTTATCAGTGGCTGTTGACTCTTTTTTGGTAGCAGCGTGTTTTGATGACTCTTTTGAATCTGGCCTTCTATTACGCGGATGGCGTACTGTTTTAACTTGCGATTCTTTTTTTAGCGTTTCGGTAGTTGGATTTAAAGCCTGGTAATCAAGTATTTTGTAAACAAGATCTTTCTTGAGAAGTTTTTCTGTTTTAGGAATATTTAATTTTTTGGCAATTTGCCGCAACTCGGCAACCAGCTTACTGTTAAGCTCTATAATATCATACATTTATAATGGATTTTAGAAACAATCTATCGATTAATTATAAGGAAATTGAAAAATGTTTATTGTATAATTGTTCTATAAAAAGGAGGAAAATTTGCGGAATGCTTTTCCTTGCAATTGCAAATATACTACTTTTTTAAAGTATTGATAGCCAAATCCAAAAAAATAATTTAATTGACATATTTAGAATGAATCAAGATTATTCGGGTTTTTATTATTCCCTATAAGGAATATTCATTTTAGTTAATGATTACTTTTGCACTTGTTTTTAAATAACTGGTTTTATGATACAACGAATTCAATCATTATACCTGCTTCTTGCTGCAATAGCAATGGGTGCAACAGCTTATTTTCCATTGGCAGATGCAATAGGTGCCAAAGACAGCCTGGTTTTATACATCTACAAAATTGGCAGTCTTATTCCTGATAGTATACCGGATTTTCCGGTTTATTTTATGTGGCCCATGATTGGAATTGCGTCGCTGGCCTTTATCATGTCAATAATCACGATCTTTTTGTTTAAGAAACGAATGGTGCAATTAAATGTACTTCGTATCGCAGTCATTCTTCTGCTGGTAATGATCGCATTGTTTTTCTTTTATTACACACCTGAAATGGAGCGTGTTTCGGGCGGCATAATAGGCTACCAGGTACCGGGTACATACCTTCCAATTATTACATTCGTTTTCTATGTCCTGGCTTATCGCGGAATAATGGCTGATGAAAAACTTATTCGGTCGGCTGATAGGCTGAGATAAGGGTTTTGGGTTTTCCCGTAGGGATGCCTTTGGCAGAAGTCTAAAGTTTAAAGTTTGAAGTTATGTGATTAGCATTGCTGACTGCCGACAGTTACTACCTAACTTCTCTTAGTTTCGAAAACTTCAAGATCTTTAATATCGCTTCCATCAATTACGAAACGAACCATTGTGATCATTTTATGGAGGCCCTGTTTTCCTGCAGAACCAGGGTTTATATGTAGAAGATTGTATCTTGGATCAGGCATTACCTTTAAAATATGAGAATGCCCCGATATGAAAAGTTTTGGTTTGTGTTCGGCTAATAGTTTTCTGGCAGTAGGAGTGTACCTTCCCGGATAACCTCCAATGTGGATCATAAGGACTTTTACATTTTCGCATCGGAATATTTCAAACTCCTTAAATGTCTGCCTTAATTTACCACCATCAATGTTTCCATAAACGGCTTTAAAAGGTTTGATTTCTGCAAGTTTATCTGCAGTTTCAACATTGCCGATATCCCCGGCATGCCAGATCTCATCACAGGACATAAAAAAACCGGACACCTTTGGGTGGATAAACCCGTGAGTGTCCGATAAGAGTCCAATTTTTTTCATCAATTAAAACGTGAAACCAACACTGACAAGCAACATTTCTTTAAATTGTGTTCTCGGACCTGTATTGCCGTCTTTATCAGTGATCATCACATCGTCATCATAAATCAGTTCTGTGGATAAATCAACATTCAACCAACTGTTTACCTTAAGGCTGATAAGCACCTGCCAGTTAACATCTATGTTTTGAGGGTTGTCTAAATAATCGGAGAAAAGTTCCAGCTTTGTGCCGAGAGTGATATTTTTTGCAACTTCCTTTTGCAAAACGGCCATAACTTTGGCGCCAAACATTGTTTTCACTTTTTTGGCATGAGTAATAATGTTACCGGCAGTGTCTGTTACAGCAGGATCAAGGCCAAATGAGCCGGCATCTGCCAAAGCCTGGTCACTCACAACAATCCATGCAGCAGTCGCAGGTGAAAAGTTTACCGAAAACCAATCGTTAGGTTTATAAGTGATACCGGGTCCTATGTCGAAGTAACCTGGTGCCATGAAACCTGAGATGTAGTTGGTAGAGTCAGCTGCATAATCATAGCCTTTTGCAAATTGAGATTTGAATTTCCCCATTACTGAGAAAAACCATGGTGATTTAAGCTCATATAAATAACCCGTAATGTATTCAATTTTGTCCTCTGTTTTCAAAGGTTTTTCATCTGCAAAAACGGAGTAACCCAAAGCAAGGTCAAGCCAGTTGTTCCAGCCATGCTTGTTTTTTTTGTAGTCAGCCGACATGGTATATTTACCAATACCTGTAAAACTGCTTGTACCACCTGCTGACCAATTTGAAAAATAACTCTGCGAAAAGTTCGCGCTAATCTTTCCCGTGATTGTCCAGTTACCAACTCGAATAGTGTCTTGTGAAAATAAGGATATAGATCCCATCATTAGTGTAATTAGAATAAGCTTTTTCATATTTAAGTTTTTAGTTTGAAAATTCGCCGCAAAGATAATTGAATTACAATAGAATACAAATTGTAACAGATTGACAAAAATCTGTATTAAATGCCTGTATTAGACTGGTTTGGAATGTGTTTGCTCTTGATCTCATCAGCCGGATCGAATTTAAATGAAAGATTATAACATGTACGAACAGCTTCGTTGTTTTTAATACCGGGTATCCATTTGATCAGTTGAACAATACGGATAGCCTCTTCGGTGCAACCGCCTCCCAGGGGCTCTATTACCATAATGTTTGATGGAAGGCCATTTGCTTCGATGATAAACCGCAATTTTACATAACCTGTGAGGTTTAATTTGAGTGCGGCATCAGGTAATACAAGATTTTGTATAATGAAATCCTGAGTGGAATTATAGGACGTATCCACAACAGCTTCGGGTGCCAGGTCCAATTTTTTTACAGTATAAATTCCAAGAGATTGGCTCAGAGGTTCAAAAGGAAGCGGGATTTCATTATAGCCTCGTTTTTTAGCCAAAGATTGGTATCGTTTGATATTGTAGCGTATTTTAAAACTACTTTCACCCTTAACTGCTTTGCCATAATATTTTGCCGGTTCCCATAGTATCAGGTTAAAAAGATGTATGGCAGCGCTGTCGATTACCTGTGATACTGATTTCTCCACATGCACATTTGAGGTCCTGCCATCTTTGTCAATATTAAATGCAATAAACACTACGCCTTCTTCCCTGTTTTCGAACGCACTCTTCGGATATTCAATATGAGCATTGATAAACTGTTTAACAATATTATTCGGCATGCGGGTTCGGGGGGCTTCATAACCCTGTCCATTTATCATTGTAAACGATAACAAAATAATAACCAGGCCAAATAACGATTTGAGGTAATACATGGTTGCAATTTGATTATAAAGATAAAGATAATGCTTTTTCCCGAGTTAGAAAAGTTTATACGTTACTGGTTATATGTTCGATGGTGTTGTTTTTTGTTTTACAAATAAAATACAGAATGAATTTTTTGTATTGGTTGAATAATATTCTTTTAACAATTAACATATAGCTTATAACATATCACTTCACGAATTTGGTAACTTTACTCCAAATTTGAAACAATGGATATAATTTTTCTGATTGGTGGTTTGGTATTTGGCGGACTTGTTGGTTATTTGATTGGAAATCTTGTGTTTAAGACAAGGCTATCTGAAGCTAGGGGTCAGCTGACTCAAGAAAATTCAATTCTGCAAACTAAACTTGACGAACTTAAAAGTGAGCATGGAAAGCTTGAGAATAAGTTTAGTGAAGAATCGGGCAGGAGACAACAAGTAGAATTGCAGGTTGCCACACTTAAAACTGAATACGATAACCTCAGCGAGAAACTTGAAACGGAGCGTAAACAACTTGAAGAACTTGAAGTTAAATTTAAAAAGGAGTTCGAGTTGATTGCCAACAAAATATTAAAGCAGAACACTGATGAGTTTAACCAGGCCAGTACAAAAAACATGCACGATATACTAAATCCTTTGAAGGAAAAGATCAGTAATTTTGAAAAGAAGGTGGAAGATACATACACTAAAGGATTAAAAGACCAGACCAACCTGCTTGCAGTACTAAAGAATTTACAGGAATTGAGTATGCGTTTGGATAAAGATGCACAAGACCTGACCAAAGCTTTAAAATCGGACAGCAAGAAACAGGGTAACTGGGGTGAGGTGGTGCTGGAGCGGATGCTTGAAGATTCAGGCCTGATCAAAAACCAGGAGTATTTCATCCAGGAAACCGGGCGCAATGAAGAAGATCAGATCATCAGACCGGATGTTATCATTACCCTGCCGCTGGAAAAACACCTGATAATTGACTCAAAAGTGTCGCTGACAGCTTACCACGATTATATTTCCAGCGAGGACCAGGAATTCAGGGATAAAGCACTTAAAAAGCACATCGAATCCATTAAAGGACATGTGAAGGAGTTGAACGAGAAAAACTATCCTTCCATGAAAAATAAGAATATCCCTGATTTTGTATTGATGTTCATGCCGCTGGAATCAGCATTTGCACTGGCTGTTCAAACCGATCCATCACTATTCAACTTTGCCTGGGACAAAAAGATTGTGATCGTAAGCCCTACTACGCTTTTGGCTACATTAAAAACCATCGAGGTCATCTGGCGTCAGGAGAAGCAAACACGGAACGCATTGGAAATAGCTGAACAGGGCGGAAAGTTGTATGACAAATTTGTTGGCTTTCTTGCTGACCTTGAAAAAATTGGAGTCAACCTTGATCGGGCATCCGATTCATACCGCGAAGCCCACAAAAAGCTCAGTTCAGGACGTGGCAATATTTTAGGACAGGTTGAGAAAATGAAACAGCTGGGTGCTAAAACCAGTAAAAATTTGCCCTCCGAAATTTTAAACCTCGAAAATTAAATGAGAGAAGATTTCAAACAAGATATGGTTTATGGTATCCGTCCGGTAATGGAAGCTATTGACTCGGGCAAAGAAGCCGAAAAGGTGTTCATCCAGAAAGGTTTACGGAGTGATAACTTTGGTGAGTTGATGAAAATGATTAAGGATCGATCCATTCCATACCAGATTGTACCCATAGAAAAGTTGAACAGGCTTACCCGTAAAAACCACCAGGGTGTTGTGGCCTATATTTCACCTGTGGTATTTTATCAGATAGAGGATATTCTACCAACTATTTATGAAGAAGGAAAGACACCTTTTGTGATCATCCTTGACCGGATAACAGATGTGCGTAATTTTGGCGCTATTCTGCGCACTGCCGAATGTACGGGTGTGGATGCTGTTATCATTCCATCTAAAAATTCAGCGCAATTGAATTCCGGAACCATAAAATCTTCTGCCGGGGCCATTTATAAAATACCAATTTGCCGAAGCGATAACCTGAAAACAACCCTTGATTTTTTACGAAATAGTGGATTGAAAATAGTTGCTGCTGCCGAAAAAGCCGAAGTAAATCATTTTCAGTCGGATATGACAGGACCGCTTGGGATTATCCTGGGTTCGGAAGGGGAGGGGATATCAGCTGAATACCTAAAAAAAGCTGATATGGAAGTTAAAATCCCTTTGCTGGGTGAAATCGAATCACTAAATGTTTCGGTCGCTGCTGGGGTGCTGATGTATGAGGTGGTGAGGCAAAGAGGGGCTAAAGTTTGAGGTAATTAATTTTCGTTTTTCATAGCATACAATGACAAGAACGATAGGCACGTTTAAGGAAATCGCAATAATCATTACTTGCATAATTTTATCATTTGGATTGAAAAGCCAAAACAGATGGACAAAAACCTATTTTGAAGGAGAAAATCCATATGGTGAAAGCATCATAGAATATTATGATAAAGGTTATCTACTTGCGGGAAGATATGGACCAAACTACCCCGAATTTAATTGGTTAGTAAAAACAGATGTAAATGGTGAATTAATATGGAATAAGGTGATAGGGCATTTTTCAAATTCCATAGTTATTTCTGATGGTACAGATAGTAATCGTGAGGGCGACATTTTTTTAGTTGGATCAACGAGCTTTTATGCCGAATCTTATTATGATCCATTAATCATGAAACTAAATGCTTGCGGTGAAAAGGAGTGGTGCAAGGTATTCTATGAGGAAGGATTAAACTACGCGGAAGATGTGATTGCTTTAGGGGATGGTGGTTGTGTCGCAGTATTGCGGTATATGAATGTTGATCTGGTTCATGATCGCATATGTCTTACTAAATTTAATTCAGTCGGTGATATGCATTGGAAGCAATGTTATAACAGCCTGGATACTAATATACATAATCAAGAAGCTCAAAATTTAATCATGACACCTGACAAGGGGTTTCTGATAACCGGATATTGCTCTTATGCTTCACCTGATCCACCACATTCCTGGTATTATAAACCTTATTACATCAAAACAGATTCTTCAGGCAACTTTGAGTGGGAAACTGTGGTGCATAGTGAAATAACTGATAAAGGGGGCCATGCCTGGACAACTACAATTGACCCGGATTCAAATAATTTCTATTCTTCTATTACTCATAAATATTATTCATCCCGTGCCGATTATGCCCCGGCATTGTTAAAAATGGATTTTACCGGCAATATCATTGATATTTACGACTTTGCTCTACCCAATTCCTTCGGGACAATGATTGAGGCTAAGTTTATCACCGATACTTCCCTTGCGGCCAGTGTTACTTCTGGTGGTGCAAATACACATCCTAAGGCAGTGATCATTGATACTTTAGGTAATATCATTAAACAAACTACTCCACTTGAGAATGACTGGATAGGCCATGTTGAAATCACATTTGATAACAAAGTACTCTATCAAACTAACATGAATGATGGGGATGTTTTTGACACCTACCTTTTCAAACTCAACCAAAGCCTGGAAAGTGATACGATTTACACACAAATTTTCACATATGATAGCCTTTGTGATGGAGAAATTGTTTCCGATACCATTGTGCAGGATGATTGCGGAATAATAGTGGGTATGGAGGAAATTTACAGAGCAAAAAGTGAAATTGAAAATAAAATACTTATTTACCCAAATCCGGCAAGGGATAAGTTTACAGTCAGCAGTCAACAGTCGGCAGTCAGCAGTTGGCGAATTGAAGTTTATGATTTGTTTGGCAGGAAGGTGGATGAAATGCAGGTTACAAAAGGGCAAACCAAAATTGAGGTAAATACCATAGGCTGGAAGAAAGGATTGTATGTGATAAAGGTGCGTAATAAAATCGGAATGATTGGAAGCGGGAAGGTGATTTTGGACTAAAATGGATAACCCAAACGCGTTAAAAACGCGCTTTATGCTGGGTTTCCTAAAATGAAACAACGATATGTACCTTGGGATTGCCGCAGTCGTCCCGCTGTTGGCGTAACTCCTTCGCAATTAAACGAGAATTGATTTAAACGAAAAACTCCGGCCAAACTGACCGGAGTTCCATATTTTGTTCCGAATAATTACATTCTTTTTTCTTTGATCCTGGCTTTTTTACCGCGCAGTTTGCGGAAGTAAAAAATACGTGCCCTGCGTACAACACCCACCTTGTTTACAAAAATCTCTTCAATAAATGGAGAAGCGATCGGGAAAACACGTTCAACTCCTATATTTCCTGAAATCTTCCTGACAGTGAAAGTTGCAGTTGGTCCGTGGCCAACCCTTTGTAATACAACGCCCTGGAACTTTTGTAAACGCTCTTTGTTCCCTTCACGGATTTTATATGTAACGGTAATGGTATCACCGGCTTTGAATTTCGGGAATTCCTTTACTTCGATTGTATCTTCAACCACTTGTATCAATTCGTTCTTGCTCATCTTCTTACGCTTTGGAATAGTTTCTTCAAAAATGGCTGCAAATATACAGCTATTTCCATAATTGCAAATAAAACTTTGAAAATCTTTTGTGGGTTATTTACACATGGATGTTAGTAAGTGGATATGGTGGATGCTGGATGCTGCCTGCCCGACCGTAGCGGAGCGAAGGCGGGGATACTGGAGGCTGTGAATAGGGACTGGAGACTAAGGACTGCCTGCCCGTTCGTAGCGCAGCGGAGGCGGGAAGACTGCGGACTTCGATAGTTCCAGGCTATCCATGACACTTCCAGGTTCTGCAAACTCTGGAAGGTCTGGTCCTGGCTCTTTGTTCTTATATCTTAGGTCTAAGGTCTTGTTTCTTAGGTCTCCTCATCAATCATCCAATAGTCCTGGCCTTCTTTTTTTAGTACGTTTTATAGCTTGTTCAAGCTTCCAGTCTGCAATCAATTTTTCATTTCCCGAGAGCAGAACATCAGGTACTTTCCAACCTTTGAACTCACGAGGCCTTGTATAGACTGGCGGCGATACCAATCCATCCTGAAATGAGTCGCTCAAAGCTGATGTTTCATCACCCAGTACACCGGGTATTAACCGTACTATGCTGTCAACCAGCACTGCTGCAGCCAGCTCGCCTCCCGACAAAACATAATTGCCAATTGAAATCTCTTTTGTAATATAATGTTCACGAATGCGTTCGTCAATGCCTTTGTAATGCCCGCACAGCATGATCAGGTTCCCTTTTAGTGACAGGGTGTTCGCCATTGGCTGATCCAGGATTTCCCCATCAGGACTCATGTAAATTACTTCATCATAATCCCTTTCTGATTTTAAATGATCGATACATCTTGCAACCGGTTCAATCATCATTACCATACCGGCAGCGCCCGAAAAAACATAGTCGTCAACTTTTTTGTGTTTGTCGGTTGTATAGTCCCTGAGCTGGTGAATGTTTATCTCAACTAATCCTTTATTCTGAGCCCTTTTTATTATCGATTCTGAAAAAGGTCCCTCAAACATTTCAGGGAATATGGTGATGATGTCGATGCGCATTTTTGTTAGTTGTTAAATGTTATATGTTACTGGTTGCTGGTTGCTGGTTGGTGCAGTTTACGATGCAAAAATAATGAAGTATGATTATTTATTTATCAGGTATTGGTTTAATTGATCCTTCTGCTTTTCAGTTAATGTACTATCGTTTTTAATTAATGCTTGAGCAATATTATGTAAATATTGTGCTTTAAATGAGTGATCTTCTTTAACAGAAGCCTTGTAAATCTCCAATGTTGTTGGTTTCGACTTCTTAACCTCTAATATATAATTATGAAGCTTTGGCTCATGGATTGAATCGGCCAGTTGATTGATCTCAAATTCAAGGACTTTAACCATATTGATTTTATATCTGTCTTGATCAGTTTCAGGATCAATTCTTATTAACTCATTTAGTGCTTTTTTGTGTTCCCCATCCTGAAAGTAAATTGTTGAAATATTGAGAATTGTTTCTGTAGAATACGGACGCAGCGCCAAAGATTTTAAAAAGTATTTTTTTGCCCGATCAAAGTCACCTTCTTGAGCATAAATTATACCGATACTATTAAAGGTATGGCTATGATAAGGGTTAATTTCGGTCGCATCCAAAAAGTTATTTAATGCCTCCTTTGTTTTCCCTTTCCTGAAATTGGCCAGGCCTTTGTACCATAACACCGGCGTTGCTGTTGGATCCATTCCGTAAAACCACGAATAATTATTTTCAATTTCACTAACTGTCGTTTCAAAACGCTCAGCATGCAAGGCATCAATGGCTAGTTTAGCGTGGCTTTCGCCGCTTATTTTTTTGAATCCCACAAATGTAGTTCCTGAAAGTATCAAAACGAAAGCTAATGTGAATGATAACAGTTTGTTAGCGGTGATGCTTTTCGGGCTTTTTGCTGCCAGTTGATGGTGTTTTACGGTGATCAACGACAGGATGAAGAAAAAGTAAATATTGTGCTCAGTCCGTTCTTTTGGGTAACTGAAAAAAGAGAAAGTTATGTAACCAACAAACCCGAAAAGCATGAGCAGATAAAATATTTTATCCTCTTTTTTTTGAGTGAGAAAGATTATTCGTAACAGATAGATTAATCCGATAACTAAGACAGATAAGTAAGCTAATAATCCGAATATTCCATACTCGGCCAATATCCACAGGTAATCGTTATGTGGCCTCTGGAACCGTGTTTTTCCAGGTGTTTTTAAAATATCGTAAACACCGTAATTTGGAATCTGGATTTTCCAGTTTCCGCCCCCAACACCTGAAATAGGGTTATTCCTAGAGATTTCTAATGAACTTTCCCAGAGAGCGATCCGGTTCTTGCTTGAAGTTATATCATTAGTCGTTGTTTCATCTGATGATGTGAGACTGCCTGTTATAGCCAAAAGAAGTATTGTAATCACAATTACAGATCCTGTTGCAATGATAGGTTTGATCAGTTTGTGGCGAAATGAATAAAAAAGATCATTCCCATTTAAGTGAAGAATGTAAGTAACTGTTGCAGCAATCAGAGTTGAAACAATAAGTGCAACCCAAACTGACCTGGTTATTAAAACAATGATTAATGCAATAGTAAACAGGCTGTTAACAGAACAGAAAGTCCTCCATCTTTTTTTTAAAATATATAGCCCGAAAATATTGAAAGGCAAAGCCAGGAACAATATCTGGGAATATAGGTTTTTGTTCATGAAAAGAGCTGTTACTTCTTTTGTGGTTGTGTCGTTGAGTACTCCGGCTGCTGCAACTTTTAATACCTGGAACAGGCCAATTATAATAATTAGGAATGAAAATACACTAATTATTTTTGAGATTAGCAATGGTAAATTCTTGTTGTTTGCCAGCAAAAGGGCTGAAAAAAGAAAGAAAGTGAAAAATACGATGTTCTTAACTAAATCAAAAACAGCTTCAGAAATATTTACTGCTTTGAAAAGGGATAATCCTGAAATAAGAATATATAAAAGAAATATCGGGAAGATAAACTGCTTAAAAGGCGATAAATCAACCGAAGACCTGGCTTTGATAATTACTGTTACATAGACTATAATTAAAACCAATAGTCCTGCTGAAAGCGCTGTAAATTTGGATGAGAGGGCAGGATCAATCAGAAAGTTCAGGTTGAAAAACGGAATGATTGCAAGGCAATAGATGAAAAAAGGTATGGCTATATTAAATTGTTTTTTTTCGAGTGGAGTTTGGTGAGATTGAGTCGCCTTTTTCTTTTTCTTCATCGATTATGGGTAATCAGAAATTACAATTGATCCGCAATCAAAAATAAGTAATAATATCATTTGAGTTTCTGGTAGAAAAACTCCCTGTATCAGGATCAATTGTAAGTTCAAAAACTGAGGCTGTCTCATAAGTTCTATTTCACGCAGTGGCGCAGAGTACGCAGAGAAAACACAATTGAGACTCAGTACATTAACGCTGCGATCTTAGCGGCTCTGCGTGAAAAAAATTAAAATCCAATACTTATGAGACAGCCTCATCTACAGTTGCATATAAGAAAACGTATTTTGATATGACTAATTACCTTTAGCACCATATTGATGTTTGCATTACTTTTGACAACCAAATAAATCCATCATTTTTATGAAAAAACTAGTCTCAATCTTAATTATTTTGTTTATAGCTTTCAGTGTTTTCTCCCAAACCAGACCACCGTCAAAGGTCAAAAAATCTTTTAAAGCACAACAGCCTCAAGCTACTGATGCAAAATGGATCAGTAAGGGCGACAGGATAAAAGAGTGGAGAGTAATGTACAAACTTGATGGTGTTCTGCATACTTCCTGGTACGATCATAAAGGAAACTGGGAAATAACAAAATCCAAGATTGATCAATCTGAATTACCCGAGGCAGTAGTAAAAAGCATCGAAGTTGATTATTATAATTACAACATCATGATAACCGCAAGGTTTGAAAGCCCTGAAAACAAGGGATATGAAGTGTGGATGGATAATGGAAGGGAAGGCTTTGATGTCCAATACTCAAAAGAGGGCAAGGTGTTATTAAGAACCTTAACATCCCAGGGCTATAAACCTATTGATGATGATGGGAATTTTATTGAAGATTAGTGTTGCAGGCAAAAACACTGACTTTCTGCGCAATAAACCGTTTCTTACAAACATTTACATCGGTATAAATCCATGATCAGGCAGGAAGAAGTTTTTGAACAGGTTTGTTCAGTATAGCTGTGAATTGATCCCCCGATATGCTGCCCGAGAAAAAAAGCAGAAACCATAAAAACATAGGTGTACCAGGCAAATCCGACTGAAGTAAATATTCGTAATGCGATTATAAAGGGTACAGGGATATGCACAGCCAGTATCCACTGCAGTGATAACTTTTTCACGTTGATCCGCCAGTACCCAAAAGGGATATTGAAGAAAAAAATCAGTAACGATTCCCAGATTAAAGAGCTTATCATCTCATGAACGTTTCGTGGTCAAAGTTCGATAATTTCAACTAAATATTTGCCTCTTTGGTGAAATACTTCTTCTGAAACCTTAGAGCTACATTGACGAGTGCAATAAGCACCGGCACCTCAACCAAAGGGCCGATAACAGCTGCAAAGGCTTCTCCCGAATTAATACCAAATACAGCAATTGCTACCGCGATGGCTAATTCAAAATTGTTGCTGGCTGCCGTAAATACGATGCTTGTTGTTTTTCATATCCCGCACCAATGCGCCGGGCCATGAAGAAAGAAACCAGGAACATAAACACAAAATAAAGGATCAGCGGAATAGCTATACGAACAACATCAAGTGGAAGCTGAACAATGATCTCTCCTTTCAACGAAAACATCACAAAGATGGTGAACAACAGGGTTATTAAAGTTAAAGGACTGATTTTAGGAATAAATTCAGATTAATACCATTCTTTGCTTTTTATCCTGATCAAAGTAAATCGCGTGATCATCCCGGTAAGGAAAGGAATGCCCAGATAAATAAATACACTTTTAGCAATTTCCGCCATCGTTATGTTCACTTCGTAGGATTCCATGCCAAACCAACCCGGCATAATTGTGATAAATACATAGGCATAAACCGAGAAGAACAATACCTGGAAAATGCTGTTGAACGCTACTAAACCAGCAGCGTATTCCGTGTCACCTTTTGCTAGTTCATTCCATACTATGACCATCGCAATGCATCGGGCAAGACCAATGAGGATAAGGCCGGTCATGTAATGCGGGTAGTCGCCCAGGAATAATATAGCCAGGAAAAACATTAGCAGCGGGCCAATAAACCAGTTTTGAAACAAAGAAAGCAAGAGTATTTTCCAGTTTCTGAAGACATCACCCAGTTCTTCGTATTTCACTTTTGCCAGCGGTGGGTACATCATAATAATGAGGCCGATAGCGATTGGGATGTTGGTTGTCCCTGCACTGAATTGATCCCAAAACCCGGCAATATCAGGAAACAGGTAACCGGATCCAACACCAATGAACATGGCCAGGAATATCCAGAGTATAAGATAGCGATCGAGAAATGAGAGCCTTTTTGTGAGTTTCTCCATTATTTTTCGGCATATACAGTAATGCTGAAGATTCCTGTTTCACCAGATTTGAATTCAGCCAGTTCTTCATCAGTTAAAAAGTTTGTAAGAATATGGTCAGGAATGGTGATCTTTTTTTCTTTTTTTACTTTGATGTTTTTGAAACCTGACTTTTGAACAATCTCAAGATATTCCTCTTTTTTTATGGCTCCGGCAACGCATCCTACATACATTTCAGCATCTTTTAATAGCAGATCGGGTAACTCACCGGTAATAACCACATCAGATACACAGAAGTGGCCTGAAGGTTTTAATATGTGATATATTTGAGAGAATGCCAGCTCTTTATCGGGAACAAGGTTTAAAACGCAATTGCTGATTAGTGTGT
The DNA here is from genome assembly GCA_030596395.1 of Chlorobiota bacterium. Classification (GTDB taxonomy): domain Bacteria; phylum Bacteroidota; class Bacteroidia; order Bacteroidales; family F082; genus JAADID01. The sequence goes on along the minus strand of JAUVKF010000016.1, from coordinate 11,494 downwards.
CGATTGTATTGTCTTCAATTGGCATTTCCTCAATATCGCCTTTGATGAATTCAATATTTTTATATCCAAGATTTTCAGCATTTTGCCGGGCTTTTTTGAGCATGTTGGTGGCAAAGTCTAAACCGATTACTTTGCCCGATTCGCCAACAATTGAGCGGGCCACAAAACAATCGTTACCGGCACCCGAACCCAGGTCGAGAACCGTTTCTCCGGCAGAGATATTCGCATATTCGGTGGGTAGTCCGCAACCCAGTCCCAGGTCGGCATCAGGGTTATAGCCTTTAATGTTTGAATAGTCATCGCCAAAGATGCTGTAATCGATTTCCACACAACTTTCGGTTCCACCGCAACAGCTCTTTTGATTGTGTTCTTTTGATTGATCAGCAATGAGGTTATACTTTGATTTAACGATGTCTTTGATGTTTTTTTCTCGCGTTTTCATATTTTAATATTTATTTGCCACGAATGCACGAATTATTCGTATTCCATTAGTGCATTCGTGGCTTATTTATAGTATTAAAGAACAAGTCTTTTATATTTCAATTTTAACTCTCCAAAGTTTACTAACAGACCAAGCTTATCTCCTGATACTTTCAGGTAATTGATGGTTTGGGCAATATGTTCTTTGGCAATTCCGCTTATTCCCTTGACCTCAAGGATAATTTTATCGAACACAACAAAATCTGCATAGAACTTATGTGGCAAGATGATGTCTTTGTAATTCACTTCATATTCCTCTTCACGTGAATAAGGGATACCTGCCTTTTGAAATTTGTACTCCAACGCATCTTTATAAACGATTTCCAAAAAACCAGGACCGAGATTGTTATGTACTTCCATGCATTTCCCGATGATCTGGTAGCTTTCTTCTTTGTATATGATATCAGTCATGTTATTTTTTTATTAAGCCACTAATGCACGAATAATTCGTATGATGTACGTGGAATACTGGTTAAATAATTGAAAATTTATTCCTATAAAATTCACCGAAATCATTTTTAATTTCATTTCTTACTCTTCTGAATACGGTTAAAATTTCTGCTTCCGTCCCAGTTGCTTCGGCAGGGTCGTCGAAACCAAGATGAATCCTTTGTTTTACATTTCCTGTAAATGCAGGGCAACTTTCTTTTGCACCTCCACAAACAGTAATCACATAATCTAAATCCATATCAGTAAATTCATCCACATGCTGTGGAAATCCATCACTTATATCAATTCCTATTTCATTCATCACCTGGACAGCCTTTGGATGAATCTGGTCAGAAGGAGAGGTGCCAGCTGAGTAAACTTCCAGTTTTGGATTGAAAAATTTCAGGAACCCTTCTGCCATTTGGCTGCGACAACTATTGCCTGTGCATAGGATCAGTATTCTTTTCTTCATCATAGTTAACAACAATTGTGATAATCAATTTCTTTAAAAAACTTATCCAGTACGGATTTCAACTGGCTGATAGCCTCTGGATTAAGGCAGTAGTTCACCTTTAACCCGTCTATTGTACCCTGTATTAAACCGGCATTCTTTAATTCTTTCAGGTGCTGTGAAACAGTTGTCCGGCTCAGTGGTATTTCTTCAGTAATGTCACCGGAGATACATACTTTTTTCTCTGCAAGGTATTTCAATATCATCAGGCGGGCCGGATGAGAAAATACCTTTGCATATTGTGCCAGCTCCTGAAGTTCATTGTCGAAATGATCACTCTTAATCATGAGATATATGTTTTATGTCGCAAACATACGTCATAGTCTTGAATATTAAAAGAAGATGTTAATCTATTTTGATAAAATCGATTTTTTAAATAAGCAAACGGAGCATATTAATTAAATTTGTTTCAAATAATTTACAGATGGATTTCTACGAACTTATATCAAAACGTGAAAGCATCCGCGATTACGATCTTTCAAATCCTGTAAGTGATGATGTTTTAAACCGGATATTAGAAGCCGGACGTCTGGCTCCTTCAGCTGCAAACCGCCAGCCATGGACTTTTGTCTTGGTTTCATCTCCAGAAAAACTAAAAGAGGTGGGAATGTGTTACCATAAAGATTGGTTTAAGCAGGCTCCGCATATCCTGGTAATAGTTGGTGATAAATCCAAATCGTGGGTTAGGGGTTATGATGGTTTCAACTCCATCGAAACCGACCTGGCTATCGCCATGGATCATATTATTTTAGCTGCCGAAAACGAAGGTGTGGGCACCTGCTGGATTATTGCTTATGACTATGAAAAACTGGCGAATACCATTGGTTTAAAAGAAGATGAAGTGATTTTTTGTATTACACCTTTAGGTTATCAGCATGAAGGATTCAAAAAACGGGGGAACAAGATCAGGAAACCTTTGAACAAGATAGTTCGAAGGATTTGACCAAATCCAAATCCATTGAATGGATCCGCCTGAGCAGAGTTTGGCAGGCTTTAGCTCTCAGCAGTTTGAAATTTGTGATCTCCGAAAGATATTTCGACCCGTATTCTATGAGTAAAACAAGAATTAATCAAAATTCTTATTAACATTTTCAATTTACATATTTCATGGTATTCACATATGGAGTTCCTCTTTCGACAACAGCGAATATTCTTGACAATAATTTATTTCTAATAATATTTATGGTTCCCATTTTTGATTTCCCTTCCTCTAACCTTTTTTGATAATACAACTTCATTTCCTGATTATACTGGATTGAATTCTTGGCACAAAGATCGAGCAATGATTTTATACGTTTATTAGCCAGGTTGCTAACTCTTGTTCTCCCCCTTACGCTTGTTCCTGACGAGTAAGGGAACGGGGCTATACCTGAGTATGTGGCAAATTTCCGCCAGTTTTTAAACAAGGTAAAGCCATTGGTGAAGGCAATCATGAACAATGCCGTTTGTTTTCCCACACTTTTAACACTGGTTATAAGGTTGTACATTTGTTTTAGCTGGTCATTGTGCTTGACAATCTCATCTAATTTTTCTTCAACCTTTTCGATTTGTTTTGAAAGCTCTTTTATCATTTTTTCATGTACAATGAACAGCATTTCATTGTCTTTCTTTTTCAAAAAGTGTTTGTATTCACCTAAGGTCCCTTTGTATCCGGCACGTTGCTTTACCAGCTTTTCACGTAAAGAAATCAAACGCCTTATTTGGATAATTTCTTTTTGGGGCAATTCAAAAGGCTTAAGTTTTTCACGCTTTTCGTAAGTGTAAAGTGCAATTCTTTTTGCATCAATCTTATCAGTCTTGCCCCGGGTAATCCCCATTGAGCGTTTCAGTTCCAAGCCAGGTAAGACAATGTATAAATACTGTTTTTCTGTCAGGAACAATGAAAGTGGGTACGAATACAGGCCTGTATGTTCAAAAGCAAACATTAGCTGTTGTTTCTGATAAGCTGTGTTTTTCAAAACCCATCTTTCCATTTTTCTAAAACCGGCAGCGTTGTTGTCAAACTCAAGAACCTTTTGTTTGGTGTGAATAAGCGCTTCATTTTTTTGCTTTCCAACATCAATTCCAATTACTTCTTTTATGTCCATGACTTTTTAATTTTAAGGTTACGTAAACTAAGACCTTTATTAGGTCGACACTAAAATTCTATCTGGTTCTTAGTAACCTTTTTAAGAATGGGGACTAATACGGGTCATAGGTCATTCCTAGCTAAGTCTAAAGTTCACCCCAGTCTTGTTATTAACATTATCGTTCGTTATCAACAAAGAAAAGAAAAAGTAACAAAAAGAAAAGAAAATCAGCACATTACAAGCTTTTAAAGAAGTAATCAAGTTTTCCTTGTTAATAATTGACAAATCTAAAGGCTATGTCCAAGTCGACATAGCGGGTTTTTGTTACTCTATTTTCCTCCTGTATGGAAGATAGATTTTGAAATTGGGAGTTTTCTCTCCCTGTGGTGGAGATTAAGAGGCGATGGGGGGGGTAAACTGAAAACCCCCGTCCGGGATGGACAGGGATTTTCACTTATTAACCTAAAAACCCTCATGTGAGGGATAACCCAAAAAATTAACCTGCTATAGTTAACTGTGTTCTTTTTTTAGAACAGTACAAATATACTACATAATTTAGAGTTTTTCTAAATAATATTAAATTTTAACAAAAATTTAAAACTCGGCAGTTAATTTTAAATTGAGCAATCGAGGTGTTAAATAATTGGGAACAGCCCATTGGCGGTTGTCGTAATCCGTAATCCAGATGTAAGAAACCGTATTGAAAGTTTGCAACAGGTTAAATACTTCGAGGCTTAACCACATGGTTTTAAAATGTTTTAAGGGATTTTTCGGGCCGAAATCAGAACTCTTACTTACAAACTGCCACGAAAACCCGATGTCAACCCTTCTGTAATCAGGCATACGAAGGGTTTGGTTGTAGCGCTCAGAATTTGGTGGGCCAAAGGGTAAGCCAGTTCCGTACAATAGTCTGAGGTGCATTTTCAAATATGGGGCTCCAGGAATATAATCCTGAAAAAAGATTGCGAAGTTTAAGCGGCGGTCAGTTGGTCGCGGGATAAATCCTGGTTCTATTTTCACATTCTCCGCAGCCTCAGGATTCATTTCTGGCCCGGTTCCTATTTTTTCACCTTCGGCATTGAAATAATCAAAATAAAAATCACCATAAATGTCTTCCTGGGTTTTTAACAATGAAAGACTCAACCAACTGTCGACACCCTTCACAAATTCTCCATACAATTTAAAATCAATTCCGGTAGCGTATCCTTTTGCAGTTTGATCAGCATAATACCTGATTCTCACGTTATCAACTGTGTAAGGAATTAAATTATCAAGGTACTTGTAATACACTTCAGTAGTAAAAATAAAGGGCCTGTTCCATGCCTGGAAACGGTAATCGCTGCCAAGTATGAATTGAATTGATTTTTGTGATTTAACATCATAATTCAAACTGCCATCCATATTCCGCATTTCGCGATAAAATGGTGGCTGGTAATAAATACCGGTCGCAAACCTGAAAACCAGGTTTTGCTTTTTATAAGGCTTGTATGAGAAGTTTAAGCGTGGGCTAAGCAAAAACTCGGGATTGAAATCCCAATAATTCGCCCTTAATCCTGCCGTTAAGGTGATCAGGTCATTGTTCTTCAGGTTGAAATTCCACTGATTAGAAATATAGGCAGCAAGCCGGTTGATATTCACTTTATTATGACCTTTTACAAAATAGTAAACATCAAAATCAGGATTATTAGGATTGGGATCACCCGGAATATTGGTGGGGTGTGGCAGTGAATATCCGGTCGAATCGTTCATTTCCCATTCTTTCAGCACATCATCAACCATCTGGTATTGGTAACGTACTCCCCATTTTAAGGTACTTTTATCACCGTATTTTGCTCCCTTATGTTCAATGGAATAGACATTTGCGTTAAAATAATTACGCGCATGTTCAAGGTAAGTGCCCACTCCTTTTGATTGCACAACATCTCCAAATTCTTCACTTCCCGGGTTATTCTCAACCTGTCCGATCCAGTACTGTCCCTGAATATCATAGGTTTCCATTTCGGTTGTGCTAAAAGCAGATGCAATCAGTTTCAACTCAATATTTGATTCCGGTTTGAAACCAAGGGTCAGGCCTCCCTGGAAAAGTTCATATTTGTCAGTTTCATTTCCATCAAAATAAACTTTGAACCGAAGCACTTCTGTTATGGTTCCAAAATCAGTTTCGCGGCTTGAAGGAACCACAATATACCGGTTGCGGGAATAATAACCCAAAAACGACAATTCCCATTTCGGGTTAAACTGATAATTCAACAATGTTTGAAAATCAATAAAGTCAGGTTTGTATTCACCTTTTGTTTCCAGGCTGTTTAAAATATACCGGTTTGTTTTGTAACGCCCACCTAGCAGGTAACTGAATTTATTTTTTGCAGATGTTCCTTCGAGACTCAATTCAGCGCCAAGCAAACTAAGCGAGAAAGAACCACCAAACTCGTTCGGTCGCTTGTATTTTACGTCTAATACCGAAGACATTTTATCCCCATATTCAGCTCCAAATCCACCAGCTGAGAAAAGAATAGAAGATACCAGTGCCGAATTAATAAAACTCAAACCCTCCTGTTCGCCTGTGCTAATTAGAAATGGGCGGTATATTTCGATATCGTTGACAAATACACTGTTCTCATCAAAATTGCCGCCGCGAACCGAGTATTGCGAACTCATCTCGTTGTTAGAACTTACTCCCGGCAGGGTTTTTATAATATCTGTTACGCCGTCCCCCATCGAAGGCACCACAAGGGCATTCTTGGGATTTAATCTCACCATGCTTTCAGTACGCAAACGTTCGTCACGAACTTCAAATCCGGGTAGGGTAGTGGAGATGGTTTTGAGTTGGATGCTCAGTGTCCTTTTTTCGTCTTCTTCAAGATTTAATTGAATTTTTTTATCAGCAAAACCAATAAAACTTATACCGAGGACAATCTCTTTGTTAGCAGGCACATCCAGTTTGAAAAAGCCATTTTTATCTGATGTTGTTCCGGTTTTTTCTCCGATAACAGCAATATTGGCAAGATCAACCGGCTTATTCAGCGAATCGGTTATCCTTCCTTCTACAACAGCAGTCTGGGCCGAAATTGTCAGATGGAAACAAAATGCAAGTATTAAAAGTATTATTGGTCGTACCGGCATGTTTAAGTAATCTGACTGATTAACTTAAAAGGGGCAAATATATTGTTATTTGAGAGAGGTATTGACACAAAAATCAATTCGATGTTAATTCACGCCTTTTATTCTTCATTTTAACATACATTTGTTCCCTGATCAAAGTTTAAATCAGATGTATACAACAAAAGATCTTCCGAAAATTACCACCCATGTTTTACAGGAAATGAAGCTGAAAGGCGAAAAGATAGCCATGCTTACCGGTTATGATTATTCGATGGCACGTTTGCTTGATGAATCGGGAATTGACGTCATCCTTGTCGGTGATTCGGCTTCTAATGTTATGGCAGGCCATAAAACCACATTACCGATTACTGTTGATCAAATGATCTATCATGCCTCATCGGTAATGCGCGCAGTAATTAGGGCGCTGGTCGTGGTTGACCTTCCATTTGGAAGTTATCAGGGTAACTCAAAAGAAGCTTTGCATACTGCAATTCGAATCATGAAAGAATCGGGTTGCAATGCCATTAAAATTGAAGGTGGTGAGGAGATCAGGGAATCTATCGATCGAATTTTGAGTGCTGGAATACCTGTTTTAGGGCATTTGGGTTTAACGCCGCAATCGATCAACAAATTCGGGACTTATGTGGTGCGGGCAACGGAAGATCAGGAAGCGGCCAAGCTCAGGAAAGATGCCAAATTACTTGAAGAAGCAGGGTGTTTTGGAATTGTTTTGGAAAAAATTCCTTCAGAACTGGCCGCTGAAGTAACCCAATCTATCAAGATACCAACAATAGGTATTGGTGCAGGTAAAGAAGTAGATGGCCAGGTTTTGGTTTCGCATGATATGCTGGGAATTAACATGGATTTTTCGCCCAGGTTTTTGCGTCGCTATCATAATCTTCACGACGAAATGATCAGGTCGTTCCTTGCCTATATTCATGATGTGAAATCAGCAGATTTCCCCAACGACAGAGAACAATATTGATGACGACAACCAAACTGTCAGATCGTATTTTGTTTGAGGACAATCATTTAATCGTTGTCAATAAACTTCCATCCGAAATAGTACAGGGCGATAAAACTGGAGATCAACCACTGAGCGAACTGGTCAAACAATACCTAAAAGAAAAGTACAACAAACCGGGAAATGTATTTCTGGGGGTAGTTCATCGTATTGACCGTCCGGTTAGCGGAATAGTCGTTTTTGCCAGGACAGGCAAGGCTTTGAGCAGGATGAATGAGTTGATCAAGCAACGGGAAATTAGAAAAACGTATTGGGCAGTTGTAAAAAATGAACCACCTGCGATAAACGGTAACTTGTTTCATCATCTGAGAAGAGACCAGAAAAAGAATAAATCATTTGTTTACGAAAAACCGGTTGATAATAGTAAGGAAGCAAAATTGTCCTATTCTTTAGTCGTCACAAGCCAAGATTATTTTTTGCTGGAAGTAAATTTAATAACAGGACGTCATCACCAGATCAGGGCTCAGTTATCTAAAATCGGATGCCCAATTAAAGGTGATTTAAAATATGGGTTTCCACGTAGTAACAAGGATGGTTCAATTAGTCTACATGCAAGGTCAATCGAGTTCATTCATCCTGTAAAGAAATCATCACTAAAAGTGGTATGTGATCCTCCATCTGAACCACTTTGGGATTATTTTATTGAAATTTGTAAATTATAAGACACTTCTTATCAGTTATAACAAATGAATAAGTTGGTTAATTCGAATAAAATTGCAATTATTTTAGTGTTGTTGTTGGCATCTTATTCAATTAATGCTCAATATTTTCTTTCTGGCCAGGATCCGGGTTCAACCAAATGGAAGCAGATCAAAACAAAAGATTTCCAGGTTATTTTTCCTGAAAACTACAGCGACTGGGCACAATATTATATCAACTCACTGAGTATAGCCGGACCTTTTATCAATGAGGATTACAATAGTAATATCAGGCGAATTTCCGTTATTCTTCATAACCAGACAACCACAGCAAATGCATATGCGGCAATAGCGCCAATGCGTTTAGACCTCTTTGAAATGCCTTCACAGGATATCTATCCTCAAATTTGGCAGGACCAACTAGTGCTGCACGAATATCGGCATACAATTCAACAATATAAACTCAAGCAGGGGTTGACAAAAGGTTTGTACTATGTTTTTGGAGAACAGGGTGTGGCATTTATAATGGGCCTTTATCTGCCCTTCTGGTTTATTGAAGGTGACGCGGTTTATTCGGAAACAATTTATAGCAACAGTGGAAGGGGAAGGGTTCCGGATTTTATATATCCACTCAAAGCGCAGATACTCGACAAGAAGATTTACAAATATGATAAAGCATCTTTTGGATCTTATCGTGATTTTGTTCCTGATCATTACACACTGGGTTATCAGCTAACCGCCAGAGGAATTGAAGCCTTCGGAACCGAAATGTGGAATTGGACAATGAACCGTGTTGCAAGAAGGCCTTATTATCTGGTGCCATTTACTACCTCAATCAAAAAGCAAACCGGAATGTATAAAGTGCAATTTTACAACAATGAATTGCGTTCGCTGAAACAGGAATGGTGGATACATGATAAACCGGGTATCGACACCTCTTTAACTGTTTTGTCCCCAATCAAAAAGTATTTTACCAATTATCTGTTCCCCAATGAAGTAGATGACGGATCAGTAATTATTGAGAAAACCGGTATAGATGACATCAATCGGTTTGTAAGAATTTATCCTGACGGGAAAGAAAAAAGGATTTTCACTCCGGGTTTTGATTTTCGTGAATCACTATCTGTTTCTAAAAACAAAATTTGCTGGAATGAAAAGGCGTATGACCCAAGGTGGGATTTACGAAGCTATTCTGTAATTAAATTATTTGATCTTGAAACCGGTAAACTAAAAAAACTTACAAAACGATCCCGATACTTTGCTCCCGATCTTTCTAATAACGGTGCACATGTAGTAACAGTTTATGTGTCTGATCAATTAAAATACTATTTGCACATCATCGATGCTAATTCAGGAGAATTGATTAATGAAATCGGCACCAATGAAAACCTGTTTTTCACAACTCCACACTGGTCTAACGACGACCGTTTTATTGTTGTAGTTATTTTAGGGAAGCAGGGGAAAAGCATCGTAAGCATTGACACACAAAATTGGGAGATAAAGTATTTACTGCCATTCTCTTATAAGGAAATTAGATGGCCTGTGATGTATAACAATTGGGTTGTTTACACCGGAACTTATGAAGGAAAAGACAATATTTACGCTATTGATACTGAAACCGGAAAAGCTTACAAAGTGTTCGATTCAAGATTTGGCGCTAATAATGTTTCCTTTTCAAATGACGGAGAATCACTTTATTTCTCCTACTATACCGCAGACGGTAATAAACTGGCAAGGATAGATTTTAATCCAGAGAATATTGAGCTTGTTAATCTTTCTGAAATAAATTATGAGTATTTAGCTGACCGTATAGTCAAACCTCAATCATTTAATCTTGACGAAATAAAAGTACCTGACTCTGCTTACGACGAAAAAAAGTACCGCAAGGGGGGGCACATGTTTTATCTGCATAGTTGGGCACCGGTTTCAATTGATGTTGATAACTATACCCTGAATCCGGGTGTAACTTTGATGTCGCAGAACAAGCTCAGCACCGCTGTAACTACCCTCAGTTATTTGTATGACGTTAACGAACAAACCGGCAAGATCGAGTTTGGCTTTGATTATTATGGCTGGTATCCGGTGATAGGGTTCAAGGTAGATTATGGTGGACGTAAGGCTATTTATCAACCCGATACTACCAAAGTAATCCCATTGAAATGGCGCGAAACAAATGTGTCGCTAACCTTAAGTTTACCTTTAAACTTTACAAGCAGTAAATGGATAAAAGGGATGCAGCCGATTGTAGGTTTGAAGCAGAAATTTCGCAGGATGAACAAAGATGTTGGCGCTTCCTTTAAGGAAAATGATTTTACGGTTCCTCTTTACAGGTTTTATGCTTACAATCAATATAAGAGATCTGCCAGAGACATTTACCCCAAATGGGGGCAAAGCATAGATTTGCTTTACAGAGATACACCATTTTCGGAATACGTTAATTCTCAGGCTGGCTTAACTGCCTGGTTTTATTTCCCGGGAATTATCCGGCATCAGGGGATTCGAATTTATGGCGGATATCAAAAGACGGTAACGGGGAATTATTCTTTTAGCAATTTTGTAGCGGTTCCACGGGGATATTCAGATATTTTTTACCCGGAATATTATTCAATCAGGTCTGATTATGCCTTCCCAATTGCATACCCCGACTTAAATGTTCCAAGCGTTTTTTACCTGAAAAGGATTTATTCAAAATTGTTTTACGATTATTTGCAGGGCACAGACAAGGATGGAGTTGTAAATATGATGTCTTCATTGGGTGCTGAAGTTTACACCGACTGGCATTTTCTTAGCATTCTTGTAAATGTTAATCTCGGATTAAGGGTATCACACCGCTTTTACGATGGAACACAATTCTACGAATTTTTGTTTGGGTTTAGTTATTGATGATAATAGAGAAACATATTATTTTACTTGAAAGAGCTATAACACAAAACTGCACTCCCAAAGGAATACCTACATTTTAAGAATCCAAAAAGTATTATTCTTTTTATGAAACTTAAAATTATTTTAATCTGTCATTTCATGGTGATTTTTCACGCAAAGGCGCAGAGACGCAAAGGGATTTCTCTGCATCTTCGCTGCTCTGCGTAAAATTCAAAGATTATTTACAATCCGTTGAATTCCGTTTTTGATCAATGCTTCGTTAAAATTAACCAGTAACCCTAATTTTAAATCTGTCAATCTCAGGTAGGTTAATAACTGTTTTTGGTGAACCGGGGCAATTGCTTCGATTGATTTTATT
>JAUVKF010000113.1 GCA_030596395.1 Chlorobiota bacterium | reverse complement strand
TCATCTCCTGAATCAATTGCAAAACTACAAGAGCATCATGAACCTGAACGACTGGGCCTATTATTTGCTTGTAAAAGCATTTGCCTCTGAAGTTTATCCCAAATCGGAAATTGGAGCCGATTTGATGCTGTGGGCGGTACTAACCCGGTCAGGCTATAAAGCCCGAGTGGGTTACACCAAAAATGAGGTCAGTGTTTTACTTCCTACGCACAACACCTTGTATTCAATGCAGTATTTAAAGGCAGACGGTTTGAATTACTATTTAATGAAAGAACTGAGCACAGATAATATCAATACCTATAAAAAAGATTATCCGGATGCGCAAGGTGCAATAGATTTTAATTTTTACAGGCCGCTCAATTTTGCCGAAGATTTAAATCAAAAAAGTTTCAGTTTCGATTATCGGCAAAATCACTATTCAATTACTGTTGACTACAATAAAAACATCATTGATTTTTACAATGATTTTCCACAGGTTAACCTTGACGTTTATTTTAATGCAGCTGTTTCACCGGCCAGTAAAGAATCATTAATACGGGAATTCTCAAAAATAACTTCAGGGATGTCGGGAAGTCAGGCTGTTAGCCTGTTGTTGCAGTTTGTACAGACCGCATTTAATTATGAAGTTGATGATAAACAATTCGGTAAAGAAAAATTCCTGTTTACTGAGGAAACAGTTTTTTATCCGGCATCCGATTGCGAAGACCGTTCGGTATTGTTCGCTTACCTGGTTAAAGAATTGCTTAATTTCAAAGTAATTGGACTGGAATATCCAGGACATATATCTACTGCTGTAAAACTTGCTAAGGGAGTTGAAGGGGATCGTGTTATTTTCGAAAATGAAGAATACATAGTAGCCGATGCTACCTATGTAAATGCCCCGCTCGGATTAACTATGACTGAATACAGAAACAAAACACCTGAAGTAATTGTGCTTAGCAATTCCAATTTCTTTGAAAATAAAAACCAATCCTACTGGACACAGGCAAATCAGTCAGGAGGATTCCGGGGCGACCGCTTAAATGATATCCTGGTTGATGATAACGGAAATACTTACTTAACAGGATATTATGTTGAAACCGCTAACTTTGGTGACTATACGTTGGAAACAGGCTACGACCAACCGAACCGGGGTGCTTTTGTGGTTAAGTATAATACCCAAAAAAAGGTTCAGTGGGCTAAGCGGATAAATAGCGAACAGAATGCAACCGGATACGCCATTGTAAATGATAAAGACGGTAATTTGTATGTGACCGGATCGTTCAAAGGTGAAATAGACGTAGGAGGCGACCATCAGGAATTGGTATGTAAGGAGAATATGACTGATGTTTTTCTGGCAAAGTTCAATAAATCCGGCCAGTTACTCTGGATAAAGAAAGCCGGTCTCGATACCTATCCACAGGAAAACTATTTTACCTATAACATCAAATTTTCGGAAGATGGAACGGGCAAGGGAACTACCTTTTATAGTGAGAATGAATTTAACGACGACTTTGGTCTTTTTTATAATCCATCTGGATCTTTGTGTATTACCGGTTCATTTATGAACTCAACGGGGTTTGGATTGAACATGTTAAGCCTTAAAACCGATGAAGTGGAAAGTCTGGAAGTTTCAGAAAGCCTGAAATTTGAAAACGATAAACTGATTGATGAAAATTGCGAAAAAGCAATTGCCGGTGTGTTTGCAGCGATCAATCTTGTTAAATTAAATGGATTCAAAATGTTGGGTACAGATGCACAGAAAACACTTGACGAGCATAACCCAGGCTTCAGTGAAGAATATCCTGAAATTTATGAAAACCTGGGTAAGATCAATTTCTTGTTAAACGATGATGGCATAGTGACGATAGAGACTATAAGTGGTAAAGCAGTTCTGATCAGGGAATTGAAATTAAAAAACAATGCAAAAATGAAAATTGTACCCTACGAGGATGGTAATGTAAAAGTTGATATCTTTAGTGGTGTTCAGGTGGGTAAATATTTCATCTGGTTCGACCTTAATTATGTTAAAATGTTTAAAAGCAATGGCAACCTTTTGTTCGATTACGATAAAGATCATTCACAAATAACAAGGAATATGAAGAAACATATCTTAAAATGAAAATAATCCTGATGACATTAAAATAATTTTTGGTAGCATGAACCTCCGATGAACAGTCGGGTTAACCCGTCTGTTCATGCAGGGAGAATGATTATTTCTAAAATAGAAACATATGAAAATCAATACGGAAATGAAAGTATTTCACAAAAACATTTTATACCTTACCCTGGTGGTTTCGGTGTTTGCTGCAGCCTATATGGGTAGTTGCAAAAAGATCGACCTGACACGAATTGCCTCCATTGCTACTGATCCGGTCGCAAACATTACACCAAATTCTGCAGAAGCAAACGGCAATGTTATCGATATGGGAAATAACATGACCGATCATGGTTTTTGCTGGAAAAAAGGAGGTACACCTGAAATGCCGAATGACGATAATAAAAGTGCCGATAATGACAATACAGGTCCTTTTAGCTCTACTATCTCAAGTCTTGATCCAAATACTAATTATAGTATCCGATCATATATTAAAGATGATGCAGGTTATTCATATGGTGATATTCAAAGCTTCAAAACACTTCCGGAAATTGCCGGACAATGGTTGCATTATGATGATGGCATCAACTATACTTCGATCGGCTATCCCTCGGGCGGAGATTTTGACGTGGCTATCCGTATCCCTGTCGCAGATATTCAACAGCTTGCAGGCGCCAGTGTGACAAAGGTCAGGTTTTTCCCAAAAGAGGGGTCGCCTACACAATATTATGTTACAATATGGGAAGGTAATGATCCACCCGATCTGAAGCTTTATGAATTGGTTTCTAATCCAAACATTGGCGGATGGACCGAATACTCGCTTGATAATCCCTATCCAATCAATATAAACAGAGATCTCTGGGTAGGCTATTGGATTGTTGACCAACCTCCTGAAACTCATCCTGCAGGAGTTGATGAAGGCCCGGCTGCTACAGGATTGGGAGATATGATATCAAGAGATAATGGTGAAACCTGGGGAGCCTTATCACTTGAACCCCACAACCATGATTACAACTGGAATCTTCGGGCTTTTGTAGAAAACGCAAAGGGTGAAGTAATGATATTACCGGGAAATGTGAAAAAACGAAATAGTAAAAATGTAAATGTTGCCAACAGGCATGAAGCAGAATTGTCCCAGGCAAAAAACCTTAATAACGAAAATTAGAATAATCATGAAAAGTTTAAAGATCATCATAATATTGATTGCCGGAATGATTATTCTAAACATAATTATTCCCTTCAATCTGTACGCACAATCGAAAGCAAGAGTTGAAAATGTAGATTTCTTTCCTGATGGATCAACCCTGATCATCACCTTCGATATTGTTAAATTCAAATCCAATGAAACGTTTAAAATATGGGTTGATGTTTACAATGAATCGGGAGACAAGATCATTCCGAGAGCGCTGACAGGCGATGTGGGAGACAACATCCCGGGAGGTGAGTACAAAAGGATCATCTGGGATATGGAAGCAGACCAGGTTTTTCTGGACGAAGATATTGCAGTGGTTGTTTTGGCTGAGAGCGAAACAATTAAGACAGGGAAAAAACCTGAAAAAGAAGCTAAACCGCCGAAAGAAAAACAAACTGTAAAAAAAGAGGGAATCAGTGTGGGAGCAGCTTTGGG
>JAUVKF010000049.1 GCA_030596395.1 Chlorobiota bacterium | reverse complement strand
CATCCTGCTCAGTGGTGTTTTGAAACTCGATGAAGCTACCCGTGCTTTCAAAACCGTTTGGGCCCTGCCATAAATAGTTTACTTCTCCTGATCCTCCCTTGATGAATGGTACAGCCATTACATATTCCCCCTCACAGACCTGAGTTTGATCACTCATGATGATCTGTGGCCTGGTATATACCCTGAGTACTCCGAGATGATAGTCGGCATTGATCTCTTCCAGTTGGTCATTGTAAAACACACTTTCGCCTTCAGTGGCTGCCCAGTCAATGCCCGACAAACCTTCCTTTTTTGCTCCAAAGACCAATTCAAGCATGATAGCGTTTTCCTCGAGCGATGTGGCCGCTTCACCCTGCCAGTTTACGATCACTTCATCTGTTCCGGGGATGATGGCTGCCTGCAAGTTGGCTTCCAGGTCAGGGTGTATATTAATGTAACCGTCGCAAGTGAGGATGGCTGTGTCGTAGGTGAGTTTGACATGGAATTTATAAATCTCGGTAAAGTTGTTGAGTTTTAAGGGTACAACGGCAGCATTGCCGATGCAGGTGTGACCATCCCCGGCAATGGCTTCTATCAATTGGGAAAAGATGCGTTCTATTTCTACGATAAAAGTGGTGTCACAACCAAAATCATCTTTTACAATGCACTGGTAAAATCCTGCTGCCAGGTTGGTGAACAGTCCGTTATTTATCTGGAAGGTTGTACCATTATCTATTGAATAATGCAATTGTCCTTCGCTTGTGTTGGCTGAAATGTCGATTTGCCCGTTGGATAAATAATCTATTTCGGGGGTAGTTGTTGTATTTGTTACTTCAGGCCCTGCAATGTTTTCAATTGTTACAGGGTTGTTTTCATACACACTTTCGCAGCCCGTGGTATCACTTACCCGGATGATGTAATTGCCTGCCGGAAGGCCTGTGAACAAACTGTCGTTTTCCTGCCAGGTGTTTCCGTTGTCGATGGAGTAAAGCAGGTAATCGGTTGCCTGGGATTTGGCCCCGATCCTGATTTCTCCATCGTTTTGCTTGCAATGGGCGCTTTCCTTTTCAACTGTGCTTATTTCTATGTCCCCGGCGTCAATGATGGTGTACGAATCGGATATTGTTGTACAGCCGTTGCCATCCAGGATGTGCAGGAAGTAATTGCCTACAGCAAGGTCGATAAGATCCAAAGTGTTCGACAAATAATTGCTGTCGGCATCGTACCATTCAAATGATAGGGGTTCTTCGCCCGTTACTTCTAATCCGAGTATCATACCGTTGTTTCCGCCACAGGTGGTGGGGATAAGGTTCAGCAGGTCTTCGTTGATGACGGCTTTGAGGTACCATGCCACGTAGAGACTGTCGATACCGAAACAGCCTGGTTCAGTAGTTAGCTGCACCCAATACCAGCCGCTGTCGGATATGGTGATCTCGTTGAGGTTTTGCCCGAACACGCCTGTGCTCCAGCCGTACATACCTTCTTCATCGCCGGCATTCAGGGTGACTTCTTCTCCTTCGCAAACCACAACATCATCACCAAGGTCGGGGTGGGGAATGTCAAGCACTTCCACAACACGGGAGGTTTGCTCTATCCTGCCACCGGGATAGATTACATAAACCGACACTTCAAACTCGCCGGGAGCGCTGAAAAGGTGTTCCGGATTGAGCTCATTGGAGTAATTGTCAACACCGGAGGCGGGATCGCCAAAGTCCCAGGATATGAACCCTGGATCGGGCTGGAAGTTGGACTGGAACTGGAAAACTTCGCTCTGGCACTGCCCTTCCCACTCGAAACGGTAGAGGTAGTCTAAGAGGATGTTGGGGAGGAACCATCTTGTATAATAAGTATTGAGATATATAGCATCAGCTTCATAATTGCAATCAAGGCCTTGTTTCCATGGCTCATGGATGACACTAACATATTCATAACTGTTATAATCTTCCGTAGTTGTATATATTTTACCGTCAGTTGCTAATTGCAGACCACAAACAGGGCCATCAGCAATATGTTTTTTTGAATTAATGAAATTAGTCGAGTCTTCATAATACTTCATATCAAATTGATATAGTTTCATAATACCTCCTTCTTCACCTTCATCATATACGGATAGGTATAAAAATTTTGAATCGGGCGAAAATTCAACTCCAAATGGTTCAGAATAAGCTCCAATTGATCCAAATCTTATCGTGTAAAGAAATTCGATTTTACCATTACCTGAATTAAAATTACAAACCTCAAAATCAGGTTTCTCAGTACTGCCTAATTCAGTACGATATGCAGCAACCAAGTGTGTTTTTTCATGGGAAATCTTCATATTACCTTCAACATTTTTAAATGGCCTATCAATTGCAGGGCTAAAAACAGCATCAGTGTTTATCCCATCAGATGTAAGCAGGAAGGATGTAAAACCATCTTCATCAAATTTTCGTGTGATGATCCAAATATCTTCTTCATTTTCATGCATCACGCCAACTATCTTGTCTGCAGCATCCCAGGCATCAGTTAATAATACATTTTTTTCACTCGTTACCCCACCTAATCCATTATTAAGTGTCATATCAACAACAGAATAATATAATCCATAATCTATTGGATTACCTTCTGCATGTGCAGTAGTGAACACATAGTATAGATTATTTGATTCTGGTTGTTGAACAATTAACGCTCCTTGGGAAGCTTCTATATCACCTTTTAAATCATTTCCATTCTGCATGATATTTCCATCACTATTCCATATACTTTCACCATTTGTTGCAAACAAAAAATTACCAGATGAATCACAAATACTCGAGCAGGATCCTTGTGTATGGAAAAGTCCATTGATCACTTCTGGTTGTCCTGAGTTAAAATCCAAGCCTGCAAAACCGCCAAAATACCAGACATTGGCTTGTTTCTGAGAAAAAGCTTTAAAGTTAATAAGCATTATTAACAATAGTAATATACAACTCCTTAATGTCATAACTAAACAAAGTTAATAAAACCAAATATCTCTCCTTGATTTAAGATAGATAAATCAAGGAGAGATACTGTTAAAAATACTACTGGAGGTATCCAACAGATATATCAACAGTATTATTGTACATATAGTGACAACTATAGGGAGAATCATTTGCTGAACCCGTACAAACTGAAGTTGGTGGGTTTGTAGCATCACACATTAACCATACCGTTGCATAAACGGTAAAACTGGGTGTTTCTGGGTGGCTTTCATCGCAATAGTCTCCTACATCAGGAACAGGAACATCAAGGTTATCTGGTCTTGCATCTGATGTGTAGCCAATTTCGCTTGCTTCGGCCCATTCGCCATTGGCATCATCATAAACTTTAACCTCTACTTTAAAATAGGAACCGTTGACAGTTCCTTCACAATCGCAATATTCTTGGTTCCAGCTTACGTTCACCGTGTAAACCCCTTGGGCAAAACTCGCAGATATCCCGAAAAGGATTGCAGCTATAAGTATTAGAAATTTTTTCATCGTAGTATCATTTTAGTTATTTATAAATAGAATATTAAAAACATGTATTACTGGTTTTCAAAATAACCCGGCCACCCAACAATAAGCATTCCTATTAAGGGTGGCCAATAAAGATGAACTTGTTTTTGCCGAGTATAAAAATGAACTTAATCATTTGAAAGGCGCTTATTAGTATTTGAAAAGGATTGGCCCAATGAGAGATATATTTGATTTTGATATAACTACGGTGGTTAGAGAATATGCTTACGCTAAAACTTCGGCGCTCTGAAACGGTAAATGGCACTAAACCTGTAAGATACAGAAACAACTGTTGTAAATATCCGCTTATTTGGTTAATGGTTTGCATTTTACCGGTAAATGATAGTGTAAAGGTACTACCAAAAACATGTTTTGTCAATAGCGGAAAACCATGATTTTTTTAATAATAACCTGTTTTTTTAAGTTAAGGCGAGGACGCCTTAACCGGAGCTGATCTCAGAACATTTATTAGCTAATATTTGACACATAAAGTCTCTTTCAATAACTGAATCTTTTTTCGCCGCAATTCGTTAAAAAAGAAAAGAGATACCCCTTGCGGACCTTGTTTATTATTATATTACTAGTTATCTTTTTTGCTTTCGATCAGCAATCAAGTAATTTTTCGCCGGTGATGGCGGACAGGTATAATTTTGTTGAAATTGACAAATCAATTTTAACATATCATGAGCAGGTTTACCTGCCTGTTTATTCCCATAATTACTTAGCAGAGGTTAAAAAGGAAAGTAAGTATATGGCGCGGGTATATATTATCAACAAAAGTCAACTCGAACCAATATATCTGCTGTGCATGAACTGTTACGACTCGGATGGAGTAATATGCGAGAAACTTATTGAAGAGTCAATTAAAATAAATCCGCTCGAAACAAATCAATTTATTGTGAATACAAGCCTGAGTGGAGAAGGAACAGGCGCTAATGTTGTATTGGATTGGGGTGTGAAAGCATTGGACATTAAACCTGAAATTTATATTGAGATGATCATTAGTTCATCTACAGAGCAGGTATCCTATATAGGTAGGGGAAAGATCGTTTCCGACCAGGATGAAATACTCGACAGAAGGCCACTGTAATATATCTATTTCCAATTTTGTATCTCCAGTTAATACTATTTTCAGTACATAGATTTTTGTTTTGTAAATAAAATACAAATAACAAAAACCAAATAGCAAATAATGTCCAAACCTCAATATTGAGTTACCCAAACACTTTGTAAATATTCATATTTGAAAATTGATATCAGCATTATCTTCGTTTATTGCAAAAGCAAGATGTAAATGATGAAGTAAAAATATATATGAAGATGGCGCTGGATTTGGGAAACAAAAAATAACTAATTTAGCTTAGCTAAATGATTCTATGAGAAAGTATGTTATTATATATTTCTTACTGGTATTCAGTTTCATATCATTAAATCTTTATGCAGGAACCGGATCTGCTGCTGATCACATAATATTTACAATCGTCTTAATTGGCTTCTTAGCTGGTATTATGGGTTTGATCGCCTTTTTTGAATTTGTTGTTAAAAAAATCAAGGTGTTTCTTGAAAAATTAATTGATCAAAACCATGTAAATAATTCGATTCGCTTTGATGTGGAAGCGTATTAGTACAAATTAATCCAATTTGTAAAGTAGATTCTCAAACAACCTTCTTTAAAACCAGGGCAGTACGATTGGTATTATAAATGCTCAATTTATTTGCCTCACCATCGTGTTTACTCACATAATGTATCGAATTATCTATTCTGCCATGGCCACCAAACCGTGTATCATCCGAATTCAATATAATCTGGTATTCGCCTGGTTTATGAACCGGGAATTTATAATCGGGAATTGAATTGTGCGTGTGGAAATTAAAAAGAAAAATCAGGTTGTTCCTTTCGAACGCAATTGTTTTATTGTTCTCATCCACATTTAACTGGTTTCCGAATAAAGAGGTCATAATCCGGTTTTCCTTTATCACCCTGATCATCTCTTTATCAAACAAGTCAAGGTACTGATATTTTAAATCAATATTATCAACCAGCGACCACTGACGACGGCAATGTTTGTAATTCCAATTGTTGCCTTCTCTTGGGAAATCAATCCATTCAGGATGTCCGAACTCATTACCCATAAAGTTCATATAAGCCTGCCCGCCCAAAGCAATTGTAAACAAACGGATCATTTTATGCAATTGGATACCCCTGTCGATAACCATATCCGGATCATCCTTTTGCATATGCCAGTACATTTCCTTATCCATTAAGCGGAAGGCAAGTGTTTTATCACCTACCAGGGCCTGATCGTGCGACTCGGCATAAGCCACTGTTTTAACATATGGCAAGCGGTCGTTCAGAACTTGCCACATTGCACGCAAATCCCAGTCTTCATCCTTGTATTCCTTTAACAATTTGATCCAAAAATCAGGGATGCCCATACCCAGCCTGAAATCAAACCCGAGTCCGCCATCAGGAACAGGGGAGGTGAGACCCGGCATTCCGGTTACATCCTCTGCAATCGAGAGTGCGTGAGTATTCAAAGTATGAATCAGGTCATTTGCCAATTGCAGGTAAGTAATGGCATCCCATTCAACACCCTGTTTGAAATATTTTTCCTGCGAGTCAATTGTTTCGGTACCATGATGATAATACATCATTGAACCCACACCATCAAAACGAAATCCATCAAAATGGAATTCCTTCATCCAGTATTTGACGTTTGAAAGCAAAAATCGAAGGACCTCGGTTTTACCATAATCAAAGATTTTGCTGTCCCATTGCGGATGTTCGCCCCGGCTGCCAGGATGAAAATATTGCGCATCCGAACCATCGAACTGGTTGATACCTTCAACTGTGTTTTTAACAGTATGGGAATGCACTATATCGATAATTACAGCAATCCCCATTTGATGGGCTTTTTTTATCAGGTATTTTAAATCTTCAGGTGTGCCAAAACGGGAAGATGGTGCGAAGAAGTTAGAAACATGGTAGCCAAATGAACCATAATACGGGTGTTCCTGTACAGCCATCATCTGGATGGAATTGTATCCTCCGGATTTAATACGAGGCAGAATTTGGTCAGCAAACTCACGATAACTTCCAACACCTTCTTTTTCCTGCGCCATGCCTACATGGCATTCATAAATAAAGAATTCCTCGATCTCATTGATGTTGAATTTATCTTCCGACCAATCGAATGCTTCAGAAAACCATAGCTGGCCGGAGAAATTTTTCGTATCATCATCCTGGATTACGCGTGTAATATAAGCCGGAATACGATGAGCCAAACCGGCTTTCGAATCCACCAATACTTTTATCTTGCTACCATGAGTAAATGTATTTTTGTACTGCAACTCCTCTAAAAATATCTCCCAAATACCAAAATCGTTTTTGGTAAGCGGATGACTGAATTCTTCCCAATTGTTAAAATCACCTGTTAAATACAGGGCATTTGCTTCGGGCGCCCATTCGCGATATGTCCATCCTTTCCTTTTATTATCGTAATGAATCCCAAAATACTGGTAAGCATCAGCCATTTTGCTCAGGCTTCCAAAATCAGTTTGAATTGAATTTAGCTTTTCGCGATAACGGTTAAGCCTGTCCTGAATATCGCCGGTGCTGGGCTCCAGCCAAGGATCATCTTTAACGAGTTTTGGTTTTTCTTCTGACATGGTTCAAAAAATTTCTGTGAAAATACAAAATGCAGGTGGGTTTTTCAGGCATTACTAATTTAATACTTATCTTTAGAGTCATTTATTATCGAAATAAACAATCGTTGAGAAATATTCTGAATTTTTTTTGGATGAATCTGGAGTTGATTTTCTGGATTGCTGCTTTAGTCATACTTTTTGTGATTGAACCCTCCCAGGTACATTTTACGCTATGCCCCATCAGTAACCTGGGATTTGATTTCTGTCCCGGTTGTGGCCTTGGCCATTCAATACATTATGCCCTGAGGCTTAACTTTCAAGATTCATTCATGAGCCACCCGTTGGGAATATTTGCAATATTGATCATTATTTATCGAATTTTCAAATTAATATATAAACCGTTAAAAGCAATAAAATTATGAATGACGACCTGATTTTCTTAGTACCGGGTATCGATATGGATGAGTTAAACTATCTGAAAAGTTTAACCAAAGACCTGACTCCTGAACAGCTAAAAACCTTTGCTATGTTGTATAATACAGAGAGAAGAAAACCTGATCATATTTTGATCGGAGGCTTGCTTGGATTAGTTGTTGTTGCAGGAGTTCAGCGATTTATGGTTAACCAGATTGGCATGGGAATCCTTTACTTCTTTACGGCAGGACTATGTTTTATTGGAACGATTATCGACCTGATTAATTATAAAAAACTGGCATTTGAGTTTAACCAACAGGTAGCTTCCAAAGTGGTACGGGCATCCGTAAATTTATCGGACTAATATTTGTCTAAAGCAATATTGAAAACTTTTAAAACATTTGCCTTGTATTGAAAAGATCTTGGTACTTCTCGGCATGTTCACCAAACAGGTCAACATAGTCGCCCATCATTTTCATTGTACTGTGTTCACCAACAATCTGTGAGAAGAATATTTCATATTCTTCGTCAGCTTCATTGGTCATCAGTACCATTGCAAGATTAATGTGTTTTGGTGAAGCAAGGTTCTGATGGCAAACAGGGCAGAACAGGCTTAGTAAATCACCCTTCTTATATTTTAAAGTAGGGGGAAAATCGACATTGTAATTTCCAATTTCAGTACTTAAAGAAATCAATCCTTCCGACTGGTCTTTAGCTTTAGCAGATATCACAATTTTGTTGCCGGCCATCAGTTGGCTTCGGCATTTCGGACAGATATAATAATTGTTCATAACAGGCTTCTTTATTTAGTTGAACACTGAATCAAATGTAGGAAAAATATTAATGCATCTGGCTCATATTGAAGAAGTCCAGGTATTTTTCCGAATGAGTTCCGTATAATTCAACATGTTCAC
Organism: Chlorobiota bacterium; assembly: GCA_030596395.1. GTDB lineage: Bacteria > Bacteroidota > Bacteroidia > Bacteroidales > F082 > JAADID01. Next base: position 20,117 of record JAUVKF010000049.1, on the reverse strand, counting down.
CCATCATTTTTATGGTACTGTGTTCTCCAGCTACCTGCGAAAAATAGATGTCATATTCTTTTCCGGGCTCACCGGTCATAATTACCATTGCCAGATTTTTATGTTTGGTTGAGGATAAATCGTGATGACAAATCGGGCACAAAAATATTACCCGGTCACCTTCCTCGAATTTGGTAGCCGGATGGTAATCGGCACTATAATTTCCAAGTTCGGGGTGAAGTAAGATAATAGCTCTGCTCTTATCATCCCGAATAGCAGATAAAATAATATTGTCGCCAAGACGTAATTGTCCGTGGCATTTCGGGCATTTGTAATCGTTATACATGACAGATTGAATTTAAATGATTTATATCCAAGAGTTCTTCCCCAAATGTACACAATTTTGAAGTAAAAATCAAGTAGCTGGAATATGAAGATACCCCAAAATTTAGTTAACAAACCTTCAACCCCTTTTGTTTTGTAGCTTTAAAGGGTTTCACAAGTGTAAAAGGATGTTTTCAAAAATCGGAATTTTCAAACAGACATTCAATTTTTTATAATTGGGATAAACCCAGACCGTTTTGTATTATTATCAACAGTACATATTATGGCAAGCTTTATTAATAGTACCAATCAAGTGATAAATTATGCCAAACTTTGATAAAAATACTGATTGGTTCGGGGTGCGTGTTACGGGCCAATGAATTATAGCAAACAATTTAACCGTAACCTGATTTATTCAGTTAAAAACGAATTGATAATCATCTGAAAACTTCAACTATTGATTCACCTAAATAACTTAAAATTTGTTTTTTAATAATAGACTTCATCATCATACTGTCAATAATACAGTAACTATTGATGTTTAAGGGCAAGATAGTGAACTTCAACCAACAATATTTCTACTAAGTATTGCCATTTCGGATAACTATAAATATTTATTTGCAGTCTTACAATTTATTGAAACTTTCGGTAATTGGTGGCGTATAACCTCGAAACGGTGCCATTACCACCAGCTCATATTTATTTATTGGCTTTTTCTCAGTGTAATCATTCCTTAGACCCTCGACGTAATGGACGAGGGTTTTTTTATTTACAGCGACTTTATTTGACCTTGTTTTTCAATTAATTAGAATCAGTATTTCATAAACAAATAAAAAACCCCGCATAGATTCTAGGAGAATTTTCTGCGGGGTAGTAACCGGGTTAAAATGCGGATGCAAGGTAATAAAAATATCATAATAAATATCATATTTACGTAAGAATTGTAACATTTATAACAAAACAGACGTATATAGCATCAAAAGGTGTCATTTCCACCTTAAATCTTTTCTCATATAGATTGTTGGTTTTGGAGAATTTCATTATGTCATATCAATAACCCCGGGAAATGGACGGGGTTTTTTCAATGTAATATTAGCAAATAACTCAATTCTTAATCAGCAGGTTAAAAAAATGATTTTGTAAATAAGATACAGGAAAAATGGGTATAACGGTTATAATGATCCCATTCCCATTATAACCCTATTCCCCTTATTTCCACTTATTCTGGAAAGCAATAATAGTATTTGATAAGAAAATTTCAGTATTCATTAGTACTGATTAGATACATATCCCTTAATTATTTATAATTGGCTAAGTTTGCGCCTTTAAAATAATTAATTCAACTAACATTATAAACGAAAATTTTGAATATGCATGCTGAAATCAATACCGAAAAGGGATTAATGAAAGTAAATTTTTATGAGAAAGATGCGCCAAAAACAGTTGCAAATTTTGTAAAACTGGCTAAAGAAGGTTATTACGATGGATTAACATTTCACAGGGTAATTCCTGATTTTGTAATTCAGGGCGGTTGCCCGGATGGAACCGGAATGGGCGGTCCCGGTTACACAATTGATTGCGAACTGGATGGCGATAACCAATACCACGACAAAGGCGTTTTGTCAATGGCCCATGCCGGCCGCAATACCGGAGGATCACAGTTCTTTGTTTGCCATAACCGCACCAACACACAGCATCTTGACCGACAACATACCTGTTTTGGTAAAGTTTACGAAGGTGTGGATATTGTTGATGATATCCGGGCAGGTGATAAAATTAACTCGATAACAATCATTGAAGATTAGTTAATTATTTAATCGTTATTCTTTTATTTCATAATTTTGAAAGAATTAGTAATCTAATTCCACAATTATGAAAAAGAATTTGCATTTCATCCTATTTATTTTACTTGTCTTTTTCCTTACCTCCTGCGCTCCCGGCAATGAGAAATTTGTTGAAGGAGTTGCCGGTTTCTGGATGGGTTTGTGGCATGGCTTTATTTCATTGTTCACTTTTATCATCAGTTTATTTAATGATGGTGTAAAAGTTTATGAGGTAAGCAATTCCGGTCACCTTTACGACCTTGGATTTATCATTGGCATATCAATATTCTACGGTGGAGGTTCCAAATCCAGTTGCAGGAAGTGGAAATAAAGGCAAGCAAGTGCTGATCTTCTATGAAGGGATGAATTGTTGCACATCCCTTATCAGAAGTCTTCTATAAAACTACTTTATTCATCAACTTTTCAATGGGAAAAGGCTTTCCATGGGCAGGATAGATTTTCTTCACTCCCTTGTCAATCAGCTTTCTCCAACTGTTCTTTACAGCAGTCATATCTTCTGCAAATATCGGCAGGTTTGGACGTGTTGTCAGCGGTAAGCCATTCATGGCCATGTCACCAACAAAAGCATCACCGGAGTCCAGTACCACGGAAATGGAACCGGGAGAATGACCAGGGGTAAACACAATCTTTCCCTTTATTAAGATGTTTTTCTCGTTTTTTTGAACTATAACCTTTGCACCTGTCATATCTTTTATCTTTTTTGCGCAACCTATATGATCCCAATGGCAATGGGTAATTACTATAGCCATTATTTCACCTGGATTAACACCTAAATCTTTCAATCCTTTGGAAAATTTATTGATTTCGTCTGGCATCCCAGCATCTACTAAAATCGCACTTTCATTTTTGATGACATAGCAATTGGTGATACCGGCTTTTATGATTTGTATATCCATTTCTTTTTCAGATGACTAACATTTAGTTTACTGCCAATATCGACGATACTTCAAATATACAACGTATTATACGGAAAGTCAATAAAATATATAATTTCGACTTAGCTGCGGATACAAAATGACTCCTACTGTTGACACTCGGGGGTTTTTGTAGTGACTTTATAATTATGCTTTTTCATAGCATAGTTTGGTTAATTACCCGTTGGTTCTGGGTCCCCTGGATCAACGGGCATTTCTATATATCTTTACACTAACGTTTTTTAAGAACGTAATTAGTTTTTAGTTACCCGTTGGTTTGTATAGTAGTCTTACTGTGGGTTTTTTATGTAATTAAAGCCACATCATAAAGAAGTTTATTGCATATTAATTGTTGTTTATTTATGCAAGCTGACCACAGCCTGATGCCTGGGCTTTTCATACCTTTGTAATACTTTGTTTTCATAGGGTGTTATTTAAGAGAGCCTGTTGATTCCATATGGTTTCGGCGGGCTTTTTATATTGTCATATAGTTGACATTAGGAGCGTTTTGTAGAACCTTTATATAACTAATCGTACTACTCAATACTAAAAAACCCCAACTACTATAACAATTTTTTTTGCCCGTTGTTAGCCCCTTGTATAACGACGGGCAATTTATTTTAACATATAAAAATCCCCAACCCTAATTATGTGCTATTAAGCGTAGGAATGGGGAATTACTAATTAAACTGCTATGAAACAAATTTGAAATAAATGTAAACAAAGTAATTGAACTGCGGATTCAACTCTCAAGTGCGACAGGAATAACGGCTTACCATAAAAGTATTTCAAGAAAATAGTACTGATAAACTGAACAAGTCATTTGCCAAGCATTCCTGCAATACCTCCAATGAAGCCATAAAATGCAACCTCAATGGTAGTAGCCACCTGTATCCAGCTAGTGAGCATGGCGGTGCTTGAGAGAGTGAAGCCTGAAATCCAGCTGTAAATGTTGTTATCACGCATTAGTTGTCGATTTGTTTCAAGGTTGAGTTGATAAAAATATATGCGTGATTGTCGGTGCTGTTAATGTAGACTGTTCCTTCTGCCGGGGATGACGGGGCTAAGGATTGGATAGTCAGTATAAAAAAAAGTTCCTCCCCAACGGGAGAGGGATTTAGAGAGGGGTTGTGATCCGGGCGGATTGTTGCACGATCCCTTGTTCTCCATAGTGAAAAAGCTAAAGCCTTTTTCGCTAGTGCAAAAATTGGTCTTTTTTAATGCTTTGAATGTTGAAAAGAGAGAGTTCCTGGGACGGGATTAATTTCATTGATCCCTTGTTCTCCATCCTGAAAAAACAAAAGCCCTTTTCACTATTGCGAAAATTGGTCTTTTTTGATGCTTTGGCCTTTGAAAACAAGTTTTCAGGCCTTCGCATCAAAAAAGCCCATCTCGTTTCAAACGAGACAGGCTTTTGCTTTTATCTGTGATCCGGGCGGGATTCGAACCCACGACCCGCAGCTTAGAAGGCTGCTGCTCTATCCAACTGAGCTACCGGACCAAATCGCGGCGGCAAAGATAATACAAATCAATTTTAAATCAATGCATCAAAGAGGATTTCGACAGGATGTAATGCAGTTCTTTCTGTTCCATCTTTGATCTGATGTCGGCAGGAGGTTCCTGGGGCGGCTATGAGCGTTTCTGAGCTACTTTCCCTCACAGCTGGGAATAACACAAGTTCCCCAACTTTCATCGATAACTCGTAATGTTCCTTTTCAAACCCAAACGAACCGGCCATGCCGCAACAACCGGATGGTATTTCTTCAACAGTATAATGCGCAGGAAAGCCAAGTATGAACAGGGTAGGAGCAGTGGATGCCAGTGACTTCTGGTGACAGTGGCCATGCAGTTTAATTGTCCTGGATTCAGATGAAAATGAGTTCTTTTTTATCCTCCCTGCTTTCATTTCCTTTTCAAGAAATTCATCAACCATTAGCGCATTAGCAGCCAGTTTAATTGCTTCATTTTTTAATTCTTCTCCTACCAGCTCAGGGTATTCATCCCGGAAACTTAAAATAGCAGAGGGTTCAATTCCAATTAATGGTGATACTTCTGTAATCACATCCTTCAGCAATCTGACATTTTTATTGGCAATTTGTTTAGCTTTCTTTAACAGTCCTTTCGACAGATAGGTTCTTGCACTCTCAATATGATATGGGATGACAACCTCATAACCAAGTTTGGTTAATAATCTGATGGCTTTAATACCAATGTCGGTATCGTTGTACCGTGTAAACTCATCATTGAACAGATATACCTTCCCGTTAGGAAAAGCTTTTACATCAGCGCTTTGCTTGTTCTTTTTGTACCACTTATCCAGTGTTGTTTTACTGAGTTCAGGAAAGCGGCGTTCAGGAGCAAACCCAAGCATTCGGGCAAACAAACCGGCAAAAAACGGATTCCTGACAAAGAAATTGTATTTCCAGGGTACCAGGCTCGCCAGTTTATTGATCTTTGATATGTTGGCAATAAGTTTCGCACGAATAGGCACACCATTTGATTTGTAATAATGCTGAAGAAATTCGGCTTTTAATTTGGCCACATCTACACTGGACGGGCATTCTGACTTGCAAGCCTTACATGACAGGCACATATCCATCACATCATAAATTTCCTTATGGTCGAACGGATTGCTTTTATCAGAATTGGTCAAGAATTCCCTTAAAATATTTGCCCTTGCCCTTGTGCTTTTATCCTCATCGCGTGAAGCCATATAACTGGGGCACATGGTTCCTCCAATCACTTCTGTTTTACGGCAGGCAGCGGTTCCATTACATTTTTCAGTAGCCCTTAAAATTCCCAGATCTTTCGAAAAATCAAAGTAAGTTTTGAACTCCCTCGTTTCTTTGCCCGGTTCATACCTCAAGTGGGTATTCATCCTGGGTGTATCGACAATTTTGCCCGGATTGAAAATATGCTCAGGATCCCAGCTATCTTTCAATTCTTTAAATAACTGATAAATGTGATCACCCATCATCAATGGGATAAACTCACCGCGAAGACGGCCATCACCATGCTCTCCACTCAGCGAACCGTTATATTTTTTAACGATCCTGGCTGTATCTTCTGCAATTTGACGAAACAACTTAACATCTGCCGGGTCTTTTAAATTGAGGACCGGCCTCAGGTGCAATTCGCCTGTGGCAATGTGGGCATAATACACGCATTCTTTGTTATACTTTGCAAATACTTGTTCCAGTTCCTCAATATATTCCGGTAATTCTTCAGGGTGAACAGCGGTATCTTCAATTACAGGAACCGGTTTGGCATCGCCCGGCATATTGTTAATAATACCCAGTCCGGCTTTGCGCAAATCCCACACTTTTTTAATGTCATCACCTTTGATCACAGGAAAATGAAAACCATAAGCTGTTTTTTCCATGGCCTTCTGCATCGCTTCGGCTTTATCTTCTATTAAAGAAGTATTCTCCTCAGCAAATTCAACGATCAATACTGCACCCGGATCCCCCTTTACAAAAAACCGGTTCTTTTTCTGCCCGATGTTTTCTTTTGTCAGATCAAGGATAATCCTGTCCATTAATTCAATTGCCACAGGTTTGAATTGTAAAGCAATCAGGTTGGCCCTCAGGGCATCCGGTACTGAATCCAGATGGACACATACCAGTGCATTATGCTCGGGTGGAAGTGGAACCAGGTTTAGTTTGATCTCTGTAGTAAAAGCCAGAGTACCTTCAGAACCTGCTAATAGTTTTGAATAATTGAAAAGTGTTTCTGATCCATTAAAAGGAGTTGTGTTTAATAAGATATCGAGCGCATAACCTGTGTTTCGTCTTTCCAGACTGGGATCAGGGAACTCCTTCCTGATTTGATCCTGGTTTGTTTTATCTGAAAGTATTTCGTGGATTTTCGTGTAAATCCGGTTTTCCAATTTATCGCCGTCACACTTTTTCTCAAACTCGTCTTTACTGATCGAACCAAAAACAGCCTCTGATCCATCACTCAAAATAGTTTTTAGCTCAATCGTATGTTCACGAGTGCTCCCATAAACCAGCGAATGTGCCCCACATGCATTGTTGCCCACCATGCCCCCCATCATGCAGCGATTGGATGTTGATGTCTCCGGACCAAAAAATAGCCCGTATTGCTCAAGGAACATATTCAGTTCATCAAGAATAACACCGGGTTCAACACGTACCCACTTCTCTTTTTCATTCAATTCGACGATATGGGTCATGTGTTTTGACACATCTGCAACGATACCATTTCCTACAACCTGTCCCGCCAGTGAAGTCCCTGCTGTTCGGGGAATGATAGAGGTTTTGTTTTCTTTGGCAAATAAGATCAATCGCCTGATATCTTCCTTATTCTTTGGATAGACCACCGCAAGAGGTACTTCACGATAAGCCGATGCGTCCGTGGCATACATCAGGCGAATGGATTCGTCGTAAAGGATTTCCCCTTCAAAAGTAGTTTTTAATATTTCAAGCTTTTGGTGCAGTTCCTTCATTTCTTGCTTGTTGAGCTACAAATACTTGCGCTGCATATCCGGATTTGCAATCCGGGCATTAATAGTTAATGGATTTTAAATCCACCTCCCATTACATCCGAATTGCAAATTCGGAAGAGCACAAGTTTTAACACAAGTTTTAACCAGATCCCTTTACATCCGAATTATAAATTAGGATGAGCACAAGGGAATAAGTAAGTACAAATATCTTTTAAAAACCGAGCAATTCAGCATATTCATCTACTTTGTTTTGATCATTTAATTGTGTATTCAGTATTGCCAGAATTTCAGACTTGCGATGCGGCAAACCAATAAGTTTTTCAGTAATTAATTTCAGATCGGCTGTATCAGGAATAACAGAAGCACCGGCAATCATTCCATTCTTTACTTCAATCTTTATTTGACCGTGATTTGTCTCATTACGAAAAGTGTATTTTGGCGAGTATCCGTAGTTCCATTTCCATTGCCTGTACTTTTCATCTGCCAGTTTGTTAATTGCCAAGATATCTGATTCATTCAAATTTACTATCTCGCTAACATCATGATATTTAAACAGGTATTCCTGAAGTAACACTTTAAATTCGCCCACACTCAACTTTTTCGTTAAATTATCTGAAATATTCGTGACCACTTTTCTTATGGACTGAACAGCTTTATCTTCGATATTTAACCGAAGAGGTATTAAAGTTTTTTCAAGAATTTCCAGGTCAGTACTGAACAACAAAGTACCATGATGAAGGATGCGGTTTTTAAATACATGTGCAGCATTGCCTGATATTTTTTTACCACTAATAATCAGGTTGTTCTTGCCTTCAAAAGACGCATGAATACCAATTGTAGTAAGGAAATCAATTAAAGGTTTTAAGAATTCCCTGAAGTCAATCAAACGGTCTTTTCGCTCCCCGGTTCTGATCACAGTGTAATTAATGTTATTCAAATCGTGATAAATTGTTCCTCCGCCTGAAATCCTTCTGATAAAGGGAATATTGTTCTTTTCAATAAACTCAAAATTAACTTCAGTCAGTGCATTCTGGTGTTTGCCGATGATTACTGAAGGTTTACTTTGCCAGAGCATCATCAGATCTTCTTTGAAGTTTTTCAGGATATATTCCTCCGCAGCAATATTAAAATATGGGTCTGTTTCAGGCCGGTTGATAAATATCATAATTCAAAATTAGATTATTTCATTAAAAAATGTTTATTTAGTTGCAACTGATAGTTCTTACCTTCGTTCCATTGAATTAGGAATATAACGCTTTCGTTTTGACAACACGCATATGAAAACATTTATAACTCTTATACTCTGCATTATCTTTGGTTATACAACGCTGTTTGCCCAGAATCAAAATATATCCAATGGTGTTGTTTTCGATGGCGAACCTTTTCTTGCTATCAATCCTTACAACACTCAGCATATGGTCGTAGCCTGGATGGGATGGAAACTGTTTGAGCAAATTGTAATTAAAACCAGGGTAAGTTATGATGCCGGTAAAAGTTGGAGCGAAGCGGTTCCGCTTTTACATGTTTCTCCATCTTTCTCATCCGCTGATCCTTCGCTGGCATTTGACCATGAAGGTAATGTATTTGTTTCCTACATCGATTACAATAAACTGGCTGATTCAGGTGGTGTTTTTATCCGTAAGTCGTTGGATGGTGGTTTAAGCTGGAACGATCCTGTAAAAGTGATCGATATGCACTCGGATGTTGGTAAAAAACCCATCGACAGGCCGTGGATGGTTATTGACAGGAGCGATGGTCCAAACCAGGGAACAATTTATATCAGTACGATGAATGCAAAAGGGGCTGTAGCACCTTTTAATCCGTACTTAAATTACTCGTCAGATGGCGGTGAAACATGGGAGCCCTGGCAGTATATTGATGCAACCGGCTGGCTGGCAGGTTCCCTGATCCCACAGCCCATGCCCACGCCAGCAATTTCGGCTAATGGAGTTTTTCGTTGCATTTACCCCAGTTATGTTTTTGTTCAAAATACACTTCCTCAATTTATTCATGCTTCTTTTGATAATGAAACATCCGGCTTTGAGTATCATACTGTTTACGAATCGGCAGAGAATGTTTCGGATACCCTGTCAAAAAAAGGCTATTTAATCAGGGCTAACCCAGTGGATGAAGCTCATCTTGTGTTTTTCTTTTTGTCGATGGAGAATGGAGACATTGATGTTTATTTTGCTGAAAGCCTGAATAACGGTATTGAATGGACTGTACCATTAAGGGTTAACGATGATGAGGTTGGAAACGGCATCATGCAGGATTTGTTGTGGGCTGATTTTGATGAAGATGGTGACCTTGTTGTTACCTGGCGCGACCGTCGTAACGCAATTGATACCGGTTACACAGTCCCTTCAGAAATATGGGGTAGTGTCCGCTGGAAAGATTCGCTTGATTTCTCCATTAACTTCAGAATTTCAGATACCATTGTAGCCTACGATTCAGTATTGGCCCTATCGGGAAATGATTTTATGTGTGTTGCTTTCCATGATGATACCTTAAATGCTGTATGGGGAGATACCCGTAACGGAACCCTCAATATATGGTTGCAACGGATGGCTGTTGCTGACAGTTTGGTCTCTGATATCTTTCTCATTGATTCCTCCAGTTTGCCTTCAGTAAGCTATTTTCCCAATCCTGCCACCTCTTCAATTACCCTAAAAGGATCGGAATTATCGAAGATAGAACTGTATGATTTGAATGGCCGAAAAGTACTTGAAAAACGATTGTCGAAATCCATTGAAGAAATATCGCTTGAAGAAATTGCTGACGGTACTTACATTATTAATATAGAATCATCTTTTGGCCACTTCTCGGGTAAGCTTATTAAAAAGTAAATTGGATAAAGGCCATTAATTACTTATCACAGTTACGTTTCTGAAATTCAGGATCAATCCAGTATCCAGGATCAGATATCCAACCACTTTTTAAATTACTTTTGCCGCTCGAAAAAATCGACTTTAACAAATCAAATGAAAGATATAAGAAATATAGCCATCATCGCTCACGTTGACCACGGTAAAACCACACTTGTTGACCGACTGTTGCACCAGGTAAAACTATTCAGGGATAACCAGGAAATGGGTGAGTTGATACTCGACAGTAACGACCTGGAACGGGAACGCGGAATCACCATTTTATCAAAAAACGTTTCAGTTAGATACAAAGATGTTAAGATCAACATCATTGATACGCCTGGCCACTCGGACTTTGGTGGAGAAGTAGAGCGCGTTTTAAATATGGCAGACGGTGTGCTGCTACTTGTTGATGCGTTTGAAGGGCCGATGCCTCAAACACGTTTTGTGCTGCAAAAGGCCATTGACCTTAACCTGAAACCTATTGTGGTTATTAACAAAGTAGATAAACCCAATTGCCGTCCTGATGAGGTACAGGAAGCTGTGTTCGACCTGATGTTTAACCTTGGGGCGAGCGAGGATCAACTTGACTTTCCAACTGCCTTTGGTTCTTCAAAAGAAGGCTGGATGTCAGAAGACTGGCAACAAGAGACTGAAGATGTATCCTACCTGCTTGATTTAATTATCGAACACATCCCAAAAGCTGAATTCAAAGAAGGATCACCTCAAATGCAAATTACGTCACTGGATTATTCATCTTATGTAGGAAGAATTGCAGTAGGCCGCCTTTTAAGGGGAACATTAAAAATGGGAATGAATGTTTCATTGGTTAAAAGAGATGGTCGAATTCTTAAACAAAAAATAAAGGAGCTTTATTTATTTGAAGGCCTTGGTAAAGAAAAATGTAAAACCGAGGTTTACGCAGGCGATATCGTAGCATTGATGGGACTGGAAGAATTTGAGATCGGTGACACGGTTGCTGATTTTGAAGAGCCCGAAGGTTTGCCTTCAATCAAGATTGACGAACCTACCATGAGCATGTTGTTTACTGTTAATAATTCACCGTTTTTTGGTAAAGAAGGAAAATACGTGACCAGCCGTCATTTGCGTGACCGTTTATTTCTTGAAACCGAAAAAAACCTGGCCCTCAAGGTTGAGGAATCAGACTCTCCTGACGCTTATCTTGTTTTTGGCCGTGGTATCCTTCATCTTTCAATTCTTGTAGAAACCATGCGCCGCGAGGGTTACGAATTCCAGCTGGGGCAACCGAAAGTGATCATCAAAGACATTGATGGTCTAAAACATGAACCCGTTGAAAGCCTGACCATCCTGGTTCCCGAAGATTTTTCGGGCAGGGTAATTGACATTGTTACCATGCGCAAGGGTGAATTCCTGCACATGGAGCCCAAAAACGACAGGATGTTTCTTGAATTCAATATTCCATCGCGAGGGATTATCGGTTTAAGAAACTCGATTCTAACTGCTACTGAAGGAGAAGCCATTATCGCGCATCGCTTTAAATCGTTTGATCCCTGGAAGGGAGAGATCAAAACAAAAGCCAACGGTGCATTGATATCCATGGAAACCGGAACAGCCATCCCTTATGCAATCTGGAAATTGGTTGATCGCGGTAAATTTTACATCCATTCCAACGAAGAAGTGTATACAGGGCAGGTAATTGGTGTAAACAGTAGGGCAGGGGATATAGTAGTTAATGTCAACAAGACAAAAAAACTGACCAATATGCGTGCATCGGGTTCCGATGATAAAGTAATGATCCCGCCTCCTGTCACCTTTTCCTTAGAAGAGTATATGGAGGTAATACGCAACGATGAATACCTTGAAGTAACGCCTCGTTCATTGCGTATGCGGAAAATTATCCTGAGTGAAACAGAACGAAAAAGAGTGAGTAAAGCAGTTTAATATGAAAAAACAACATGGTATATTCATGGTTTTTGTTATCCTGCTTTTTTCCTCCTGCAATGTGTTGGAGCAGGCTCAGAATATTCAGCGTTTCACCGAATGTGAATTCACTTTAGATAATATCCATGTCGTGGAAATTGGAGGGATCAAAGTCAGTGCATTGAAAAGCCCTGATGACATAGGCTTTCTCGGAATGATGAGCCTGACCAATCAACTGTTCAGTGGCAGTTTACCGGCGAAGTTAACCATTGACCTGAAAGCCTCAAACAATAACAATTCAATGGCATCAATAGCAGGTATGGAATGGAAGATACTGATGAAAGAAGAAGACTTTCTGGCCGGGGAGATCAACGAACTAATTGAAGTTCAGCCTAATTCGTCAACCGTTTTTCCTGTTCATGTCAATCTTGACATTCTTCAGTTATTTCAGTCGGAAACACTTCCTCAATTATTAAATTTTGTTTTCAGCGACAATAAAGCTGAAGAGTTAAAAAACATGGGTGTGGGTGTACAGATCAAACCGTATTACAGGGTAGGATCGGTGATTCAGAAATATCCGGGGTACCTGAATATCGATTTCTAATCAACTTTGATACACCGGATGCTGAAATAGAAACTTTTGCCGATAGTAGTTCTTTTAATGCTTTTCTTGCCCAGATGAAAGGTCCTGATCCAGGCGGTATGAAAACCATGAGGGCTGGCAGTCCAGTAATATCCTTTTTCAGCCTTAAAACTGAATAATTTTACTTCCGGTTGGTAGTTTCCACCAAATAATGCCTCAAAACCAGAATCTCCACCTTTTTTGAGCTTAGCCCCTGCAACATCTTCACCACCAAGATAATTAGTTAACAATTGCCAATCTTCATCAATGGGTAATCTGAAACCATCAGGGCAGGCATCAAGTGCAGAATTCCAAAAATAGAGCCTGCCGTATTTTTCACAATTCATTGAGTCCTTATTGTAACAAATACTTCCTAAAACATCAACGTTCAGGTTGTATTTCATCCATTCCTGATCGCCAATTTTAACGGTTTCTATTTCCTGCGAAAGGACAAACGTTGAAAGCAATAAATTAAAAACAAAAAATATCAGGATAACTAGAGGTTTCATTACAGATAATTGATTTAGCGGCAAAAGTATAAAATCATTATCCATACATTAAAAAATCCCCTAAAATAATTTCCAGGCCAAAACTTTTGATACACCCCTCAATTATAAGATGAGTGATTAGCATAGAAATTGTAAAAGAATTGTAATCAAAAGCAAAAGCTTAAATAATTTTCTCAATTTTGCACACGCTGTGAATGAATACAACAAACATATCGTACTCCTGATCAAGAGGCTTTTATTGGCATTATTCCTGTTTTTTGCTGCCCGCTTGTTCTTTCTGGTACTGAACTATTCATTTTTTTCGCAACTAAGTACATTTGATTTGGTGTATGCCTTTATCATCGGCATGCGATTCGACCTGTCGGTTATTTTGTATTTCAATATGCTGATTGTTATCATGCACATCATCCCAATAGGCCAAATCAAGAATAGTAAAGGGTACCAGGTATTTATCAAGTATTATTTTCTGATCGTCAATTCGTTGCTGTTATTGATCAATTTGGGCGATGCAAGGTATTTTGATTTTACTAAAAAGCGATCCACTGCCTACATTCTGGATTTTTTAGCCGACAGTAATGATATTCCCTTATTGATCCCCAGCTTCTTAGTTGATTACTGGTATGTATCCTTTACCTGGCTGATCCTCACAATTCTTACCTGGTTTATCTACAACCGTATCCGCTTAAAGAATAATAAAAACAAAACAAATCAACAGCATAAAATTGTATCGATTATTTACCAGGGAATTGCCTTTGTTATCCTATTTGGTATAACTGCTATCGGAGCCAGGGGCGGACTGCAAAACAGGCCTTTGTCGGTTATTGACGCGCCCAAATATTCATCAGCAAAAAGTGCCCCCCTCGTCCTTAATACTCCGTTTGCTATTATGACTACTTATGGGCACAAAAGTTTTGAAGCGAAGGTTTATGGTACAATTGAAGAATGCCATGAAATTTACCCGACCTTGCATCAATACAATTACCCGGATTCCGCATTCAGAAAGGTAAATGTTGTTATTTTGTTGTTGGAAAGTTTTTCGAAGGAATATAGCGGTTATCTGAACAATTATAAAGGGTACACGCCTTTCCTCGATTCATTGATGCAGCAATCTCTGGTACTTACAAATGCTTTTGCATCCGGGCCAAGGTCGATTGATGCAGTTCCCAGCATAATTGCAGGTATCCCGCCTTTGATGGATGATCATTTAATCCTGTCGGTTTATAACACAAACGAAATAAACAGCCTGGCAAGGTTTTTAAAAGACAAAGGCTATTATTCAGCATTTTTTCATGGAGGAAATAATGGTTCAATGAATTTTGATGCATTCGCAAAAATGGCGGGGTTTGATGCTTATTACGGACGTACTGAGTACAATAACGACCTGGATTATGATGACTATTGGGGGATTTATGATGAGCCTTTCTTACAATATGTTGCCAATGAACTAAATACTTTTGAAGAACCTTTCTTTGCATTTGAATTTATGCTCAGTTCTCATAATCCGTACAGAGTTCCCGAAAAACATAAGGAGAAATTTCCTGAAAACAATGTGAAAATCCACAGGGTCGTCCAATACTCCGATTATGCCTTAAAACAGTTCTTTAAAACAGTTTCGGCGATGCCCTGGTTTGATAACACCCTTTTTGTGATTCTGGCAGATCATACTGGCCATTCGATTACTGTAAGGGAAAATAATCAAAAAGACGAGGAGTACCGCCTAGCTGATTACGAGCTTAAATATTACAAAAATACTGCCGGGCGATATTCAATACCAATCCTGTTTTATTTTCCGGGTAGTGATCTTATCGGTAAAAACGAACTTACTACACAACAATGCGATATGCTTCCGTCTATATTGGATTATTTGAAGTTTAATAAGCCTTTTGTTGCTTTCGGACACAGTGTGTTTAACGACAGCCTGCCACGCGTTGCCGTTGAGTTTGTGAATGGATTTTATCAGATAACAAAAGGAGATTACAGTTTACTGTTTGACGGGGATCAATCCGTTTCACTTTTCAACAATCGCTCAGACCCTGAACAACTAATCAATCTGATCCATTCGGAAACACAGGTAGCAGAAGAATTGGAGACACTGATCAAGGCAATTGTCCAGCAATATCATTATAGGCTCTTGAACAATAAGTTACGGCCTTAGCGGTTAATACGCTAAATTAAAAACATTAAAAAAGCCCACCGTTCTGATATATCTCCAACTGAACTTCAGAAAAAGGATCAATGTTGGCAAACCTTCCTTTTGATATATTCTTCAATTCACCTGTTTGGAAATTGATCTCCACATTGTCACCATCCTTCACATCAGCAGCTTCAAGTTTATCGTAAGTCAAAATAGGAAAAGCGGCATTAATTGCATTGCGCTCATAAATAGCACCAAATGATTCGGCAAGTATAGCCTGAACACCTAATGTTTTAAATCCATCCACAGCTTGCTGACGTGAGCTGCCCGAACCAAAATTTTTCCCGAGTATGACAATATCACCGGATTTGCATTTTTTTGCAAAATCCTCATATCCTTCCAGGTTATCGAAGATATACTGACCCATTTGTTCAGGATCTGTAATCTGCAAATAGCGATTATGGAAGATCATATCAGTATCTACATCGTCACGATCGATTACCCAGGCACGTCCTTTAACAGTTAATGGACTATCGGCATGATCTTTAGGTTTCTCAACTGCCAACTTTAATTCATCAGCACGAAATGCAAAATCAAAGGTTGCCGGTTCATCCGGAATATCATCATCAGTAGTAATATAACCGGCAACTGCAGAGGCAGCTACTGAAGCAGGGGAGGCGAGATACACTTCACCTTTGCCCTGTTTACCCGGAAAATTACGGTTACCGGTACTAATTGTAATCTCTCCCGGGCCATTCTGCCCTACCTGTCCGGCTGCACAACCTGCACAACCAGCGTTGGAGAACAAGGCTCCGGAATCTTTAAATATTTTGATAATGCCTTCCTCAAGGCATTGAGTCCATATTTCATCAGTTGTTGGAACTATTTTTAAAACGACACCGGGTGCAACTTTTCTCCCCTTCAGTACACGAGCTACCTCGCGCATATCTTCCATCCGGCCATTGGTGCAACTGCCTACAAATGCGGAATCAATTTTCACTTTCCTTTCTTCATCAATATTTACCGAATCGTGTGGCTTGCCAGGACGGCTCACCATCGGTACAAATTTGCTTACATCGATTGTATGTTCCTGATCATAAACAGCCGATTCATCAGCAGTAATTTTTTCGAGTTTTCTTCCTGTTCTTTCTTCGCAAAACTGCATCACCTCATCATTAGGCGGAAAGAGTAAAATGATCACGCCCATTTCCGTTCCCATCGAGGCAATGGTAATTCGCTGATCTAGCGTCAGTTTATAAATCGGTTCACCATAAAACTCAACAGAATAGCCCAAAAGGCTGTTTGCACCAAATTTATTGAGCAGGTTTAAAATAAAATCCTTTGCAGCAACATTAGCAGGGAGCTCTCCGGTAAAGTTGATCTTTACTGACTTAGGAACTTTAAACCATGTTTTACCGCGGTGGAAAGCAACGGCAATATCTTTGTCGCCCATACCTTGTCCGAATGCGCCAATAGCTCCAAGGATATTTGCGTGAGAATCGGTGGTTACAGCTGTTGAGCCCGGCCATGATAAACCGTTGTCAATTAAAGTGTGGGTTCCGATACCGTTGTTGATGTCAAAAACCTTGATGCCATGCTTTCGGGCAAACATCCTGATGATCTGCTGGTTGATAGCATACTTCTGGTCGCTGCCAGTTGGATTGGTATCAAATGTAAAAAAGGTTTTGCTGAGATCATCAATGCTTAAGCCATTTTCTTCTAAATTCTTAATCACGTTGGGGCCACCAAAATCCCGTGCTACACGTGCATCTATTTCAATGTCAACAATATCTCCGGGTTTTACAGTTTCTTTCCCTGAATGGGATGCGATTATCTTTTCAATAATATTCATAGGTTTCAATTTTTATGGTGTCAAAAATAAGAGAAAAATAGTTACAAAGTGTTTGGACGGTTTGAATGGAATATGTCTTTCGGGGGTGAAAAGAATACACGTTTAATTGCGAGTCTCGTTTTTAAACGGGACGTAGCAATCTCCTTGTTATGAAACTAAAAAGCATATTTTCATCATTTGTTGTTGGGGACTATTTCGTCAGCCGGCGCAACCCCCTCTGGCTTTTGTTTTCTTTTTCAGTGTTCAGTTCGTTAATTTGAAAGCGAATTAGTGTTCCTCTGTTATCTTTTCCGGTTCAGCGAATCTGCTTGCTGAGCCTCATTATAGGCTTCTTCTTCTTCAGGTGACAACCAACCTCCGCCCAATGCTTTGTACAGGGCGACATGAGCATTTAAGAGATTTGCTTTCGTTTGAGAAAAAGCCAATTGTGCATCAAAACTCTGCCGCTGCGATTCCAGCACTTCCAGGTAACTGGTCTGGCCTTTGTCGTAACGCTCGTTTGATAAATACTCAGCGTTCATGGCTGCAATCGATCTTTGTTCCTGAGCAATGATTTCCTGGTTCAGTGTCTGAATAGAAATAAGCACATCTTCAACTTCTTTAAATGCCTGAAGTGCGGTATTTTCATACTGCCTTAATACTGCCTCAGTATTTGCACGCTCAATTTCAACTCTGCGTTTGTTTTTTCCAAATTGAAACAGCGGACCCATGATAACACCGGTTGCTGACCAGCCTAAACCGGCAGCTGTTAAAGTTGATAAACTTGTTGAAGCCACACCCAATAATCCGCTTAGGTTTAACGATGGCCAGCGCATGGCTTGAGCAGCACCTATCCTGGCATTTTGAGCAGCATATGACGCTTCAGCCTGCATTACATCCGGCCTTCTCAACAGCAATTGAGAGGGTAGGCCATTCGGAACATCCATGGGTTCTGTCTGTTCAAACAAATCTTTACCAATAGGAACATCAACCGGATAGTAGCCCAGCAAAATACTGATGGTGCTTTGGTTAAAAGCAATTTGCCGTTCAAAATTAGGAATAGCAGCAGCAGAAATAGCACGCTGAATTTGAGACTGGTTTAGGTCAATTTCGGCGACAATCCCATAATCGAATCTTGCCTGAATAATTTGCATTGAACTATCGCGGGCCTCAAGGGTTCTTTTGGATATCTCCAATTTTTGTATATTGTCTAACAAAAGGAAATATGTGCTGGCTACAGCAGTGATCAGGCTTATTTGTACTGTACGCAAACCATATTCGGATGTAAGCAAATCAGCCCTTGCTGATTCATTTAACCGCCTGTACTTACCCCAGAATCCAATTTCCCAATTCATTGTGGGATAAGCATAGAAATTATTGGTGACTGAACTAAATTGTACTGTTCCCATTGAATTTCCGCTTCCAGCACCAACATTAAACTGAAACGAAGGCCATTGATCAGCTTTTGTAAAACCAAGATTTGCTTTGGATGCTTCAACTCGCGCAGCGGCAACCATAATATCTTTGTTGTTTTCCAGCGCTTTCTTTATTAATGTATCTAAAACAGGATCATTGAAAAGTTCCCACCATCGAAGATTAACAATGGTATCAGTAGTTATCGAATCGAAACGAAACGATGTAGGGCCATAATATTCCGGTCGTTCAAAATCAGGCCCAAGTTTACAACTGGAGATAAAAATGATTATGCCGATCATAATTACTATAAATATCTTTTTCATGGCTTAATCATTTATAATGTTATCATTCACTTCCTCAACTTGGGTTTCAACCGCCTGTAATCGTTCTCTCTTCTTCTCATACCCTGCAATCTTCCCAATCAACACAAACAACATCGGATACATGAATACCCCAAGTAATGTGGCAATGGTCATTCCGCCAAGTAGCGCCATCCCCATTACTTTACGTGCTTCAGCACCAGATCCTGTTGCAATAACAAGAGGGAAGACACCAAGAATAAATGAAAAGGCTGTCATCAAGATTGGGCGGAATCGGGATTTTGCAGCAACGATGGCGGCATCAAATAAACTCAGGCCTTTTTTGAATTCATCGTTAGCAAATTCAACAATCAGGATAGCATTTTTTGCAGCCATTCCAATAAGCATCACAAAAGAAACCTGTGCGAAAATATTATTCTCAAATGTAGGGCTAATCATTCGGCCCACCCAAAGGGCAAACAAAGCGCCAAAAATGGCGAAGGGTGTTCCCATTAAAATACTAAAGGGTAGCGACCAACTTTCGTATTGTGCCGAAAGAATAAGAAAAACAAAGAGCAATGAAAAGGTGAGAATAATACCCAATTGTCCTGAAGCTTTCTCTTCCTGGAACGACATGGCATTCCACGAATAACTCATGTCCTGGGGAAGCACTTCTGCTGCCACTTCCTTTAATGCCGTCCTTGCCTGTTCTGAAGTAAAGCCTTCCGCCGGTCCACCGGTAACTTCCACCGAGCGGAAGAGATTGAAACGGTTGGTGTAATCAGGGCCTGAAATAGGCTGGATTGTAGCCACTGTCGCGAGGGGAACCATTTTATTTACATTATTCTTGATGAAGAAGTTGTTAATCTGCGACTCATCAACGCGGTATTCAGGTTCAGCCTGGATATAAGTCTTGTAAAGCCTGCCAAAACGGGTAAAGTCATTTACATAAGAACCTCCCATAAATGCACCAACTGTAGTATAGAGGTCATTTAAATTTATTCCCAGTTT